>JBAWXY010000001.1:0-50551 GCA_037143835.1 Bacteroidota bacterium
CGCATTGGCGGGTTAATGAGTCTGTTGGCACCTTCATCATCGATGAACTGCTGTTTAACCGGATCATACTTAAGGTTCCTTCCCAGCCGGAGTGCAATTATTCCAAGGTTAACTATTGAACAAGACCTGTGGCCGTTTGACTCATTAAGAGCAAATTTTTTCCTCGTAAGAACCGATTCGCTGAAAGTTCCTATCTGAGGTGCCGGATCAGGAAGCGAATCAATCAGCTTCTCCATATTGGGGATATCCGATTTGAATCCTTTAAATACTTTCCCATGAGGGCCTTCAATATAAGCTGCATCTTTGTCGCGGTTTTCGCCATCGAGTATTATCTGGCATCCATCGGCATAAGTATATGTTATTCTTCGCCATGATCCCACAGCATCGTAATGCTGTTGGGGTGCATCAATCTCGACTGAGACAGGGCTGGTATCATCCTTCCCGAGCAGATACTGGACTGGGTCGAGATAGTGCTGACCCATATCACCTAAACCGCCACCATCATAATCCCAGTAACCCCGGAATTTTGCATGTACTCTTTCAGGATTATATGGTTTATAAGGAGCCGGGCCAAGCCAGAAATCGTAATCTAATTCTGCCGGGACAGGCATTGGCTGAAGATTATGAAGTCCGCTCCAGTAGAATTTCCAGTCGTAACCAGTTATCCCGCTTACTGTTACTTTGAGCGGCCAGCCAAGAACACCACTATCGACAAGTTTCTTTAGAGGTTTCACAGTTGTTCCCAGTCCGTAGAACTGATCCTTGAACCTGAACCATGTATTCAAACGGAACATCCGACCATGTTTCTGAACTGCTTCAACCACTTTGATACCTTCACCGATGGTGCGTGTCATTGGCTTTTCACACCAGATATCTTTTCCTGCCTCAGCAGCTGTTTTGGCTATTATGCCATGCCAGTGAGGCGGAGTTGCAATGTGAACAATATCTATATCAGTCCGGGCTATCAGCTCACGAAAATCGCGGTAACCGGCAATATTTCCACCTGCTGCAGCTATGGCCTGATCAAGATGTGTTTTATCAACATCGCAAACCGCAAGAAGGCGTGTACCTTCATATTCAAAATGCCCTCGTCCCATTCCACCAACCCCGATTATTCCTTTTGTAAGCTGGTCGCTGGGAGCAGTATAACCTTGTCCACCAAACACATGCCTGGGGACAATTGTAAAAGCAATGGCAGCAACTGTTGTTTTCCTCAGAAAATCGCGTCTGCCGAGTCTGATTTCTTTCATATCTATATTATTTGTGTCTGTATAAAAATTACGAATTTCAAATTACGAATTAGAAATTTAATTAATTCAAATCTCTCTGCAATTTGCAAGTTTTACGATCAAAATACAAATGGAAGAAGTTCTATTTTAACAAAACCAGTAAGATACCAGGTTTGCAGATAAAATAAGATTAAACGCTTCTTCCGGACCGGAAGTTGACCCGGCAACTTTGGTAAGAACATTTGCAGAGGAATGAATTGTATGATGTGGGTTGAAGAAGGTCACGGATTTTAATGACTTAATAAACTTTATTTTTTGAATGATATTTCTTAAATTCGAATATTCAATAAATTCAAATACTGATTTCAAAAAGATAGAAATGACAGAAAAATTATCAATCAGAGAAAAAGTCGGCTTCAGTCTCGGTGACAGTGCCGCCAATTTTATTTTTCAGACAATCATGCTGTTGCAACTGAGTTTTTATACTGACTCATTTGGTATCTCAGCAGCCGCTGCCGGATGGCTCTTTCTGGTTGCCAGATTGTGGGGAGCAGTATTTGACCCGATAATGGGTGTGGTGGCTGACCGGACCAACACCCGCTGGGGTAAGTTCCGTCCATGGATCCTCTGGACAGCTTTACCTTTCGGGATAATTGGCTTCCTGGCATTTACGACACCTCACTTCGGACCATCAGGAAAAATCGTTTATGCTTATATAACCTATATATTATTACTTTCAATCTATTCAGCGAATAACATCCCCTACTCAGCCCTCAGCGGTGTAATCACCGGGGATATGGTTCAACGTACCAGTCTCTTTTCTGTGCGTTTTATTTTTGTCACCCTGGCTACCATCGCAATTCAGGGATTTGCTCTGCCAATGGTGAATCATTTTGGAGAAGGAAACAGCGCAAAAGGATACCAGATTACAATGGGAATATTTTGTGCGCTCGCTGTAATATTCTTCATTATAACATTCCTTACAACTAAAGAAAGAATCAAGCCCGATCCTCAGCAGAAAACATCTTTGAAGCAGGATATCTCTGACCTTTTGAAAAACCGTCCATGGGTTATAATGTTCTCTGTTTTTGTTTTAATGTTTATCTTCCTTGCAATCAGGAACAGTATAATGCTCTATTTCTTTAAGTATTATCTCGATAAACAGAGCATGCTGACATTCCTCGAAGGTTTGAATAAGGGACTCTTTGGCTTCCTCGATAAGGTCGGAATGCTTGGGCAAAATGCTGACATAGCTGGTAATGCATTCAGTATCATTAATATATTCAGTCAGCTTGCTGCCATACTGGGTATATTTTTATCGAAACCTCTTGCAGCCCGCTTCGGAAAACGGGATGTATTTAAAGCATCACTTATACTGAGTGTGGTAATTGCTGCTCTCTTCATTTTCATTGCTCCCGGAGCCATAATGCTGGCACTTATTTTCCAGATTATCTTCAACTTTTCCTGGGGCGTTTCAATGCCTTTGCCTTGGGCAATGATGGCCGATGTGGCAGATTATTCGGAATGGAAAAACAACCGGAGAGCAACTGCAATAGTATTTGCAGGCATCATCATCGGCTTAAAGGTCGGACTTGCAATTGGTGGTGCTCTGGCAGGTTCTCTTCTAAGTTTATATGGTTATGTAGCCAATGCTGTACAGACGCCTCAGGCTCTGATGGGTATTCGTCTGACAATAAGTATCTATCCGGCGATAGCAATGGCTGGAGGAATTCTGGTTCTTTTCTTCTACCAGATCAATAAAAGCACAGAGTTCAAAATGCAGGATGAACTTGCTGAACGAAGGAAAGCTTACAGCCATAATTAACAGGCCGGATTTTAAATAATTTCAAATTAATTGTAAAACACAATGATATGAAAATAAAACGCATTAAAATTTCAATCAGGTTGATCTCTTTTGTATCATTAGCAAGTCTGCTTTTCATCACTGGGTGCAAACATGAGAAATTACCAAAATTAAAAGATGCTTTTAAGGACGATTTTTATATCGGAGCAGCCTTAACAGGAAATCAGGTAAGGCAGAAGGATCCCATAATAATGACAATCCTGAAAGACCAATTCAACACTATCACATCTGAAAATGCATTGAAATGGGATACAGTACATCCGGAACTGAATAAATATAGTTTTGAAAAAGCCGACAGTTTTGTTGCTCTTGGAATGAGGAATAATATGTTTATAATAGGACATTGCCTTATCTGGCACCAGCAGGTTCCACGCTGGGTCTTTGAAGATAAATCGGGTAACCCTGTCAGCAGGGATACTCTTCTGAAAAGGATGCACGATCACATACTGACGGTAGTAACCAGGTATAAAGGGAAAGTCAATGGCTGGGATGTTGTAAATGAGGCTATTGATGAAAACGGAGAGCTTCGCAATACCAAATGGCTGGAGATTATAGGTGAAGACTACATCCAGAAAGCATTTGAATATGCACATGAAGCAGATCCTGATGCTGAACTTTATTATAACGATTATAATATCGAACAACCTGCAAAAAGGGAAGGCACTATTAACAGAATAATCAAGCCGCTGCAGGCAAAAAGCGTAAAGATTGACGGCATCGGGATACAAGCTCACTGGCATCTGGATACTCCTGCATTTCAGATTGTTGATTCAAGTATATCCAAATTTGCAGCAACGGGAATAAAGGTGATGTTCACTGAAATGGATATAAATGTTCTGCCCCGGCCTGAGAATCTTGCAACTGCAGAAATTTCAGAGAATTTTCAACTTACGAAGGAATCAAATCCATTTCCTGAAAGCATGCCTGATTCGGTTCAGAAACAGCTTGCTGACCGATATGCCGGTTTCTTCAAAATTTTTCTCTTTTACAAGGACAAAGTATCAAGGGTTACATTCTGGGGAATCGAAGACGGACAGTCATGGCTTAATAACTGGCCAATCAGGGGAAGGACCAATTATCCTTTACTTTTTGACCGCAATCTTCAGCCTAAATCCGCTTTTTATGCAATCATAAAGGAGGCTGGATCAGATAAATAAAAGAATTTTAACTAATAGATCATCCGATGTCAAAAAAACCGCATACCAATAGAAAAGAGAATGACTCTCTTATAAATGCACCTTACAAGAACCCAAAACTAGCTGTTTCAAAAAGGGTAAAAGACCTGCTTTCAAGAATGACCATTGAAGAAAAGGTTGCTCAACTGATGGGTTTATGGAATGGAGGCGTGGAAGATTACAATGACGAGTTTCTGAATGACCCTGAAAAAATGAAAGCTGCTTTCGGGAATGGCGCTAATTCCATCCATCCTGCTTTCTGGGGCTTAAAAGAGACTGTAGTACAACGAAATAAAATCCAGAAATACGTTGTTGAGAAGACACGTCTGGGAATACCTGTCATCTTTGTTGATGAAGGTCAGCACGGTATGATGCGTCGCGATGCAACAGCTTTCCCACAGGCAATCGGTATGGCCTGCTCATGGGATCCTGCTCTTTTTGAAAAAGTGTACGGTGCAGTTGCCAGGGAAATGCGGACAAGAGGCACCCACCATGCCCTGACTCCCGTTATAGATGTATGTCGCGAACCAAGATGGGGACGCGTTGAAGAGACTTACGGTGAAGATCCTTATCTGAATGGCGTCCTGAGCTGTGCAGCAGTCAAAGGACTTCAGGGTTCTTCCGACGGTACAATTGCTCCAGACCATGTTGCGGCTACCCTGAAGCATCTTGCAGGACATGGTCAGTCCGAAGGAGGACAGAACCAGGGCCCGGCCAATTATTCAATGAGAGTTCTACGTGATTACCATATGCCACCATTTAAAATGTGCATCGATAATGTTAAGCCGGCCAGTGTCATGCCTTCGTACAATGAAGTGGATGGAGTGCCATCACATGCAAACGGCTGGTTATTGAACGATCTTCTAAGGAAGGAATGGGGCTTTAAAGGAATGATAGTATCTGATTACTATGGCGTTGACCAGCTTTTTAATAAACATTGCGTTGCAGAAAATATTAAAGATGCTGCAAAAACAGCTTTCAACAGCGGTGTTCAGTACGAATTTCCTCAGGCAAACTGTTACAAATATCTGCCTGAGCTTCTGAAGGAAGAAAAAATCAAACTATCAGATATTGATGAGGCCGTTTTGCAGGTACTCGGACTTAAATTCAAACTTGGACTTTTTGAGAACCCGTACGTTGATTTAAATACCGCGATCAAAGTAAGCAAGGATCCTGCATCAAAAGAACTGGCACTGAAGGCAGCACATGAATCAATCGTTCTTTTGAAAAATGACAAACTGCTTCCATTGCCGAAAAACAAATACAGGAAAATCGCGGTAATAGGTCCGTGTGCAAAAGATGTTTTCTTCGGCGGTTACGCAGGGGAGCCTTATCAAAAGGTCAGTCTGTTTAATGGAATAAAAAATAAGGTTGGCAAAAAGTCTGAAGTTTTATTTGCACAAGGCTGTAAACTGACAACAAATGCTTCAATAAGTTTCTTCAACTGGAAAGGTGATGAGATCAAATTCCCGACCAGGGAAGAAAACATGAAGCTTATAACCGAAGCGGTGAAAGTTGCTAAAAAGGCCGAAATAATTATCCTTGCCATTGGTGAAAACGAGCATCTATGCCGTGAAGCTTGGGCAAAAACGCATATCGGCGATAATATGACCCTCGACCTTTTCGGTCATCAGGATGAATTGGTAAGAGCTATAATTGAACTTGGGAAACCTGTAGTTGTGTACCTGATGAATGGGCGGCCTCTTTCAATCAATTATATTGCTGAGAATGTCCCTGCAATAATTGAGGGATGGTACATGGGTCAGGAGACCGGCACTGCTGCTGCCGATATCATCTTCGGCGATGTAAATCCTTCGGGCAAACTGACCATAACCGTTCCAAAATCAGCCGGACAACTACCTATGTATTATAACTTTAAGCCGAGTGCCCAGATAAACGAATATCTTTCAATGGATAATAAGCCGCTCTGGCATTTTGGATTTGGGTTAAGCTATACCAGATTCAGGCAGGCAAATCTCCGACTTGAGAAGAGCAGAATTAAAAAGGATGGCACAACAAAGGTAAAGGTTGATGTAACCAATGCCGGTAAAAAGGCTGGTGACGAAATTGTTCAGATGTATATCCGCGATAAGTTCAGTTCAGTGACCCGTCCGGTGAAAGAGTTGAAAGGATTCAGGCGGGTTTCCTTAAAACCGGGTGAAACAAAAACCATAACTTTTGAGATAAAACCAGAACACCTGGCATTCCATAATATCGACATGAAATATGTTGTTGAACCGGGAGAGTTCGAGATCATGGTAGGGAACTCATCCCGTGATGAAGACCTGACAAGGGTAGTTTTGACAGTTGCCTGATCTTATTCCTGAGATAAATCAACGAGATCTACCGGAATTATTTTCCCTCAGATCTCGCTTACCTGTCTAAAGGCAGGTTGATTCAGATATTTTTTGAACCTACTTTTTCAGGCTATATATAGATACTGATAAAAGGCAGGTCATACAGACTATCAGAATTGACATCCCAATTGCAACATTGCTCAGGTCACTTACCCATCCTATTATTAAAGGTATAACCGCACCACCTGAAATTGCCATCATCATAAGGCCTGAAATTTCATTGCTGCGGGTTGGATATCTTTCAACAGTAATAGAAAATACAAGCGGAAAAATGTTAGCAACTGCCAGTCCGATAAGAAATACGAGTCCCCATGCCATGAAAGGTGAAGAGATGAGCAGAATGGCAACTAAACATAATATTCCGAGTATTGATGTCCACATGAAGAATTTGCGTGAAGAGATCCTAGTAAGCATAATAGCTCCTGCGAAAGTTCCAAGCATACGACCGAAGAAATATACACTTCTGCCCGATTCTGCAGTTGTAGAATCAATACCAAACTGTTTGATCAGGAACTGTCCGGAATTGGAGTTGAATCCCACATCGATACCTACTACCAGGAAAATTGATAAAACCATTATAAGGACAAAACCTGTACCCAGCAGTTTGAATGATGAAGCAAAAGTTGCCTTGATCTCTGTCTGCTTTTTCTCGTCTATTTTCACTGAACCAAGCCATAGAACTGAAAGAATTGAAACAACCCCGAATACAAGGAACAACAGTTTCCAGTCACCGAACTGAGCTGCAAGAACCGCCGCAAGAGGAGCTCCAATCATTGAGCCTATAGCCTTTACAAATTGAGAAAAGCTAAGGAAACTTGGTGTCCGGTTGCCAGGAACAACATCTACAAGAAGTGGATTAGCAGATACCTGGACAATTGTGTTTCCTATTCCAAGCAGGGCAAAACCGACAAGCACCATTTCGAAAGTATAAAAGAAATATGGCACCAGTAACCCCAATGCCGTAACGCCCATACCGATATTAAGCATAAACCGTTTGCCCAGACGCGATTGCATCACTCCTACCGGAACAGAGAGGAGAAGAAACCAGAGGAAAGCAGCAGAAGGGATCAATTGAGCAAGAGTGGCACTCAGGTTCATATCCTTACTTACACGGTCAACCCCGATACCTACAAGGTCAACAAAGCTCATGACAAAAAATGCCATGAGGACTGGGAGTATTTTAGTAATGTTTACTTTTTGTGTATTCATAATAGGGTGGTTTGAGTGAAATTACTGAGTTAATTATTTATTTTTTCTTCCGGTAGCCTGTCGCCCTTAGCCTGACGCCATTTATTTAACGGCTACAGGCTACAGGCAACAGGTTTATATTGATTAATTTACATTAGCGGAAGTGCATGTTGTACTGATTTCCAGAAATCATCATCAAGCAGATATGCGCTTCCCAGAAGGGCAGCATCTTCTTTCAGTTTTGAAAGAGCTACTTTGCAATTACATTTCTCTTTTTTCAACCTGTCCTCAAAAACATCTCCAAAGAGAATATATGCATACGATATGTTTCCACCAATAACAATAATTTCAGCTTTGAACTTTTTAAGCCATGGAGCAAGGAACAGCCCAAGTTTATCTCCAAAATCCGTAAAAAGATCAGAGACTATCCTGTCGGAAGCAGCCAATGCTGCAACCTCTTTTACACCACTCAACTCTTTACCAGTTAGATTCTTATATCTGCCAAGTAACCCACGAGTCGAAAAATAATCGTCAGCAATTCCATCTCTATATGGCAGGTGATAAATACAACCCAGTTTAGGTACATCCGGACCATCTACAATCGGGATACGGTTACTGATAAATGCAGATCCGAAGCCGGTTCCCAGTGTAATTGAAAGTGAACGGTTAGCCTTGGTCGCACTGCCTGCCCACGCCTCTCCTACTGCAAAAGCTGAAGCATCATTCATAAACCTTATGAGGAAGTCTTCCGGGACCTCCAGACTACTTGAAATGGTATCGATAATATTAATGCCGTAGAGATTCTCATATTTTGCCACACCCCGGATAAAACAAATTCCCTTGACATAATCGAATGGTCCAGGCATTGCAAAACCAATTCCTTTAACTTTTTCAAAAGGTACTTTCGCCAGAGCACCTGAAAGTGCTTCGGCCCAAACAGCAATTATCTCATTGGCCTGAGCCTGGTTATTAACTGCTCTTTCAGTTAAAGTATCCCTAAGGATCTTCCCTGAAACAAGATCAACAGCTGCACAACTGATATGACTTCCACCTATATCAGCGCCTATTGCGATGCTTTTATTCATAGAAATTAGTAATAATTAAATCAAGTCAAAAAGTGAAGTTAAAACTGCCGTTGAAAATATTCAAATTTGTTGTCAATGCAAAATAAAATCCGATGATTAAAGATTTTCCCATGATTTATTTATGAAACCGAATTTTCTGCAGATGATAAACATCATGTTTTTTTCATAAGAATATTGGTATTATAGTTGTAAATTCGAACGACAAAATATAAATATCACACCATGCCAAAAGTAACGAAAGAAGATGCGCTTCTCTATCATAGCAGAGGTCGCCACGGTAAAATTGAGGTGATCCCCACAAAACCTTATAGTACTCAATTTGATCTCAGTCTGGCATATACCCCGGGAGTAGCATATCCGTGTCTTGAAATAGAAAAGACCCCTGAGGATGTTTACAATTATACTGCAAAGGGTAACCTTGTTGCCGTTATTTCGAATGGTACTGCAGTGCTTGGGCTTGGCGATATCGGAACAATGGCAGGGAAACCCGTAATGGAGGGAAAAGGGCTTTTGTTTAAGATATTTGCTGATGTTGATGTTTTCGATATTGAGGTTGATGAGAAAGATCCCAAGAAACTGATAGAATTTTGCAGACAAATAGCACCCACTTTCGGAGGAATAAATCTTGAAGACATAAAAGCTCCAGAATGTTTTGAGGTGGAGACAGAGCTAAAAAAGATGCTTGATATCCCTGTATTTCATGATGATCAGCATGGAACAGCAATTATCTCTTCAGCAGGTCTCATTAATTCTCTTGAAATAACAGGCAAAAAAATAGAGGACATCAAAGTAGTAGTATGCGGGGCAGGTGCAGCTGCAATATCATGTTCAAGATTATATGTTTCTCTGGGTGTGAAGAAGAAGAATATTGTAATGGTTGATTCAAAAGGAGTTATTAATAAAAAAAGGAAAGACCTTAATAAATATAAGCAGGAATTCATTACCGACAGGGACCTTGACACTCTGGCACAGGCTGTCAAAGATTCTGATCTTTTCCTTGGTCTCTCTGCTGCCAATATGATGACAAAAGAGATGCTGGCTACAATGGCAAATAACCCGATCGTTTTTGCAATGGCAAATCCCAACCCGGAAATCTCCTTCGAGGATGCAATGGCTACTCGGAATGACTTGATTTTTGCTACCGGAAGATCGGATTATCCTAACCAGATTAATAATGTGTTGGGATTCCCGTTCATCTTCCGTGGGGCACTTGATGTAAGAGCATCGACAATCAACGAGGAGATGAAGCTTGCTGCTTCAAAAGCTCTCGCTGCACTGACAAAAGAGCCAGTACCTGATTCAGTATTAAAAGCTTATAATGTCGATAAACTTAAATTCGGAAAAGATTATATTATTCCAAAACCCCTTGACCCAAGACTATTATCATGTGTGGCTCCGGCAGTTGCTAAAGCTGCAATGGATAGCGGTGTGGCAAAATATCCTATAAGTGATTGGGATGCATATAAGAAAAGTCTCGACAGAAGGCTCAGTGAGCACATAAAAAAGATAGGTGAATGTAATGGGGTATAAAGGGATCAGGGAGCAGAAGGAAGGTAGTGTGATTAAACTGAAATAATTAAAATTTCTGTGATTTGTTTTTCCTCTCGGTAATTTGTTGCCCGATCTTTTTCTCAAACATTGTTACAATAAGATCCGATATTCCCTGAATGGTGAATGAACTGCGGTTTATTGTTGAATCGAACAGATAATCAATATTCAACGGTTTCTTATCAAGGAATGCCCTGATCAGATTGAATCTTTTTTCATCGGTATCAACAACATACTCCTCTGCAGTTTCTATATCCATTCCCTTCTTTTTCATTACATTCTCAACCCTCCAGTAAAAGGGCGCAATAAGCCGGATATGAAGTGCATCGGTAATTTCATGGGCTATTGAGACACCACCTCTTCCAACAAGAATAATATATCCCTCTTTACAAATAGAAAGGACAACATCTTTAATAGCTTTTTTTACCCTCAGATCGCTTACAAAACCATCTGAAAAAGCCATTATCATCTCCGAAATATTGGATAATTCAATTCCTTTATAGAAATTTTCAACACGCTGAGTATCTGTATTCAATTCCTTTGCTATGGCATAAATAATATCCTTATCGACCCATCTCCATTTTGTTATACCATATTTACGGTTAAGGTCAACAACCAGAATAGCCGCTACCTGGCGGGCATCGCTTCCTGTTAATCGTGAAAGTGTAATTACAGGACCATCATCAGCAGGAGGCTTATTTAATATAGACTCTCTGTACCGACCATCAAAATAATCAAAAAACTTTTCCATTTGATTTGTCTCCTTTCCTGATAATTTAATTAAGATGCTGAAATACAAAGCGTATTATAACTTGTGAATGAATTACTTATCCCGTTAAATTGACGGATGAGATATGTTCAATCTCAAAGCAATTCCACAGGAATTATAAACGATATAAATTACGAAAAAAAAATGAATCCTGAATTTTTTTTTATCGTGATATTCTTTATATTCATTATAATAATAATTTTAACTGCCAATCGTTCCATAACTATCCAAAATGGTCCGATTTTTGAGGATCAGTAGATTAATTAACTTTAAATGAAATCATCTCTGAAAAAAATATTTCTTATTGTTCTATTGGTCTTGTTAATAACAGGATGCAAAAAGAATTATATCATCAGCGATAAGCAGGCAATCCTGTTTCAGCTTGAATATGTCAATTATGCCTGGGGTTATCAGCACAATGGCTTTATTATCGACAATGAAGGTAATGTTATGACATATAGTAATCCTGAAGATTGGAATTTTCCTGACAATGACTTTACTCTTAGTGAAAGCCAGGTTGCTGAAAACATTAATAAATGCATACAAACCGGCAAAAATATCCCAAAAGAAGAGCTTCAGAAATATACAAATTACATTAAAAACATCGCTTCAAGCAAGATAACTGCTTTAAAAAATGTAGCAGCAGATGCAGGATCATTAGAGTTTATCTGCTACCAGTTTTCTGAGAGCACCGGAACTTATAAAGGTTACCTTATTAAAAGGGAAGGTGATTTTACCTGCGAAAACCTGAATTTCTATTCCAAGAAAGTTGCCGCATGGATGAGAGATATCGGTAACAGTATTGCCGAAAATTAAACCATCTTCTTTCCCCGTAGTAACTTCCGATCCAAATAAAAAAATGGCTCACAGGATTTATTTTTGAGTTTTCTGCTGTTTTTATTATATCTTTACTTCATTCAAAACAATTTTTCCGCTAATAATTTAAACTATTCGTTATGATTGCAAACATTTTTTCCAGGCCTGAACTATTTTGGTTCCTTATAGGCCTGGTTCTGTTTCTGCTCGAATTGGTCATTCCCGGTTTTTTCATTTTTTTCTTCGGCCTGGGAGCATGGATTACTGCTCTGGTTTGTCTGATTGGGGAACCCGGAACCAATCTGCAAATAATAATTTTCGCTTTAACTTCCGTTCTTTCTCTCATTGCACTCAGAAGAATTATTCAGGAGAAATTCTTCTACAGCAAGGGAAACCTGTCTGATGAGGTTGAGGATGAGTTTACAGGAAAAGAGGCTCTGGCTACAACCGATATTGGTCCTGACAAGAAAGGAAAAATCGAGTTCAAAGGCACAACCTGGAAAGCTGAATCTAAATCAGAAATTAAAGAAGGACAAACAGCTATCATCATTGAAAAAGAGAATTTTACATTAATAGTTAAACCTAAAAAATAATTAAAATGGAAGGATCCAGCTCTACTTTTATTCTTATTGGGGTAATCTTTTTAGGATTTATCCTGATTGCATCTATGATTAAAATTGTTCCCCAGAGAACAGCAATAATCGTTGAAAGACTCGGAAAATACAGGGCAACCTTTACAGCAGGTTTCCAGATACTTATCCCTTTTATCGATAAAGTAAGGTACAGACACACGCTTAAAGAACAGGCAATTGATGTCGCACCACAGATATGTATCACACGCGATAATATCGCAGTTGAGGTTGACGGTATCCTTTACCTTCAGGTTCTGGATCCTCAAAAAGCTTCATATGGAATTGATAATTACAGATTTGCTTCAATACAGATAGCCCAGACAACAATGAGGAGCGTTATTGGCAAGCTCGAACTTGACAGAACATTTGAAGAACGTGAAACAATTAACGTATCTATTGTTGAAGCTGTTGATAAAGCCAGTGAGCCATGGGGTGTTAAAGTATCCCGTTACGAGGTTAAAAATATTTCTCCTCCTCAGAGCATTAAAGATGCTATGGAAAAACAGATGAGGGCTGAAAGGGAGAAGAGAGCTGTTATTGCTGAATCGGAAGGAACAAAACAGGCTAAGATAAATAATGCAGAAGGCGACAAGCAGGAGTTGATTAAAAAATCTGAAGGCGAGATGCAGAAGCGTATCAACGAGGCTGCAGGACGTGCTTCAGAGATCGAACAACTTGCAAAGGCAACCGCTAATGGCTTAAGAGCAATATCTTCAGCTATATCTGAAGAAAACGGTTTAAATGCCGTTAACCTGAGGATAGCTGAACAATATCTTATGGAGTTTGGAAAGCTGGCCAAGATTAATAACACATTAATAATTCCGTCGAATCTTACTGACATCGCAGGCATTATTGCAACTGCCACTTCGGTGTTCAATGAGACGAAGGATAAGAAGATTAAATAGAAATAAGTTGAAATAAATTGAAATTTTAGTACCACCAGGCGAAGTTTTTAAACTTCGCCTTTTTTATTACTTTAAACAACGAGCTATGAGCCACGAGCTACCAACTATAACACCTCTTCATGCTCTGTCCTGTTGATGATCTCATTCTGAAGATCCTCACCAAGATCATTAAAATAATCACTATACCCTGCTACCCGCACAATTAAATCACGATATAGCTCGGGATGCTTTTGTGCATCCTTCAGAGTTTCTGCATTTACCACATTAAACTGGATATGATGACCATCGAGACTGAAATAGCTGCGTATCAAGGCTGTAAGGCAATCATAGCTATCTTCATCTTCAAAAAACTGTGGTGAGAATTTCTGATTAAGAAGTGTACCTCCTGTACGCAGGTGATCGATTTTTGAAGCAGACTTAATGACCGATGTTGGTCCTTGTTTGTCAACTCCCTGGCTGGGTGATATACCTTCTGACAGTGGTTTATGTGCTTTCCGGCCATCAGGAGTTGCGCCGATTACACTTCCAAAATAGACATGTGAGGTTGTTGGCAGCATATTAATCCGGTGGACTCCTCCTCTTGATGTTGGTCGGCCATTCACGGCATCATAATAGATCTCAAAAACAGCTACTGCCTGCTGATCGGCATAATCATCATCGTTTCCGAATTTCGGAGTGTTATAGATCATCTCATACTGAACCTGTTCATATCCGTTAAAATCGGCATCGAGTGCTTTTGTTAACTCTTCCCATCCGAACTTCTTATTATCAAAAATATTATACCGGATTGACGTCAGCATATCTGTGATACTGCCAAGACCAACACCCTGTATATATGATGTATTGTATCTTGCACCTCCTCCGTTATAATCTTTGCCGCTGGCAATACAATCTTCAACAAGTAACGATAAAAACGGGACAGGCAGCCAGCTTGCGAATGTTTTCTCAATCACATTATTGCCTCTTATCTTTATGTCAACAAAGTAGTTAACCTGCAACTTAAAAGCTTTCATAAGATCTTCAAAACTCTTATACTCATGAGCATAACCTGTCTCTAATCCTATAAGCTTGTTTGTCCTTTTATCAAATCCGTTATTCAATGTGAGCTCCAGAACTTTTGGCAGGTTGAAATAACCTGTCAGCCAGGATGCCTCTGTTCCAAAAGCTCCGGTCTCTACACATCCTGAAGCACCACCATTACGTGCATCAACGATACTTTTTCCCTGTCTCAACATCTCCTGGATTATTGCGTCGGTATTAAAGCATGAGGGTTGTCCGAAGCCGGTTCTGATTATATCAAGGGCTTTGTGTATGAACCTGTCGGGGCTTTTTTTGCTAATCTGTACCATCGAACCGGGCTGAAGTATCCGCATCTCCTTAATAACATTAAGAAGAATATATGATATTTCATTAACTGCGTCAGTACCATCGGGTTTGACACCGCCAAGATTGATAAGACAGAAGTCTGTGTAAGTATTGCTTTCGCTGGCCGTGACACCCATTTTTGGTGGTGAAGGATGGTTATTGAACTTTACCCAAAAGCAACAGAGAAGATCATACAATTCATCTGTGGAAAGTGAGCCTGCCTCCATCTCCTTTTTATATACGGGATAAAGATGCTGGTCAAGTCTGCCCGGATTGAAGGAGTCCCAGGGATTGAGTTCTGTTATAACTCCCAGATGAATGAACCAATAATGTTGAAGCATTTCGTGAACGGTTTCCGGAGCATTTGCAGGTACCTTCCGGCATACAGCTGCCATCTTTAACAGCTCGTTCTTCCTATCAGAATTCTTTTCATTTGCAGCAAGTTTTTCCAGTTCATCTGCATGACGGTTCGCATACATTATTATAGTATCGCATGCTATATCCATTGCTTTAAGCTCTTCAAACTTTTCAAAAGCCTGTGTGTCAATATAAAAATCGAGAGCTGAAACGGATTCTTTTATTTCTTCCTTTAGTTTAAGAAATCCTGTCGTGAACATCTTGTAACCCAATACAGTATGTCCTGGTGCACGCTGTTCCTGGAATTCAGTGAACAGGCCGGCTTTGTATGCATTCATCCATTCATGAGTCATAAGGCTCATTATCCTGTCGCGGTTACTCTTTCCTTTCCAGAAAGGGATAATCTCTTTCTCATAAATGTTTTTCACCTCTTCATCAACCCTGAAGAAGACCTTTTCCCTTGAGTTAAGTATTTCCAGATCAATCATGGAATGAAGGCTTATCTCCGGGTAAGTCGGGGTCTCCTTGGGTGCAGACCCCCTCTCTCCCACTATCAGTTCCCCTTCATTGATACATATCTTCTTATTTTTCAGAAGATATTCGAAGGCTTTTGCCCTTTTCAACGGAGCTGACAATTCACGGGCTTCATCGCTCTTATAAAACTGAGTCATCAGCAATGCTCTTTCTGCACTGATTTTTTCGACTGCATTAAGACTCTGCTCTCTTAATTGTTTGACTCTTGCTGATATTTTCATTGTACGCTTAATTATTATCTTAACCTTCCTTTTCTGTCAGGTTGTTTATCCACCAATTTTAACTTTGACCTCAACTTCGAGGAAAAATTCTTTAAGATCCTGTATTTTCCCTTTTGCAGGCGGTTCCACATTACCCATTCTGTAGGGAATATTAAATCTTTTATATTTTGATGACCCGATTTTATGGAAAGGCAGAAGGTTTATCTTTTTAAGAGATTCGGTTTTCGTTGATAGAAGAAACTGTTTAAGTTTTTTTAGATGGTCAGGATCATCATTAAAACCAGGAATAACAGGAACTCTTACCATTATATCTTTCCTACTTTCAAGAAGAAGCCGGTAATTATCAAGTATACCGATATTGGAAACCCCGGTTAATTCAATATGCCGGGCTTCATCCAGGTGCTTGATGTCGAAGAGGAAAAGGTCAGTAACGGGAATTATTGATTTATAGTTTTCAGAAGATGAATAACCTGAAGTATCAACTGCTGTATGATAACCATTTTCCTTACAGGCTTTTAACGCCTCAAACAAAAATTCAAACTGAAGCATTGGCTCACCGCCTGAGAATGTGACACCCCCGTTTGACTGATTAATGAAAACCCTCTCTTTTTCAAGTATCTTAAGTACATCTTCAACTGAATAGTATTTCCCGACTTCCTCACTGTTACTGAACTCTCTTTCGCCTACTTTATCAGACTTGATCACATTTTCAGGAAAAGGAGATATTCCTTCCGGATTATGGCACCACATACAGTTAAGAGGACATCCTTTCATGAAGAATGTTACCCTTATCCCCGGGCCATCGTGAATTGAATATCTTTTAACGCTGAAAATGAGTCCCTTCATATAAAAGGTGTAAGGCTGAATTGGAAATCGTGAATAAAAACAGGAATTACTATTCTGAGGGTTCAGAAAGAGAAAAATGTTCAGAAGCTGTAGAACATCAGACAACTGTAAAGCCTTCTGCCAAGGCGTTGCATCATAAAACGATATTTCAGTTTTGCGATCATCATAATTCAATGATGGGTGCAAGTTAAATAATTTTTTAACAGGGTATATCAGTAATAATAAATTCAAATGATTGTCGTTATTTGGATTTGACAGCACAAACATCCTTCTTACATCATAAAGTCATAACCAAAGTCAGGAATAAAGTATGTGAACTAAGATCTCATGAATATATTATATACCTGAATATCTTACACATACAATATTTTAACAAATGATTAACAAATCATTAACCAAGAACCCTGCAACATTTTGAGTTTATCTACGTCTATATATCAAAGAAAGGCAACAGGCAACAGGCAACAGAAAAAAAGAAAACTATATTTTGGACATTATATGTTTTATAGAATTATAAAGGCAGACATGAAAATTTTAATTTAACGACAATTTTTTACTTCTCTACAAATGCCATTCGGCATATTCTACGATCAGGTTTAGGTAAATCAGGGAAAGACATCACACGGTGTCTTTCCTTTCTTTTTTAAGATTAAAATCATATTTTTTTGTTTTCATTTTTTGTATTTTGCGCTCAGATAACCAACCCTAAACCAAAAATTCAAATATGAAAAAAACTCTGATTATTTTGTTCATTACAGCTGTAGCATACACAGGATGCAAAAAGGAAGAAAAGAGCGATAATCCTTTCTTCAACAAATATGACACTCCTTTCGAGGTACCTCCCTTTGAACAGATAAAGGCTGCCCATTTCATGCCTGCTTATCTTAAAGGGTTTGAAGAACAGCGAATTGAAATAAAAGCTATCATTAATAATCCCAAAAAACCAACTTTCGATAATACTATTAAAGCTCTGGAATACAGCGGTCAGCTTCTCACTAAAGTAAGCAGGGTCTTCGGGTCGCTTAACTCTGCAAATACCAATGATACTTTGCAGAAAATCAACAGGGAACTTTCACCACTACTTTCTAAGCATAGAGATGATATAAGCCTGAATGACAGCCTTTTCCAGAGAATTAAATCGGTATATGAGAACCGTGACAAATTTAAACTCACAGAAGAAGAAAAAAAGGTACTGGATGATACCTATAAAAACTTTGTAAGAAGCGGAGCTGCTTTATCTGCAGAAGATAAAGACAAACTCCGCAAAATAAATGAAGAAATGTCTCTCCTCTCAGTTCAATTTGGTCAGAACCTGCTGGCAGAGACCAACGGATTCCAGCTTGTTGTTGATAAAAAGGAAGATTTAGCCGGATTGCCGGAAGGTGCTATTGCCCAGGCAGCATCATTGGCTAAGAGTCTGAAGCTGGATGGCAAATGGGTTTTCACAATTCAGTATCCGATAATGGAACCATTCCTGAAATATTCTGAAAAACGGGATCTGAGACAGAAGCTTTTCACAGCTTATTTTATGAAAGGCGATAATGATAATGAACGTGATAACAAAGCGATAATAGCAAAAATAGCAAAACTTAGGGTTGAAAGGTCTCACCTACTTGGTTATAAGAGCTATGCTGATTTTTCTCTTGAACGCAATATGGCTAAAACTCCCCAAAAAGTAATTGAATTCCTCGGTCAGGTATGGGCTGCTGCAACTCCTGTAGCCAAAGCCGAGGCAACAGCTCAGCAGGAAATGATAAACAGGGAAGGCGGTAAATTTAAACTTGAGCCATGGGACTGGTGGTATTATACTGAAAAGATAAAGAAAGAGAAATACGATCTCAGCGATGAGGTTACCAGGCCATATTTTAAGATTGACAATGTGATGGAAGGAATGTTCTATGTTGCCAATCAGCTTTATGGACTTGAATTCACGAAAAGAAATGACATTCCCAAATATCATCCTGATGTTAATACTTTTGAAGTCAAACGCAATGGTAAACATGTTGGTATTCTGATGATTGATAACTACCCTCGTCTGTCAAAGAGGAATGGTGCGTGGTGTGGTGCTTTCAGAGGTCAGAGCCGTAATATTAAGGGGAAAATGATTTACCCGATTGTAACAATGGTTACAAATTCAACTCCTCCGACAGGCGATAAACCTTCACTCCTAACTGCTGATGAAGCTTCAACGTTGTTCCATGAGTTTGGACATGCCCTCCATCAGTTGCTTTCAAACTCAACATACCCGGGTGTTTCAGGCACTTCCGTGCCACGCGATTTTGTCGAGTTGCCTTCACAGATAATGGAACACTGGGTACTTGAACCCGAAGTGTTAAAAGTATATGCAAAACATTATCAGACAGGTGAAATTATTCCGGCTGAAATTGTTGAAAAGCTTGACAAAGCAAGTAAATTCAATACGGGATTCATCACTGTTGAATATCTTGCTGCTGCACTTCTCGATATGGAATATCATGCTTTAACTGAACCGACCGATATCGATATAAGGGAATTTGAGAAGAAAGCTATGGATAAATATGGCTTAATTCCTGAGATCAAACCAAGGTACAGGTCAACCTATTTTAATCATATCTGGGCCAGTGGATATGCTGCTGGTTATTATAGTTATATCTGGTGCGAAATTCTTGATGCTGATGCATTCCAGGCATTTAAGGAAACCGGTAATATTTTTAATAAGGAAGTCGCTGCCAAATTTGAAAAAGAGATCCTTTCAAAAGGAGGAACAAGAGACCCGCTGGAGATGTATATTGCTTTCAGAGGAAAAGAGCCGGGTATCGATGCTCTTCTTGTAAACAGGGGACTAAAATAACCATCAACCTAATTAGAAAAATCCGGCCTTATTGACCGGATTTTTTCTTTCAGATTTGTTGTAAGAAGGAATTAGTCAATTGTAAGTTCAGCCAGTCCTTCTTTATCAATTATCTTAATGTTTTTACCTTTAGCTTCAAGATAACCTTCCTCTTCCAACTCACCAAGTGCCCTTGCTACTGAGGGCCTTGCAACACCAAAAAAATCAGCAAGTTCATTCTGCGTCATATCCAAAAAAATAGACGCCTTCTCCTTCCCTGCTTTCTGAAGGATATAATGGGCAAGTTTTCCTTTTATCGTCTTAAAATTCAGAAATTTAATCTTCTCCGACAGGAACTGAGAACGGTTTGAAATCATATCCAGAAAATTAACCAGGATAATGTCGTTTCTCATTAACAGTTTAAGGAAATCGGGCTTTTCTATCAAAAGCAGTTCTCCATCTGAAACTGCAATTACATTAACCGGAAACTTGTTTCTGTTGCCGAACATGAAAGCAGATGCAAGAGCTCCAGGGGCAGGAATATCTTCTATCTTTATCACTCTTCCTGCATAATCAACCATTTCTCCCTTCACAACTCCACTTATTACAACTATCAGTGAATTAACAGGTTCCCCGCTTTGTGATATCAGAGAGCCTGCCTGAAATTTTTTAGTCCGATGAGGAACACCAGAAAGAATTGTTTCTATCTCCCCCGTTGTAAGTCCCCTGAACAGAGGGGCATTTGATAAAAGAGAATAGTCCATGGTTTTTTCGTAAAAATAGTAAATTGTTATCCATAAACATAGGTCTTCAACTTTCACGGATTCATCTTTTTAAAAAAATCACAAATTGTAACATATGCTACAATTTAGTCCTTGGCATTTCTTCAATTTTGTCACGGAAAATAATTAAACCATACAAATATGAAGAGAGATATTCTGAAAATTGATGAGGAGCTATGCAATGGTTGCGGCCTGTGTGTTCCAAACTGCCACGAGGGTGCTTTACAGGTAATCGACGGCAAGGTAAGACTGGTAAGTGAACTTATGTGCGACGGGCTTGGTGCCTGCATCGGTCATTGCCCTGAAGGAGCTATCACCATCGAGACCAGAGAAGCTGAATCCTATAGCGAAACACGCGTTATGGAGCAGGCTCATAATCATTCTCATAACCATGGTCATGAAGGTGGCGGATGTCCGGGATCGAGAGCGATGGTCATTGAAAAGCAAGAAAAGACAAATGACAATACTCCATTGGCAGACCAGCCTTCAGAACTGAGGCAGTGGCCGGTGCAGATGCATCTGGTTAATCCAAATGCCCCATATTTCAGAGGTGCTGATCTTTTACTTGCAGCCGACTGTGTGGCATTTTCGATGGGTGGTTTTCATAGTAATCATCTGAAAGGCAAGTCGCTGGCAATTGCATGCCCTAAACTTGATCAGGGAGTCGACATTTATGTTGAAAAGTTAACTTCTATGATTGACATTGCAAAAGTGAACACCATAACAGTGATGATGATGGAAGTTCCGTGCTGTGGTGGATTGTTGCAGATAGTCAGGACAGCAATGGCCAAAGCTTCCAGAAAAGTTCCGGTTAAAAAGATGATCGTCGGAATCAACGGAGAAGTACTTCAGGAAGAGTGGGTGTAGAGCTTACAATCTTAAACCCAAGTCCCTCAAATATTTTCTGAACTTTTTCAGTCTCTCCTTTAATATTAATTCTGTACGAAGGAAACTCCCTCCTCGGCGGGTAATCGCCTCTTTGTTTTTCAAAATCCGACGGTGAAAAACGAAATTTTATATCATCCCCGGCTATATTGTAAGTGTGAAAAACAGCTTCCCTTATTATATCTTCATCTGATTTGCCTTTGGCATCAATTATTATTTCCGGTACAGGAGGTTGCGGCAAATTCTCAGGGTACCAGTTTTTTAACGTAAGATCAAAATATTTGCATAAAGAGTTGACAATTATTGCTGCTCCGTTAGCCTTGCCGTCAGTCGAATACCCTGCAATATGTGGAGTTGCGATAAACGTTTTTGCCATAAGTTCAAGATCAATATCCGGTTCATTCTCCCATACATCTAAAACAGTGCCACCCAGTTTCCCAGAGCCAAGTGCTTTCTTAAGAGCGGCCGTATCGGTCACCTCACCCCGTGAAGAATTGAAAAACCAGGCACCCTTTTTCATCTTTTTGAAACTCTTTTCATTAAAAAGATGATGAGTGCTATCTTCTCCAACCATATTAAGCGGCACATGAACCGTCACAATATCAGATTCATATAAAATTGTCCCAAGGTTGACAAAATTCTTTTCACCCTCTTGTCTGGCCCGGGGAGGATCATTCAGCAGAACATTCATCCCTAATAATCTTGCTAACTTTTCAACCTTTGAACCTACATTGCCGACACCTATAATTCCAATTGTTTTGTCCATCAGGTTAAATCGGAATTCGGAGGCCATCTTCAGCAAGGCTCCTGCAATATATTGCTGAACCGATGATGAATTACAACCCGGAGCATTAGCCCATTTAATATTATGCTTCTCGCAATATTGTGTATCAATATGGTCGAATCCGATTGTTGCAGTACCGATAAAGCTTACCTGTGTCCCATTCAGAAGAGCGTCAGTGCATTTAGTCCGTGTGCGGATTAACAACGCATCAGCATTCATTGCGGCATCTCTTGTAATCTGCTTCCCCGGAAGATAGGTAACATCTGCATAAGGCTCCAAAATTCCTTTCAGAAATGAAATTTTATCATCGGCAATAATTCTGATCATCTCTATTTCAATTTCCCCGGAAAGTTACAAATTAATATTTGTTGAATATCAGGCAAATAGCAGAACCCCCTTTAGAAGGCAGTGGGTGAAATTTACTCAATAATTGTCATTTCTTTAAGCAGATAACCTGCACCGGCAAACTTGTCGATAATAAAGAGTGCATACCTTATATCGAGACTGATATTCCGGCTCTGATCCGGATTAAACGCAAGGTCGCTGGCAACGCCTTCCCATGCTCTGTCGAAGTTGATACCAATAAGATGACCATCAGCATTTATAACAGGACTGCCTGAATTGCCACCTGTTGTATGGTTATTGGCAATAAAACAAACAGGTACTTCTCCATTCTGTGTATAACGGCCAAAATCCCTTGTCCTGTACAACTCTCTGAGCTTATCAGGAACATCATAATCGTATATTTCGGGATTATCTTTTTCCATTATCCCTTTAAGTGTTGTATAGTAAGTATAATAGACTGCATCTTTTGAAACATACCCTTTAACTGTTCCATAGGTAATGCGCAGTGTTGAATTGGCATCAGGATAGAAGACTCTCTCTTTATCAAACTCCATCTGAGCTGTCATATAATCCTTATTAAGCTTTTGAATCTCATCGTTAATCCGGCCCAATTCAGGTCTGACATTAATGGCCAGAAAGTCGCTTACGTTTATTGCAAGCAAGTAGAAAGGATCTTTATTCAATTTAGCAATAGTTGCCGAATTAAATCCTTTAACGAAAGTTTCAAACCTGGCTCCATCAGCAAAAACCGTCTTCTCGTATAATTTATCGACAACGGCTGAAAAGTTACCTTTGCAGGAATTCTTCAGTTTTAAATACTCAGGTGCCTGCCATTTCAGATCAATATTTTCGCCATACAGTGTCATTACAGCAACAAAGAGCTTTTTATCCGTAGCTATGTTGTAGTTCTGAAAAAAACTCTTCCCGGTCTCAATCAAATTGATTTTCATGACCTTTATCTGGTCCTCATCAGCATTGCTTTTAAAAAGTTCGGCCAATGCTTTCATGTTTCTTGCAAAGCTAACAGCTTCTGCCCCACTGCTGAAAAAGACCTCATTGATGTAGCTGTTTACGATGTTATATTCATTCAGTTTTGTATACAACTCCTTGTACTTAGGCAGAATACTCCCGTATTTTGTAATACGGTAATTATCTGAATTGATCCAGGTTGTTAATTTATTTTCAAACTCCTTTTTTTTCTCAATTGTTTTCATTTTTTCCAACCCCTGGCTCTCTCCTATCCATTTTTTCCATGAGTTGGCTATGCCCGCTTTTTTGGCAGAATACTGAATCCTTATCAGTGGGTCAGTGTTCATAGCTGATTCCATTATTTCAATCTTTTTTGTTCTGATAACGATCATTTTAGGATTGAAAAAGTTCTTTACCATGTCGACATGATAAGAGGGAACATATTCTGAAGTTGTTCCCGGGTAACCGAAAACCATTGTAAAATCACCCTCCTTAACACCTTTAAGTGATATCGGGAAATGATATGCGGGCTTAAAGGGAACATTATCTTTAGAAAATTCGGCAGGCTTGTTTTCTTTATTGGCATAAATCCTGAAAAGTGAAAAGTCACCCGTGTGGCGTGGCCATATCCAGTTGTCAGTTTCACCGCCAAATTTTCCAATAGCGGAAGGAGGAGCTCCTACGAGACGAATATCCCTGAATACTTCATTGACAAAAAGGAAATATTGGTTACCCATATAAAATGGCCGGACGCCTACAGTATAACCGGTTCCTTCGATGGCGCTTTTTCTGATCTCAGCTATATTAGAATTTATTAAATTATCACGTTCATTACCCGCCATTTCAGCAGTTACCCCTTTCAATGTTCTTTCTGTAACATCTTCCATGCTTTTCAGAAAGGTGACTGAGAGCCCGGGGTTGGGCAACTCTTCTTCCCTCGACATAGCCCAGAATCCATCAGTAAGATAATCATGCTCAAGAGTTGAGTGTTTCTGTATCTGACCATAGCCGCAATGATGGTTTGTTATAAGCAGTCCATCTGGTGATATAACTTCTCCTGTACAGCCTCCGCCAAATTGCACGATTGCATCTTTCATGCAGGCCTTGTTTACACTATAAATATCTTCGGCTGTCAGTTTAAAACCTTTCTCCTGCATCAGTTTAATATTGTATTTTTCGATCAGAAGAGGTATCCACATACCTTCGTCGGCTCTCAAAGCCGGAGCCAGAAATATTGTCAGTAGTAACGAGAATGTCAGTAGTTTGTTTTTCATATATATTTTCTTAATTCCTAATTGATAAATTTCTAATTCATTTGACTTTTGACTCATTTTAACCCACCCCTTGCCCCTCCCAGGAGGGGAACCCTCGGGGATTCCTTTTTCCTTTTTACTTTTGTCTTTACTTTAGAATGAAACTTTGAAGTTCTTTGTAAAGTCTCTGTACAGGCAACCCAACAACATTGAAATATGATCCCTCAATATTGCTGCAGGCAGCAATGCCTATCCACTCCTGTATGCCGTATGCGCCTGCTTTATCGTATGGTTTGTATTTATCAACATAAAAATTCATCTCTTCCCCCGAAAGAGTATCGAAAGTAACTTTTGTCGAGACAGAAAATGTTTTTTCCTTAAAAGAGGAAAACAGACACACTCCGGTAATTACTTCATGTGTGTTGCCCGAAATTTCTTTGAGAATGTGGATTGCATCTTCAGAATTCAGAGGTTTGCCAAGCACCTTGTTGTTACACCATACAATCGTATCTGCTGTAATAACAATCTCATTTTCTGATATTTCGTTTTTAAAAGAGACCGCCTTTTCGTGTGCAACATACTTGGCAATCTCCTCACCACCAAGGCTTTTCGGAAATGTTTCAGTATAATCCTTAATTACAATATCAAATTTAAGACCCAGGTCCCTGAGCAGCTGCTGTCTTCTGGGTGATCGTGAAGCAAGGATTATCCTATAGTTATTCAGGTTATCAATTATCATAGTCAGAAGAGGTTCCAGGTAAGTATTACTTTTACCACAACAGAGTAAAGTATACCGGTAAGCATTACTATTTTCATGATACTGCTTGCACTGTGAAGCTGTTTCCTGTCACAGCTGATAACCACCTTATAAATGACATATAAAAGAGGCAAAACGATTGCAGCAGATAGGTAAATAAGTGTTATAGTATCATTAATAAAAAAGTACCATATAAGATATAGCAGAGCAACAGTAATAATTATGAGGCTTACTGAAACTACCTTGGCAGAAAGTACTCCGAAAACTACCGCGACAGTATTTCTTCCGTAAGCAACATCCCCTTCAAAGTCTTCAGTGTCCTTGATTATTTCGCGTGTAAGAGTAGTCAGAAAAGCAAAAAGAGCAAATCCCCCGACCCAGTAGAAAACAAAATTTATTTTTGGAAGAGATATTGCATTTATTGTGTAATACTTATATAAAGCAGGCCATTCATAAAAAACAACGAGAAGAGGAACCATTGCTGTCAGAATAGCAACAATTATATTGCCGATCAGGAACTGTCTTTTATAGCTTACTGAATAAAAATAGAGTAAACCAGAGACGATCAGAAAGAGAACTCCCAAATATATATAACCGGCTTTCCATGAAATATAGAAACCGGCAGAAACACCGGCGATATTAAAAATATTATGCCACATCATGGCCTGGCGTCTCGGGATTTTTGTGCCAACAATTACCTTCCCTTTGTTTATCAGGTCTGCTTTTATATTGAAATAATCATTTATTACGTAACCACCTGCAGTAATAAAGACAGTGGCGGCAACGAGTAATAAAAAGTCATACCATGGAAACTGAAGTACCATTGGAATCTCTTCTCCCGTACCCTTAAGAAGTATAACACCAATTTTGCTGATGACCGGCTCAAGAACCGCATATCTCATTAGCACCATAGTAAGGATAACTATGAGAAGATTTTGCCATCTGATCAGACTAAGAAATGCCTTCATTTTTCACCATGTAAATGCATCGGAATCCATCCAATTGTTATGTAGTCTCAATACTTGTTCAATAACATCCCTTACACAACCTTCCCCGCCCTTCTTATCAGAAATATAAGCAGCAACCTGTTTAATCTCGCTGTCAGCATCGGAAGGGCAGACTGCAACGCCAGCCTCTTTCATCACCTCAAAATCAGGGATATCGTCACCCATGTATAAAACGTCAGATTTATTAATATTGTGTTTTTTAAGAAAAATATTAAAATGGTCCAGCTTAGAGCGACTGTTGAGGTAAATATCAGTTACGCCAAGCAACTTGAGTCTCTTTTGATATTCTTTTGATCTGCTTCCCGAAATAACACCAATATAATAGCCCTTCCTAACTGCAAGTTGCATGGCATAACCATCGCGAAGGTTAACAGTTCTGTTTGGTACACCAAAAGAATTCAGGTTGATTGTTTGCAACGACAATACTCCATCGATATCAAATAAAAATGCCTTAACTCTAACAAGGTCTTCCTTAAAATTAGTCATTTATCACGATTTATTATAGTATTTAATTATAGACCGGGTCAGCTCACTATATAACCTCTGCAATTCAGGCGAGAAAGATAGTAATTCCAAATGTTTTTCGATAGTATTCTGATCATTTCGTACAGCAGGTCCCGTTTGGGAGTTTTCAGGTCCGGTATCCATCGCTTTTGAAATAGTCTCTTTTACTAAAGGTCCGAGTACTTCGAAGGGAAAACCTGCATTGAAGGCTAGCTCCTTACCTGCTGTAAGCATATGATTTGTAAAATTACAGACAAACACAGCAGCAAGATGAAGCATCCTTCTATGTTCAGTATCAACAAAATGAACTTTACCTCCGATTGATCCTGCCAGGTTTTCTAAAATTACTAATGATTCTTTATCTGATGATTCAAGTAAAAAAGGGAGATCTTTAAAAACGACTTTTCTTTCTTTTGAAAAAGTTTGTAGCGGATAAAAAATGCCCTTTCGTTTTATATGTTCAGGAAAAACATCAAGGCCAATACTTCCAGCTGTATGTACAACTAAAGTATCGGGGCGGCATTTAAGTGTACTCAGAACACTTTTAATCCTGTGATCAGGTACAGCAACAATAATGACACCGGTTGAATCGGGAAATTTAAGGTTAGTTGACCATGATGCTTTACAGGAATCAGCAAGTAACCGGCCGCTATTTTCTGATTCTGAAACTATCAGATCAATCCTGAAGCCGACATGATACAACTCTCTGCATAAAGCGCCTGCCACTCTTCCTGCTCCTGCAAAAGATATGTTGTATTGAATCATCACTGAATTTTTCTGAAATATACAAAATTGTCCGGATAATAAATAACCGAAAAAAAAGTACAACTTAACTTATGGGAGAAATCTGGTTTGGGAAAGGCCAGAATTATTTTTTTCCGTAAAGATCTACTGTGACGTCAGTAACCTGGATCATATAGACTTTGTAATAGGTCTGGTAAGAATAATTACTGGTCTGGTAGAGATAATTACATTCCCAATAAACATGGCCCGATACAAGAAGTATATCGCCCGATTTATAGTCTGCAAATTTGGGGAACATCTCACCAGGATTGCAGAAATTGTATGTTGAATAAGGATCATCTAACGGTGTAAAATAGATATTTGTTCCTGTCTCATTATAAATAACTGTTGCCTGCCTATTAGTAAGTGTAAAGAGAATATCTTTCCCGCAACCGCATTTTGCCTGCTTTTTGCAACCTGAATAGGAGAAAACGGGTGCCAATATTATCAATACTACAAGAATTTTCCTTATTATTTGACCTCTCATTTAAGAATTATCTAACAGGTTTACAAACTAATAACGGACAAAGTAAATTTTTATTTCATGCCTGGGCAGTAGGTCCACCAAAACTTAATGGTATTGCAGGTCCCGACCCTTTCACTTCTTTAATTGTTCCGTGAACAGACTCATACTTGGCAATATTATCCTGAAGTGCTGCAACAAGTCTTTTTGCATGTTCAGGAGTAAGTATTATCCTCGATTTAACCTGTGCCTTTGGTATCCCGGGCATTATTCTTACAAAGTCGATAACGAATTCAGATGCTGAATGGGTTATAACCGCAAGGTTCGAATAAGTTCCCTGAGCAACTTCTTCATTCAGTTCAATACTGATCTGTGTCGGGTTCTTGGGATCTGTCATTGCCTTATAATTAATCCTATTTTTTTGGTTCGGTTTCAGTTTCCTGTTCGATGCCAACAAGGTTTTCATACTCCTCGAGTGAACCGACTATAATGCCATTGTACTGCCGCTGTCCGGTTCCTGCAGGAATAAGGTGGCCGACGATAACATTTTCCTTCAGTCCTTCAAGTCTGTCAATCTTGCCTAGAATCGCAGCTTCGTTCAGTACCTTAGTGGTTTCCTGGAAAGAAGCAGCTGAGAAGAAACTATTGGTCTGAAGTGCTGCTCTTGTAATACCCTGCAATACCTGGCTTGAAGTTGCGGGAATAGCATCTCTCGCTTCAACAATCTTCAGGTCGCGACGCTTCAGAACAGAATTGTCATCTCTGAGTTTACGGGCTGATATAATCATACCTGGCCGCAAAGTTTGTGAATCGCCACCCTCAATAATCACTTTCTTTCCATATATCCAGTCATTTTCATCCATAAAATCCAGTTTATCAACAACCTGTCTTTCAAGGAATTTCGTATCACCCGGATCAACAATCTCCACCTTGCGCATCATCTGGCGGACAATGATTTCAAAGTGTTTATCATTTATCTTAACTCCCTGTAAACGATAAACCTCCTGAATCTCATTAACAATATATTCCTGAACCTTTGTTGGCCCTTTAATCGCAAGTATATCGGCTGGAGTAATTGCACCATCTGAAAGTGGAATACCTGCCTTTACATAATCATTTTCCTGTACAAGGATCTGTTTTGAGAGTGGTACAAGGTATTTTTTTGTCTCATCAGTTTTTGACTTGATCGAAATTTCCCTGTTACCTCTTTTGATCTTTCCGAATGTTACTTCACCGTCGATCTCTGATACGGTGGCGGGGTTAGATGGATTACGTGCTTCAAATAGTTCTGTAACACGAGGAAGACCACCTGTTATATCGCCCGATTTTCCAACGGCACGTGGTATTTTGGCAAGCACTTCTCCAGCCTCTACCATCTTATTGGTATCAACTACAAGGTGAGATCCTACAGGAAGGTTATATATTCTGAGCTCTTCACCTTTCGGGGATAAGATTTTTATTGCCGGGTTCTTTGTTTTGTCCCTGCTCTCAATAATAACTTTCTCCTTAAATCCGGTCTGTTCGTCAGACTCTTCACGGAATGTAATACCTTCAATAAGAAAATCATATCCGATCTTTCCTGCCATTTCAGAAATAATAACGGCATTAAAAGGATCCCATTCGCAGATAAGTTTACCCTTTTCAATCTCCTGTCCTGGCTTAATATAAAGTTTTGAGCCATAAGGAATTGTATGTGTTGTGAGAGCAATACCGGTTTTCTTGTCAACTATCCTTAATTCTGCAAGACGTCCGATAACTATATCAATTTCACCTTTTTCAGTATCTTTTTTAGGAACTGTTCTGATCTCCTCAATTTCAGCTATACCACCGTAACGTGCAACAAGCCTCGACTCGGTAGTAATGTTCGATGCAGTACCTCCAACGTGGAATGTACGAAGAGTCAGCTGAGTACCGGGTTCACCAATACTCTGAGCGGCAATAACACCGACTGCTTCACCTTTCTGAACCATACGCCCGTTAGCCAGGTTACGACCATAGCATTTTGCACATACTCCTTTTTTGGATTCGCACGTAAGGACAGAACGGATCTCAACCTGCTCAATAGGAGAATCTTCAATTTTCCTGGCAAGATCTTCAGTAAGTTCCCGCCCTGATTCAACAATCAGTTCGCCGGTAAGGGGGTGGTACACATTATGAACAGTTGTACGGCCGAGAATTCTTTCGTACAGAGATTCAACTACTTCCTCATTCTTCTTGATGGCAGTAGCAACCAATCCTCTCAGTGTACCACAGTCTTCCTCATTAATGATGACATCCTGTGAAACGTCAACCAGACGACGGGTCAGATAACCTGCGTCTGCTGTTTTTAAAGCGGTATCGGCAAGACCTTTACGTGCACCGTGGGTTGAAATGAAGTATTCAAGAACCGACAATCCCTCTTTAAAGTTAGACAGAATCGGGTTTTCAATAATCTCGGAACCTGATGAACCTGATTTCTGAGGCTTAGCCATAAGACCCCTCATACCTGAAAGCTGACGTATCTGTTCCTTTGAACCCCTTGCACCTGAATCAAGCATCATGTAAACAGAATTAAACCCCTGCTTATCATTTGAAAGCTGCTTCATCAGCGTTTGTGTAAGCCTCGCATTAACATGTGTCCAGATATCAATTATCTGGTTATATCGTTCATTATTGGTAATGAATCCCATACTATAGTTACTCAGCACCTCTTCAACCTGCTCATATCCCTCAGCAACGAATTTTGTCTTTTCATCAGGTATGATTACATCATCCAGGTTAAATGACAAACCGCCTTTAAATGCGGAATAGAATCCGAGGTTTTTAATCGCATCGAGGAAATCAGCAGTTTTTGCAGTTCCGGCAAGTTTAAGAACCCGCCCGATTATATCTCTTAATGATTTTTTTGTTAAGATCTCATTGATGAAACCAACCTCCCGGGGAACATATTGATTAAAGATAACTCTTCCAACGGTTGTCTCAACCAGGTGGTTAACGAACTCCCCATCAACCCTGTCGTCAACTTTAACTTTAATAACAGCGTGAAGATCAATCTGTCCTTCGTTATATGCAATATTAACCTCTTCTGGCGAGTAGAAAATAAGTCCTTCTCCTCTAACCTTCTCGGTTTCAGTGCTTTTCCTTCCTTTTGTAATATAATAAAGACCAAGAACCATGTCCTGCGACGGAACAGTTATGGGGGCACCGTTAGCCGGGTTTAGAATATTGTGTGAAGCGAGCATGAGCATCTGAGCCTCCAGAACCGCACCATTGCCAAGTGGAAGATGAACAGCCATCTGGTCACCATCGAAGTCAGCGTTAAAAGCAGTACAAACAAGTGGATGGAGCTGGATAGCTTTTCCTTCAATTAGTTTTGGCTGAAAAGCCTGAATACCAAGCCTGTGAAGAGTCGGAGCACGGTTTAGAAGGACTGGATGTCCTTTAAGTACGTTTTCCAGAATATCCCATACGACTGGATCTTTTCTGTCGACAATTTTCTTTGCCGATTTAACTGTTTTTACAATACCGCGTTCAATCAGTTTACGGATAATGAATGGCTTATAAAGTTCTGCAGCCATATCTTTTGGCAAACCGCATTCGTGCAGTCCGAGTTCAGGGCCAACGACAATTACGGAACGGGCAGAGTAGTCAACTCTTTTACCGAGCAGGTTCTGACGGAACCTCCCCTGTTTTCCTTTAAGGCTATCACTTAACGACTTAAGAGGGCGGTTAGCATCTGTCTTTACGGCATTTGCTTTCCGTGAGTTATCGAAGAGAGAATCGACAGCTTCCTGAAGCATGCGCTTTTCGTTGCGCAGGATCACTTCCGGAGCTTTGATCTCAATAAGTCTTTTCAGACGGTTATTCCTGATGATCACCCTTCTGTAAAGGTCATTCAGGTCGCTGGTCGCAAATCGTCCGCCATCAAGAGGAACAAGAGGCCTCAGTTCAGGAGGAATAACAGGGACCACCTTTATGATCATCCATTCAGGTTTGTTAACCAGTTTGGAATCTCTGAAAGCTTCAACAACCTGAAGACGTTTAAGTGCCTCATTTTTACGCTGTTGAGAAGTTTCTGTATTAGCTCTATGACGAAGTGAATATGACATATCGTCAAGATCGATACGGCTGAGAAGTTTATAAAGAGCCTCAGCGCCCATATCTGCAACAAACTTATCAGGGTGACTATCTTCAAGATATTGGTTTTCTTTTGGAAGGGATTCCGTAATCTCCAGATATTCCTCTTCTGTCAGAAAATCGAGATATTTGACACCATCCACTGCTTTTACACCAGGGTTGATTACGACATATCTCTCATAATAAATAATAGAATCAAGCTTCTTGGTCGGAAGTCCAAGCAGATATCCGATTTTATTCGGTAATGAGCGGAAATACCAGATATGGGCAACAGGAACTACAAGAGAAATGTGCCCCATCCTTTCACGACGAACCTTCTTTTCTGTAACCTCAACACCGCAACGGTCGCAAACGATTCCTTTATAACGGATTCTTTTGTACTTTCCGCAATGGCACTCGTAATCTTTTACCGGACCAAAAATCCTTTCGCAGAATAGGCCATCGCGCTCAGGCTTATAAGTACGGTAATTTATCGTCTCTGGCTTCAATACTTCACCACTTGAGCGATCAAGTATTTCTTCAGGTGAAGCAAGACCTATTGAGATTTTTGAGTAATTGGTCCTTGTTTTGTTATCTCTTCTGAATGACATATGCTGAATATTTTTTTATTCTAAAACTAAAAATTCAAAACCTTGCGAAATACTTAATCAAGTATTACGCTCAGTCCGAGACCTCTCAGTTCATGCAACAGAACATTAAGTGATTCGGGAATACCCGGGAAAGGCATTGGTTCGCCTTTCACAATTGCCTCATATGCTTTGGCACGGCCAACAACATCATCAGATTTAATTGTGAGTATCTCCTGGAGAATATGAGCAGCCCCAAATGCTTCGAGGGCCCAGACTTCCATTTCACCAAAACGTTGACCTCCAAACTGAGCTTTACCACCTAACGGCTGCTGTGTAATGAGTGAGTAAGGTCCTATTGAGCGGGCATGCATCTTATCGTCAACCATATGGCCAAGTTTAAGCATGTATATAACGCCTACGGTTGCAGGCTGGTCGAATCTTTCGCCTGTGCCACCATCATAGAGATATGTCTTCCCAAACTTCGGAAGGTTTGCCTCTTCGGTATAACCATTGATCTGACTAATAGTTGCACCATCAAAAATCGGTGTTGAGAACTGAAGTCCGAGTTTCTGACCGGCCCATCCGAGAACAGTTTCGTAAATCTGTCCAAGGTTCATCCTCGAGGGAACACCGAGTGGGTTCAAAACAATATCAACTGGTGTACCATCTTCAAGGAAAGGCATATCCTCGGCACGAACGATCCTGGCCACAATACCTTTGTTACCATGGCGGCCAGCCATCTTATCACCTACCTTAATCTTGCGTTTCTTGGCAATGTACACTTTTGCAAGACGTACAATACCTGCTGGCAGCTCATCACCAATTGTAATATTATATTTCTTGCGCTTGTAAGTACCATCAATCTCCTTATACTTAATAATATAGTTATGGAGAAGTAGTTTGATACTGTCATTTTTCTTCTTATCGGTAGTCCACTTATTGGGATTGGCATTAAGAAAATCAACCTCCTGAAGTTGTTTCAGAGTGAACTTGCTTCCTTTAGGTATAACATCTACATTAAGATAATCCTTAACTCCCTGAGAAGTTTTTCCGTTAACAAGAATGAAAAGTTTATCAACAAGCCTTGCTTTAAGTTCATCAACACTTCTGTTGAACTCAGTTTCAATTTTGTCGAGCAGAGGTTTTTCCACTGCTTTGGCTTTCCTGTCTTTGATAGCCCTGGTAAACAGCTTTTTATCGATGACGACCCCTTCGAGGGAAGGGCCGGCTTTCAGAGATGCATCTTTAACATCGCCGGCTTTATCACCGAAGATAGCGCGCAGCAGTTTTTCTTCAGGTGAAGGATCTGATTCTCCTTTTGGTGTAATCTTACCGATAAGGATATCGCCTGGTCTGATGTGTGCTCCTATCCTGATAAGCCCATTCTCATCGAGGTTTTTAGTAGCTTCCTCGCTTACATTAGGAATATCGGATGTAAGCTCTTCAAGACCACGTTTTGTGTCACGCACTTCAAGTTGGTATTCATCGATATGAACTGATGTGAAGTAGTCTTCCTGAACAACTTTCTCTGAGATTACAATTGCATCTTCAAAGTTATAACCTTTCCATGGCATGAAAGCCACTTTGAGGTTTCTACCGAGAGCCAGTTCACCATGTTTAGTTCCATAACCTTCTGTAAGTACCTGTCCTTTAGTTACTTTTTCGCCTTTTTTTACAACTGGTACAAGGTTGATACATGTATTCTGGTTTGTTTTCTTATATTTTGGAAGTGTATAACGTCTGATATCATCATCAAAGCTTACGAACTTCTCCTCATCGGTACGTGTGTATCTTATAACAATTTCATTTGAATCGACAAATTCAACCACTCCGTCGCCTTCTGCCACGTATATAATGCGGCTGTCTCTGATCACCTGTGCCTCGAGACCAGTGCCAACTATGGGTGCTTCCGGGCTGATGAGCGGAACTGCCTGTCGCATCATGTTTGATCCCATGAGTGCCCTGTTTGCATCGTCGTGTTCAAGGAATGGAATAAGTGAAGCAGCTATTGAAGCAATCTGGTTTGGGGCAACGTCCATAAGATCTACCTTTGAAACTTCCTCAAATGGATAATCAGCTTCGTATCTGCATTTTGCCCTGAGGTTTTCGAAATGTCCGTCTTTAAGGAGCGGAGCATTTGCCTGGGCAATCATTTTTTCTTCTTCTTCTTCAGCACTGAGCCATACAACACCATCTTCACCGAAGTCGACCTGTGAATCCTTAACTTTAAGGTATGGCGTTTCGATAAATCCCAGAGTATTTATTTTGGCGTAAACGCATAGAGATGATATAAGCCCGATGTTTGGTCCTTCAGGAGTTTCGATAGGGCAAAGCCGTCCATAATGGGTATAGTGAACGTCCCTTACTTCAAATCCTGCTCTTTCACGGGAAAGACCTCCTGGTCCCAGGGCTGACATACGACGTTTGTGTGTCATTTCAGCAAGTGGGTTGGTCTGATCCATAAACTGCGACAGCTGGTTTGTTCCGAAGAATGAGTTAATTACCGATGAAAGGGTTTTTGAATTGATCAGGTCGACGGGTGTAAACACCTCATTATCCCTGACATTCATTCTTTCGCGTATTGTACGTGCCATACGGGCAAGACCTACGCCGAACTGTGAATGTAACTGTTCTCCAACAGTACGAACTCTTCTGTTACTTAGATGGTCGATATCGTCGATATCGGTTTTGGAGTTAATAAGTTCGATAAGGTAACCGATAATCTTGATAATATCTTCTCTTGTAAGAATCTTAACATTCTTTTCGGTGTTAAGGCCCAGTTTCTTATTTATCCTGTAGCGTCCTACTTCACCAAGGTCATATCTTTTATCGGAGAAGAACAGCTTGTCAATAACATCGCGTGCTGTTGCTTCGTCGGGTGGTTCAGCGTTACGCAACTGACGGTAAATATAGATAACTGCCTCCTTTTCTGAGTTACAAGGATCTTTCTGAAGTGTGTTATATATTATTGCATAATCCGAGAGAGTTGAATCGTCTTTATGCAAAAGAATTGTTTTTGCACCTGAATCAACTATCATATCGACATGTTCCGATTCTATAACCGTTTCCCTGTCGAGGATTACTTCATTTCTTTCAATTGAAACCACCTCACCTGTATCTTCGTCAACAAAGTCTTCGACCCATGTCTTCAGTACCCTGGCAGCCAGTTTACGTCCGACCAGTTTTTTTATACTTGTTTTTGATACTTTATGCTCTTCTGCAAGGTTAAAAATCTCGAGTATCTCCTTATCGCTCTCGAACCCGATAGCGCGGAGGAGAGTTGTTACCGGCAGTTTTTTCTTTCTGTCGATATATGCATACATCACATTATTGATATCGGTAGCAAACTCTATCCAGGAGCCTTTGAAAGGAATAATCCTGGCGGAATAGAGTTTAGTTCCGTTAGCATGAATGCTTTGACCAAAGAAAACCCCCGGGGATCTGTGTAACTGTGAAACAACCACTCTTTCAGCACCATTAATAACAAATGTAGCACGATCCGTCATATAGGGTACGGTTCCAAGATAAACATCCTGGATAACTGTATCAAAATCCTCATGTTCGGGGTCGGTACAATAAAGTTTTAGTTTTGCTTTAAGAGGAACGCTGAAAGTAAGTCCGCGTTCGATACACTCTTCAATTGTATAGCGTGGAGGGTCAATATAATAATCCAGAAATTCAAGAACGAAATTGTTCCTTGTATCAGTTATAGGGAAATTTTCTGTAAAGACCTTAAAAAGTCCCTCTCTTTTCCTGTTTTCGGGAGTAGTTCCAAGTTGAAAGAACTCACCGAAGGATTTTAACTGAATCTCCAGAAAATCAGGGTATTCAAGCTGATTTTTTCTGGATGCGAAACTTATTCTTTCAGTATTTTTTGAAGACATTTATTAAATGATTAAGTGAACTTATTATTTAAAGAACAAAAAGGTTTAGTTCCGGAAATTCCGGAACTAAACCTATAACCCAGCAATCAGGTATAACTTATTTAAGTTCAACTTCAGCTCCTGCTTCTACTAATTGACTTTTTATTGCTTCAGCTTCATCTTTGGAAATACCTTCTTTAACTGGAGAAGGAGCAGCATCAACTACTGCTTTCGCTTCTTTCAGTCCGAGTCCGGTGATATCCTTAACAAGTTTAACAATCTGTAATTTCTGTCCGCCGGCTGCTTTGAGGATAACATCAAAAGTTGATTTCTCTTCAACAGCTGGTGCATCACTGCCGGCCGATGGACCTGCGACGGCCACGGCCGCTGCAGCAGGTTCAATACCATACTCATCTTTAAGTATTTTAGCCAGTTCGTTTACTTCTTTTACAGATAAGTTAACCAGTTCTTCTGCAAATTTCTTAAGATCTGCCATTTTTATCGATTTTTAATTTGATTATACTTTATTATTATTCTCTTTTTGATAGCGTTTCAAGAACACCATGAATTTTAGTTCCACCTGATTGAAGGGCTGAAATAACGTTTTTGGCAGGTGACTGCAAAAGCATAATAATATCACCTATCAGTTCCTGTTTGGTTTTGATTGAGATTAGTGCATCAAGCATGTTATCTCCCACGTAAACTGATTCCTGAACGTATGCGCCTTTAAGCACAGGTTTATCATGTTTCCTACGGAATTCCTTAATAAGTTTTGCAGGAACATTTCCCGATCGTGTGAACATGATGGACGTAGTACCTTTCAGAACCGGATATAGTTCTTCGAAGTTTCCATTAGACTGCTCGAGTGCTCTTTTGAGGAGAGTATTTTTTACAACAACAAGTTTAATGTCGTTGTCAAAACACTTCCTTCTCAGATCACTTGTATCAGCGGCATTAAGCTGAGCAGTATCAGTCAGATAAAAGTGGCTGTACTCTTTTAATCTCTCAGCAAGGCTGTCTATGATAGCATTTTTTTCTTCCCGTCTCATTTTTTCTTTCAAGTTTTAACTTAACTAATTAATCATCAAGACCTTTTGGATCGATCTTAACACCTTGGCTCATTGTGCTTGAGATGAATACGCTACGAATGTAGGTTCCTTTAGCAGCAGCCGGTTTAAGTTTGTTTACAATTGAGATAAACTCCCTTGCATTCTCGACGATCTTTTGAGGTTCGAATGAGACTTTTCCTATCGAGGCATGAATGATTCCGCTTTTATCAACTTTGAAATCAATCTTACCCTGCTTCACTTCTTTAACAGCTTTACCAATTTCCATAGTAACAGTTCCACTTTTTGGGTTCGGCATCAGTCCGCGAGGACCGAGTATTCGACCTAACTGACCGACCTTTCCCATTACAGATGGCATGGTTATTATAACATCCATATCTGTCCAACCGCCTTTGATCTTTTCGACATAATCGTCAAGACCAACGAAATCAGCTCCGGCTTCTTTTGCTTCAGCCTCCTTATCGGGGGAGCAAAGCACGAGTACACGTGTCTCTTTTCCTGTTCCGTGAGGGAGGGAAACAACACCGCGAACCATCTGATTGGATTTCCTCGGATCTATACCTAACCTTACATCTAAATCGATCGAAGCATCGAACTTTGTTTTAGTTATTTCCTTAACCAAAGCAGAAGCTTCTTTCAATGTATAAAGTTTGTCCTTATCGAGTTTTTCAAGAGCAAACTTTTGGTTTTTGGTAAGTTTAGTCATTTTTTCTCCTAATTAATTATTTTACCGGGAATTCTCCTCTGACGGTAATTCCCATACTTCTGGCGGTACCAGCTACCATTCGCATAGCGGACTCGACTGTAAAGCAGTTTAAGTCCTCCATTTTCTCCTCAGCAATTGTCTTGACCTGGTCCCAGGTTATTGATGCCACTTTGTCTCTGTTAGGTTCCTGAGAACCTTTCTTAGCTTTAGCAACTTCAAGAAGCTGAACAGCCACCGGTGGTGTTTTGGTAACAAAATCAAATGATTTATCACCATAAACTGTTATTACAACCGGTATTACTTTTCCAGCTTTGTCCTGAGTCCTCGCATTAAATTGCTTACAGAAATCCATGATATTCACACCTTTCGAACCTAGTGCAGGTCCTACCGGTGGTGATGGATTAGCTCCTCCGCCACGAATCTGTAACTTGATAATTCCAGCAACTTCTTTTGCCATAATTTTAAATTTGCGTATTTATTGCGAGAGCTTGATAGTTATTCAGGAAGCATTATGAATATTACAACTATCAATATCTTCTGTTAATTCTCTTTTTCTACCTGCATAAAACTAAGCTCAAGAGGGGTTTTTCTGCCAAATATTTTAACCATCACTTTAAGCTTTTTCTTTTCATCATTCACCTCTTCAATTGTTCCTGTAAAGCTGTTGAACGGACCATCGATCACTTTTACAGACTCGCCGACAAAGAAAGGAACATTTAATTCCTCATCGCTTGCATTCAATTCATCAACTTTTCCGAGAATACGGTTTATCTCCGGTTTTCTGAGCGGTACAGGTTCACCATCCTTAGAACCCAGAAATCCGATTACGTTTGGTACATTCCTCAATAAATGTGGTATCTCACCAACAAGAACAGCTTCTACAAGAATATATCCCGGAAAGAATGTTCTCTCCTTGCTGATTTTCTTTCCTGCCCTTATCTGATAAACCTTTTCGGTTGGGATAAGAACCTGTGAGACATAATCCTCGAGCTTAAGACGTGCTACTTCGCTATCGATATACTCTTTAACCTTCTTTTCCTTCCCGCCGATAGCCCGAAGCACATACCACTTCTTAATATTCTCACTCATTGGAATCTTCTCCTGTTTAATATAACAAACTGTAAATGAATTCCATTGCCCTGCTAAAGATAAAATCCATTGCAGCAACGAGAAGAGCAATTATCAGTGTAGCCACCATAACTAAAACAGCGCTGTTCTGAAGTTCGCTCCATGTCGGCCAGGTTACCTTGTGCACGAGTTCTGTGAATGATTCCTGAAAATATCCTTTTATATTCATATTACTAATAATTTTGCACGGGAGGAGAGACTCGAACTCCCGACACCTGGTTTTGGAGACCAGTGCTCTACCAACTGAGCTACACCCGTATTAACGGTAGCATCACAAAATCTTGTGATGCTACTACTGTATATCCAAAACTCTTATTCAAGTATCTCAGTTACCTGTCCGGCACCTACTGTTCTGCCACCTTCACGGATAGCGAAACGTAAACCAACATTAATAGCAACAGGATAGATAAGGTCAACTGTGATTGTAACGTTATCACCCGGCATTACCATTTCTGTTCCTTCCGGAAGAGTGATCTCACCAGTAATATCAAGTGTTCTTACGTAGAACTGAGGACGGTATCTATTATGAAATGGAGTGTGACGTCCGCCTTCTTCTTTCTTAAGAACATAAACCTCAGCTTTAATTTTTGTATGAGGGGTAATTGAACCTGGTTTAGCAAGAACCATACCTCTTTTGATCTCTTTCTTATCAACACCGCGAAGCAGAAGGCCAACGTTATCACCAGATTCTCCTCTGTCAAGTATCTTACGGAACATCTCAACCCCGGTACATATTGATTTACGTTTAGTTGCACCAAGTCCGATCAGTTCAAGTTCATCGCCTGTGTTAACCACACCAGTTTCGATACGACCTGTTGCAACAGTACCACGACCTGTTATTGAAAAGACATCTTCAACAGGCATAAGAAATGGTTTCTCATTTTCGCGTGGAGGGATCGGGATGTATGAATCAACTGCATTCATCAGATCCATCACTTTTTCTTCCCACTTCGGTTCGCCGTGCATTGCACCCAGTGCAGAACCACGGATAACCGGAGCATTGTCTCCATCAAACTTATAAAAGTTAAGAAGTTCGCGAACCTCCATCTCAACAAGTTCGAGAAGTTCTTCATCGTCAACCAAATCTACTTTATTCATAAACACGAGCACCGTAGGTACGTTTACCTGATGTGCAAGCAGAATATGTTCACGTGTCTGAGGCATAGGGCCGTCATCAGCAGCAACTACCAGAATCGCACCGTCCATCTGTGCGGCACCTGTAACCATATTCTTGATATAGTCAGCGTGTCCAGGACAGTCAACATGTGCATAGTGACGTGTAGCTGTCGAATATTCAACGTGAGCAGTATTAATGGTAATACCCCTTTCTTTTTCTTCGGGAGCATTATCAATTGAGTCAAAATCCCTGATTTCAGAGAGACCCTTTTTGGCAAGGACCATAGTGATCGCTGCCGTCAAGGTGGTCTTGCCATGGTCGACGTGACCAATTGTACCAATATTAACGTGCGGTTTCGACCTATCAAATTTTTCTTTTGCCATAACTCCAAGCGTATTAAATTAAGTTTATCTATAATCAATTATGAATCAAGTTTCCTGTTGAGCCGGAGGGGGGAATTGAACCCCCGACCCCTTCCTTACCAAGGAAGTGCTCTACCCCTGAGCTACTCTGGCCTCAAAAAGTGAGCGGGAGACGGAACTCGAATCCGCGACCCTCAGCTTGGAAGGCTGATGCTCTACCAACTGAGCTACTCCCGCTTAATATCGTCCAAAGAGACCCACATCCTCTTCCTTTAATCATTTGAGTATACGGTCTGTTTCCGTTTTAAGTGGGGAGAGCAGGATTCGAACCTACGAAGGCATTCGCCAGCAGATTTACAGTCTGCCCCAGTTGGCCGCTTTGGTATCTCCCCCTTCAAACAGAGCCTTACTCCTAAGACACACATTTACAAATCTTTCAAGAGCCGATGAAGGGATTCGAACCCCCGACCTGCAGATTACAAATCAGCTGCTCTGACCAACTGAGCTACATCGGCAATTTAAAGAACGCCCCGCAAGAGCATAATACACCCTCAAAAAACGGTTTGCAAATGTATGAATTTAAATTTTATTTATCAAAATAATTCAGCATATTTTTGTAAATAGATTTTCTATACTCCTCTCTTCTTCTGTTTATGCTTGGCAATCTGCTTTTTAAGTGCATCTATCGCTTCATCGGTTGCTTCTTCAAATGTTTTACTCTGCTTCTTTGCAAATAAAGGTCCACCCGGTAACTCCAGCTTAATTTCGCTAATTTTGTTCTCCCGTTCCTGATCTTTGTCAAGCCTCAGATAAACCTCGGCATTAACAATATCTTCATCAAACTGGGTCAGTTTTTCCAGTTTCTGATGAACAAAGTCGATTAGCTTTTTGTCGGCATCAAACCGCACTGAATGAATCTGAATGTTCATAGTAGTACCTCCTGATTATTTAATTAATATTTAAGCCCTTGGATGAGCTTGTTTGTATACTTTCTTGAGTTTTTCAAATGTATTGTGTGTATATATCTGTGTTGCAGACAAATTTGCATGTCCCAGTAACTCCTTTATTGAATTAAGATCAGCTCCACGGTTAAGCATATGTGTTGCGAAGGTATGCCTTAGAATATGAGGGCTTTTCTTTTCAATTGTTGTTACCATTGCAAGATACCTATTAACTGTATTATAAACATATTTATCATATAACTTGTTCCCTTTGTCCGTAATAAAAAACCATCCGTCATTACCTGTTGTAATAATTTCATCCTTTACCTTAATATACTCTTCTAATCTTTGAATGAATGGTTTTACCAGGGGAATAATCCTTTGCTTATTTCTCTTACCGGTTACTTTTACTGAGCCTTCCGACAGGTCAATATCTACATTCCGTAGTCCAATGAGTTCCGATCTCCTCATCCCAGTCAGATAAAGCATTTCAATTATTGTCCGGTTCCTGATCCCTGCAAAACCATCTCCGAAACTAAAATTATCAAGCAATTTATTAAGGGCCTCCTCTTCAACAAAAACCGGCAGGGTTTTTTTTCGTTTTGGTAAAACAACCTTTTCAAGAGGATCGCTCTTAACTATCCCCTCTTTTCTTAAATACCGGAAAAATACCCTGAGACATGATATCTTCCTGTGAACACTCACAGTTGCATAGTTATTATCAAGCATACTGACAATCCAGGCTCTGATATCATGCGATGTAACTGCTGCCGGGTCATCCGGAAGACCTTGCGATAATAAAAAGGAATAAAACTGATCCAGATCATTTAAATAAGACCGGACAGTATGCGGTGAATACCGCTTTTCGATTTGCAGATATTGTAAAAACGATTCCTTATGGCTCATGAAGGAACCCATTTATCTGTTATGTTTAAAAATGAGATACCCCCAAGCGAATCATTCTTCGCTTTCCTGCATCTTCTGAACGTACATAGCCTTCTTGATTTCTTCCCTCCGGCGTACTGAAGGCTTAATAAAAGCCTGACGTGAACGTAATTCACGAATCACTCCTGTCTTTTCAAACTTTCTTTTGAACTTCTTTAAAGCTCTTTCAATGTTTTCGCCTTCTTTTAATGGTACAATGATCATAATTAAAAATTCAGTTTTCAAACGAGGCGCAAAGTTAGAAATAGAAAAAGTCTTTTCAAAACATTTATGGGAATAAATTATCCATATCGCCTTTTTTTTTTGATATTGAAATAATTAAAAATTACCGCTTCCTCTCGATTTTGTATTTACTAAAATTACGACTTTCCCTGCCGGTTTCCAAATAAATCGGACAGAATCAGAAACCATAAATTATAAATGCGAGCTGACTGCAGGATGAATTCCCTGACTTTTTACCTCACCCTAAATCCCTCTCCCAGGGGAGAGAGACTTATCTAATTAATATACTGCAGATTACCCCCTTTTATCTTGGGAGAAGAGGGTATGGGGGATGAGGTGAATTCAAAGGGGGAAATACATAGTGGATATTTACAATCATGGTCAATAAAAACACTATTATTCGAACCTTAGATAGGGTTCTACTTTAGCAGCCTTCTCCTCTGTTATCAGCTTGTTTTTAATAAGATCTGTTATTCCTGTTATCCTTCCCATCAACTCCCTGTACTTAAGAATAGCTGTCACTTCATATTTTTCAAAATATAGAAGTCGGGCAAGTTCTTTATAATCAGCTGAATTAACATTGATCCTGGTAATAGCTAATGTATCAGCAAAAATACTGCCTTTGATAAGATTATAGGTCTCTTCCGGTAAGCCATAAACCTCTTTAAGTTGCTCTATCCTTGCAAAGCCACCAAGTAAATTCCTGTACTTTATGATCCTCACTGATAAAACCGGACCAATTCCCGGAAGTCTGACAAGTGAAGCAGAGTCGCAATTGTTAATATCAATCAGGGCTTTTTGTTGCTTCCGGTAAATGACTCTGACCTTTTGCGTTGTGTCAGTTTTAACTTCAACAAAAGGAATAAGTTTTTCAGCCTTTCCTTCTTCAATTCCATAAATTTTTTTAATGTCCGCAGGTTGTCTGAATTTTCCTCCTTTGTTCCTGTATTTAATTATTGTATTGGCTTCTTTTGCAGCAAACCCAAGTTTAATCAGGGTATCATAAGATGCTGTATTAGGATCAAATGAGAAAGGTTGTCCCGTTGATGATATTTCCCCACTATGAAATCCTGATGGACTTCCTATGGCTGAAAAACTAGTAGAAAAATCCTTAATGACTATATTTCTTTCGGGAACAAAATACCTTAGGGCAAGTATCAATATAATGATAAGAAGCAATATAAAAGCGGATCTTCTTTCCCTTCGCGTAAAGCCAAACCAGTTCTTAATTGGTTCCCTGTTTAACTTCATTTTTATAAATATACAGTGAGACTATTTGCAATTTAAATAATTCTATGCAATAAAACAGCAACAACCTGCTGATTTTTAACACAAGTACAACTGAATAATGAAAAGTATTTTGAAGTACGCACAAAAAGAAACATTTATTTCTCAGAAATCAGAACGGATATCCAATCCCCAGTACCATTGTAAAGTCATTTCTTTCGTATGGTTGGCTCATAATTATCCATTTTGACCCATCTGGCAACAAAGGATCCCGCAGTTTCATGCCAACGTCAAGCCTCCCGATAACGAACTTGAAGTCGAATCTTAATCCGGCTCCGGTACCTACAGCAATATCTTTATAGAACTTGTTAAAAATGAATTGCGAACCGGGTTGTGCCGGGTCATTTTTATAGCTCCATATATTTCCTGCATCAAGGAAAAGTGCCCCTTCGAGGATCCAGAATAATTTAAACCTGTACTCGGCATTTGCTTCTAATTTTATATCAGCTGTTTGGTTCAGGAACTTAGGTTTGCCGGGATCATATGAACCAGGACCAAGTGATCGTACCTGCCAGGCTCTGATTCCGTTTGCACCGCCACTGAAATATTGCTTTTCAAAAGGAATTGCTTTTGAATTGCCATAAGGTATTCCAATACCAAAAAAACCTCGATATACAATTGAACTAACATCATTAAGAATATAATTGTATCTGAGATCGAAGTCTGTCCTTACATATTGGGCAAAAGGCAGCCCCAGTATTTTATAGCTGCCGTCAGTTTTTTTTGCTCCTGTAAGTTTGCCAGCCATTTCAAGCATATTCCCTGCTGCTTCAGCATTTATTCTGAGAAACCAGTAATCTTTCGATTTTTTAATTTTCTGGTTATTAAATATAAAAGAATAATTTCCGCCAAGGATCATAACATCCTTATAACTATTAAACTGAGAGGATAATTCAATTCTGGCTGCAAAAGCTGAATCTATGGATCCTGGGGGAAGTTTTACTATGTTAAACTGAAGAGGATTTACTATATGTTCCTGATAGTTACCTGCTTTCCAGTTATAACCAAAGGTCGCAGTAGCTATGGTTCTGGTAAAAGCTGGCATAGCCTGATAGCTATAGGCTGCCATCACTGTAGTGGAAGGATTATACTTTTTTTTGAAACCCTCCGTTTTAATAAACGGTAATAAAAACTTTGGAAGTCTCAGGCTTGTCTCAAATCCATATTCCTGGGTACTTTGTAGTTTGCTGCTGTCCTGTTTATTCGCTTCATAAGCTCCTTTCAGCTTTATGCTGAATAGTTCTGCACCATGAAAAAGATTTTTGTGCTGGTATATCAGATTCAGTGCTCCACCCATGTTACCGGACGTATTGGTTCCTTCAAGTTCTACCTTATAGGACTGTTGACTCAAAAGAGTAAGCTGAATATTGCAATCAAGCATCATTTCCGAACCCTGTGCTATACCATGTTCATTTAAATCGTTGTAGATGATATTAACCAGACGATACACTTTCAGGGCTAAAAGATGTGCCTGCGTTTGCTCAGTATTTGTCATATTGAAAACTGATCCGGGCTTCACATAAAGAGACTGGATTATAAGATCATATTTAATTTCAGGCTTTCCTTTTAGTGTAATAAAATAATAACCATTGTAGTTTGTGGTATCGAGACTATTAAAGTATGCTTCACCCCCCTCCAGAGCATCCTTGGGAACAAAATCGGGATAGATGTAGATATTTTTAACCCGGTAGATCGAATGCGGAACGAGGCTGACTCTGTCAAAAGCATCAAGCTTTGTGAAATTCTTAACACCATAATAAATATCAACCTGTCTGTTTCCGACTGTACTGTCAACCCTGAAATAAATGTGATCGGCGGAAAATCCATAAAAACCATAGTCCCTGATAAAACGCTCAAACCTCAATCGTTCAGCCTGCAGTACATTAACATCGTAAGGCTTTCCTCTTTCGATGACACAGCTCATGGAGTCGAAATAACAAAGTTTCTGAATATTGCTATCAGAGATCTCATAGTAAAGGTTACGAATAGTGTAAGCCGACAGCAAATCAACATTATAAAAAACCTCCGATTTTCTGTTGGCTGTTTCTACCGTATCCGTCACCTGCCCGTCAAAATAACCCTTTGATGCAACATATGATTTTATCTGATCTTTCGTCTTGACAGTGGCATTGAGATCAAAAACAACTGGCTCCTCCCCTATATCTCTCAACCACTTATTCGGCCACTTCTGTTTATTTATATTCGAAAGGTTATACAAACCCAAGTGAAACCTTGTACCAAAAATCCTTTTATTGGGCTTTTGCTTAATGTAAGGAAGCAAGTCGCTTTTCTTAACTCCCTCTTTGTTGATAATAATATGGTTATCATTGAGAAGGGTTTCTCCCTCAGGAACATATTTTGTTGGATTACAAGATGATATAATTAAAACAATAAAAAGCAGGGGGAGAAAATATCTCAAAGAATATATTTTTCTATTTAACGTATTTTTTTTCAAAATTTGTAAGCAAGAGTGTTGCACAAATATATCAATAATAATTAGCGTAACTTTGATCCCGCGTGCATAAGTGGCAAAAAAATAGTTAATTCTGGCTTCCATGATCAGTAAAAACAAAGCAAAATTCATAATCTCTCTTCATAAAAAAAAGGTAAGAGATGAAGAGCGGCTATTCATTATCGAAGGCGATAAACTTGTAAAAGAGTTCCTTGCTGCTAAAATCCCTATAGAAACCTTAATTGCCAAACCGGAATTTCTGAGTGCACTTCCCGCTGATTTGACACGTTTTGTAAATAAGATTGATGATGTCAGCTATGAGGAACTGAAGCTTATAAGCACATTAAAAACACCACATAACGCTTTGGCAGTTGTCCCTATGCCTGAACGTGAAATGAATACATCCGAGATACTTAATCAGTTATGTGTTGCCCTCGATTTTGTTCAGGATCCGGGAAATCTTGGTACCATAATCAGAGCTGCTGCCTGGTTTGGAATTAAAAACATAGTTTGCTCCGAAGATTGTGCAGATGTCTATAACCCTAAAGTAATACAGGCAAGTATGGGTGCAATTTTGCACGTTAATGTCTATTATTACGGCCTTAAAAAACTTATTGTTTTGGCAAATGAAAAGAAGATACCTGTATTCGGAACAATGCTTGAGGGAGAATCAATTTACGACCATAAACTTGATAATAAAGGCATTATCTTACTTGGAAATGAATCAAAGGGGATTTCTGATGAACTGATCCCTTTTATTACAGAAAAGATAATGATTCCAAAGTTCAGTAAAGCAAAGCAGGGAATAGATTCCCTGAATGTTGGAATGGCAGCATCAGTTGTTTTTTCCGAGTTTCTTAGAAAATCCGGCAGGTTGCCTGAATAATAAAATTATATTTACACACAAATATTATGCCATGCAACAATCAAATTTCAGGGTGTACGGTACCCGTTGGATAATGCTTAGTGTTTATATGTTAATGGTTGCTGTAAATCAACTCTTATGGATCACTTTTGCGCCGATCACTGGAGATGCGACAAAATATTTTGGTGTTTCTGACCTTCAGATAGGGATACTTTCAATGTGTTTTATGATCGTTTACATTGTTGTGTCAATTCCTGCATCATGGACAATCGATAAATATGGAATCCGCATCGGGATTGGGATAGGTGCTGTTTTTACCGGGGTTTTTGGTTTACTTCGTGGATTTGCCGGGACCGATTACAATCTGTTGCTCCTGTCGCAAATTGGTATTGCCATTGGTCAGCCTTTCATTCTGAATGCAATTACTAAACTGGCTGCCCGTTGGTTCCCCATGAAGGAACGGGCTACAGCAACGGGTCTTGGTACGCTGGCAATGTATCTGGGTATTTTAGCAGGAATGACGCTTACCCCATACCTTATTATCGGATCCGGTATAAGCGGTATGCTTTACATTTATGGAATTATTTCGATTATCACTGCTGTAATCTTTCTTTTGTTTATAAAAGAGGGACCGCCCACAGCTCCCTGCCGTCCGGATCAGGAGGAACGTTCCCTGGTTTTTGATGGTTTCATGCAGGCCCTGCGCACCAAAGATTTTATCTGGTTGATGGTCATCTTTTTTATAGGATTGGGCGTATTCAACAGTGTAACCACATGGATAGAGGACATCCTGAGACCACGTGGCTTTTCAGCCACCCAGGCAGGAATTACAGGAGGTATGATGATTATTGGAGGGATCATCGGTGCTCTTATTATCCCTTTAATGTCTGATCACTACAAAAAAAGAACGCCATTTATGGTTATCGCCCTCGTCGGTGCCACTCTTGGCCTTACCGGCATCACATTTGCCACCAGTTACTGGCTTCTGCTTACCTCCGGAATGGTATTAGGATTTTTCCTTCTGAGTGCCGGGCCGATAGGTTTTCAGTATGGAGCCGAAATAACCTATCCGGCATCGGAAGGTACTTCAAATGGAATGCTTTTGCTGATGGGTCAGATTTCGGGCATAGCTTTTATCTTTGGTATGGATAGTCTGAAATCTTCATTAACAGGTTCTATGACCAGATCTTTGATTGTGCTGATAGGGTTAATGGTTCTCAGTATTTTAATGTCATTGCGACTGAAGGAATCTATCATTTTAACCAGGGAAGAAGATAAGTAATTGACAATTTAAACTGTATAAGAATCAGAAGACAATTTTTGGGCTATTGCCTCAGCAGCTCTTATTCCGTCAACTGCGGAAGATACAATACCCCCGGCATATCCCGATCCTTCACCGCAAGGGTATAAACCACTTATTTTTACATGATCAAGTTTTTCAGGGTCTCTTGGAATCCGTATGGGAGAGGATGTTCGCGACTCAACTGCAAGGACAACAGCCTCGTTTGTCAGGTAACCGTTCATCAGATGTCCGAATAGTCTGAACCCATCCCTGAGGCGCCTGCCTATTGCTTTTGGCAGCCAGTTATGAAGCGGAGAAGAGGTCACTCCCGGGAAATATGATACTTTGGGTAGTGAACCGGATGTCTCTCCCGAAACAAAATCAGCAAGGCGTTGCGCAGGAGCTCTTTGTGTATGTCCCCCGTTCTTCCAGGCTTCACGCTCAAGTTCTTTTTGAAATTCAAGACCGGCCATTTCACCAAAACTACTATACTTAACAAGGTCTTCAGGTTTTATTTCAACTACTATTCCGGAATTGGCATAAGGAGAATTTCTTCCTGATGGCGACATTCCGTTTACAACCACCTCTTCCTGTGCCGTGGCAGAAGGTACTATAAATCCACCCGGACACATACAAAAGGAATAGACTCCCCTTCCATCTACCTGTTTCGCCAGATTATATGAAGCAGCTGGCAAAAATTCTCCTCTTGAATTGCCATGGTATTGGATCCTGTCGATTAACTCCTGCGGATGCTCAACCCTTACTCCCATAGCGAATGGTTTCATCTCCAACTCAACTCCCCGGTTACGGCATATATCATAAATATCTCTTGCAGAATGGCCCGTTGCAAGAATAACATACGGAGATTGGTATTTTTCATTATCCGATGTAACAACTCCCTTAATTGAATCACCTTCAATTATCAGATCCGTTACTTTCTTTTCGAGGATGAACTGACCTCCGGCATCAAGTATCGATTTCCGGATATCAGAGATTATGCCCGGCAGCTTATCCGTACCAAGATGAGGATGAGCCTCATACATTATATTCTCATTAGCTCCATGGAGGCAAAGCAATTCCAGAACCCGTGTATTGTCTCCTCTTTTCTTCGACCGTGTATAAAGCTTACCGTCAGAATAAGTACCGGCACCACCTTCACCAAAACAATAATTACTATCAGGATCAATAATCTGGTCGCGGCTTATTCTGGCAATATCTTTTTTACGCGACGATACATCGCGGCCTCTTTCAATTATTACCGGACGTATCCCCAGCTCAATCAAACGGAGGGCGGCAAAGATGCCGGCCGGTCCGGCACCAACAATGATGACTTCTCTCTTCAGCGATACATCAACGGGAATAAACGGACTGATCGCGGGTATGGCAGAATCTTCACC
>JBAWXY010000002.1:0-40360 GCA_037143835.1 Bacteroidota bacterium
TTATTAAGGCCGGCCGCAAAAGGCCGGCCTTTAATATTATTACCAAAAATCCAGGCTATGTTACGATTCCGTTTATATATAATGATGTTCTTTCAGTACCTGATGTATGCCGTCTGGTGGGTTCCTCTTGCCGCTTATCTTACCAATATGGATGTTGCCAGTACACAGAAAGCATTCATCCTGAGTTCGATGGCCATCGGGTGTATTGCATCACCAATAATCGGAATGCTGGCTGACCGGTATTTCCCCGGTCAGAAAGTCCTTTTTGTTTTGAATGTTCTCAATAGCCTGCTCCTTCTTTGGGCTGCAAATACCGGCAATCCCGATCTGCTTTTTGTAATATTGTTATTTACAATGTTATTTTACATGCCTACATGGGGCCTCACAAGCGCTATTGCCATGTCTCATTCTCCTTCAGAAGATTTTCCGAAAGTCAGGGTGTTTGGATCAATAGGATGGGTAGCTTCCGGGCTCTTCAGTGTGATTGTTGTTAAGCTGTTTCACCTCAATTTTGACGGAACAAATCTTCCTTTCTATTTTGGCGCAGGGATAGGACTCGTTGCAGCATTATTAAACCTTACTTTACCCGATACACCTCCGGCAGGAAAAGGTAAAAAAGGCTCACTCATTGATGCTTTCGGATTAGGAACAGTTCAACTTATGAAAGAGAGAAACTTTGCAATGTTCATTATTTTCTCATTTCTTTCCATGATCCCGTTTGCAATGTATTTTTCCTATTTTTCTGAATTTCTGTTGAATATAAAGACTCAATATATCACGGTCACAATGAACTGGGGTGTGCTTGCAGAGATGGGATTCATGTTGCTTATCCCTATTACCATAAAGAAATTCGGCTTACGCAAGGTGATGATACTTGGATTGTTTGCCCTGATAATACGATATGTTTCATTATACCTTGGTGGTGTTGTTAACCAGCAATGGTTGTTCTATCTCGGTATTCTTGTACATGGATTGATCTTCGGATTCTTCTATGTCGGCGGTCAGATATATATTGATAAAAAGACTCCCCATGAACTCAAATCACAGGGCCAGGGATTTATATTCCTGGTTACATTCGGGTTAGGCTTGTTAGCAGGAAATCTGATTGATGGAAAAATAATAAGTCTCTTTCATGATAATTCAACCGGTGTCAGAATATACGACTGGGATAGTATCTGGGGATTAACATCAATATTCTCAATTATTCTGTTAGTCGCATTTGTTACCATGTTTAAAGATGATATTCCGGAAAAGACGCCCACAACTCCTTGATTTATTGCCTCATTCCCCTGCCCCCTTCTCCTGAAAGAGAAGGGGGTAAAAAGAAGATAATCAATTATATAAGTCCCTCTCCTTCAGGAGAGGGATTTAGGGTGAGGTAAAAAAAGAAGGGTTGGGAAGTAAACCTACCTGTAAAACGCATAATACCAGAATGTATTCCCGAATTGCCTCCTCAATGCAGGTTCCGCGGCTTTCGGATCGGTCCCGTATTGTTGAAATACAGTGAGAAACTGTTCCCACCGGAGTTCAGTATTATTATTTATCTGAATATTTCCAGACTCTGGTAATTTCCCCATATTGAATACTGAAAGAGCTACTGCTGCCTCTTCAATATGTACCGGTAATTTTGTAAACCCAAGACTCGTAAACTTTGGTATTTCATTTGCAATTCCCTGGTAATCTTTCTTCAATAACATAAAGGCCAACTTGTACTCAAACGCCTTTCTGTTCAATGAATCAGTTGCAAGGATTCTTTCAATATTAATGTATGGGTCGTCTGTAATCGAGAAAAAATCCGTTTCTAACCTGTTATGTCTCATTTCTCCAAGCTCCCGGTCAGCACTTATGGCAGCATCATTAAATAAGAGTTTTTCAAATGCGTTGGCTTCCTTTTTATAAAAAGCAGTTTTCTTTAATAAGGTTATATATTTGGATGCCACCAAGTAATTGCCATTAATTAATTCAGTCCTGATAAGCATTTTTAATCCTTCGGGTGAATGTCCTTTCATTACCATATTCTCGAAAGCCCAGCGATGGGCCTCATTCACCATACCTATTGTGTAATAAAAATAGCCTCCCCGTTTGAGTACCTCCCCAAGCATCTCCCATTTAAGAAAGAGAGTTTTGCCATCCGGACTTTGCGGGGAATGGAAAAGCAGATCATTAAGCTTATCTGTTTCACAAAGTGCAATATTATTCAAAAAGATAGTTAATGAATTAGTCGAAGGATTAGCTGTATTGAAAGCAATTACTTCATTAAACTTATTCTGATAAAACAGTTTCTCCACATGGAAGTATCGACTGGTTTTTTTATCAAACCTTTGTACCCCGATGCTGATTAGTATTATACCCAACATGATTGTTGTGATAAGCCCCCCAGCGAGTTCTGAGACTCTCATTTTTCGGGGCAAACTGAACCTGATTCTGGCGATTGCCGGCAGTAATGAAAGAATACCTGCAACGGATAGGAAGAGTTTTGTTTGAGATCCGGTATTTAGTTCTGTAAACGGGAATGTAAGAAGAGTTTTCCCGGTTTGAAAAAAGAGAAATTCTTTCGAGAAATAGAAAATCAGAAGGTTCAGGCACCACAATGCAATAATTTTGGTCCATCCACTTTTCCCTTTATAAAAAACAAAATAGAAAGTCAGTAATATTGAAAAAACCAATGTAAAACCACCTGTAGCAAAATACCAGAGAGGAATTATTATGACAGGAATCCATCCTTTCAGAGAGGTTAAGTATCTTATTGTTACGTAGAAAAGGGCCAGTTGAAGTAACAGCCCGAGATTATTATATATCAGAAACCGGTAATCAGTTTGCAGATAGAAAAGGGCTATTCCGATTATAAATGGGACAATCTTTGCATTATTCCCGGTTAAAAATCTGATGATATTTGAAGCTGTCGATACAATCAGTGTAAGGATAACTGTAACAATCAGAGCACCTGTAAGCGGGTAATAAAAGAATGTTGAAAAAAATTTACCCAGGTAAATAAGAAGACCACCGGGCTTGTGAAGGTTCTCAATCAGGAAGTCATACGAAAAAATGAAGAGAGAGGATTTCTCCTGGTAAAATAAAATGTAATCAACAAAAAATCCAAAATATATGAATGAAGCAATAAAAAATACCAGATAAGGTAACCAGGGAAAGAGAAGGTTATTATTTGTCTTAATTCGATTCATCTATTATTTTTTGAATATTGGGTTTGATAAATATAGCCAGAAATTTTTTACTAATGATACTTATTATGGGATTTACTTAAAGTGCAGATTATGGACTAAAGTCCACAAACGTCTCATTATCAATAACCCCGGGCTTAAGCCCGGGGTTATTAAACATCCTGAAAACCGGGCTTTAGCCCTTAATTCTTCTTTATTAATCACTTCTGATACTCATTTCCTATTTTATGAATTAATAAGCCAGGAATTAGTTCATATGCCATTTAGCCTGAGTTGCTTCAGTTTTAGCAAGTTTCCGTATATCCCCCGGATTCAAATCAATTTTAACAGTTGAAAATTCAGGTATATTAAAGCTTTTAAGAAACCGGTTGTAAAATTCCGGATCCTCCTGTGGCAGAATAAATGGTTTATCGGAGACCCCGTTTTCTTCAATATATGAAATGTATGGTCTGGTCGTTAACCCATCACCACGCTTACTGCTGAATACCAGCCATCTGCCATTCGAAGACCATGAATGATAACTGTCGGTAAAATTACTATTAAGGTCGAGCCGGGCCGCTTTGAAATTCTCAAGGTCGATTGAATAAAGGTCGGCCTCTTTGTGCCAGATCGGGAAACAACCGTAATCGGACATCGTAAGAACAAGAAATCTGCCATTTGGGGAGATTCTCGGAAATGAAATACTTTTATTTAATTGTGCTGCATCAAAAACCAGTTCATCCTCTCTGAAGGATCGTTTGCTGATATCAAATGAAACACGGTATAAATTGTATTTAATCTGTTTGTAATCATACTGTTCACCAATCTGAGCGGCCCTGCAGAAATAGAGATACTTCCCGTCAGGCGACCATTCCGGGTATGTATCCATGAACTTATCTTTATTGGCCAGTTCAATATTCATTATCTCGTTTTTCTCCACATCATAAAGAACAAGCGACGATTCCAGGTCGCTCACTTCAACCTTCTTATTATCGGCAGCATGAAAACGCTGAATGATTTTATTGGAAGAAAAAGCAACAAATTTGCCGGAAGGATGCCAGCGGGGGTAAACGGCACCATTCTTCATCTCTTTGGTTTTCAGGTTTATCTTACTGAATTCTCCCCCGGAATAAAAATAAGTCCCGCCCATAGTGCCTCTCATATGAAAAAGAAAATCATCAGTTTTTTCGTTATTAAATGAGTGGCAGTTAATACAATTCTCATCAACAACACTGTTTTCGATTAATGACTGTGCCTTAAAGTTCTCAAGATTACGCCGGTTAATGCTCAATTCGGCCCAGCTTTCATAACCTGGATACAGAAGCCTATAATACAGATAAGGATCAATAGGTTCCGGGGCAACCTTATTGGTAATTGTTTTAAATTTTAACCACTTACCCTGCTTATCCTTTGAAAAGATATCGACTTTAAACTCTTTACCTGTATTGTTTTGTAGCATTTTCCTCCATTTTTTTTGAGGAATCCTGATTTCCCCTTTTCTGGAATAAACTTCAATTTCCGTTCCTGTAACGGAGGAAAATTTTACAAAATATGCTGACCCATTCTCTTTAATTATAAAGTTCAACGGGGCGATATTCGGAGGTATCGTAACTTCAGAATAATCAGGTTCCAGTTTTGGTGCCAGATCTGAAACAGCCACATCGCCATTTGGCCTGCTGCCACAACTATACAAAAATATAAGCATGATCAGATATAGCTGGTATTTTGAAAGATATGTTTCCCTAAAATTTACCATTGGTATTTGATTCTAAAGACCTCTCCCTAAATCCCTCCCCCGGGGGGGAGGGACTTAAACTTTTGATTATCATTTTCTTACCCCCTTCTCTCTTGGGAGAAGGGGGCAGGGGGATGAGGTAGATTATTACTTGTGAAAAGTAGTAAAAAAAGCTATCATTTACCACTTGCTTTCCGGTTTTAAAAGAGAAACAGTGAAGCACAGATTAAATAGTCATCCTGATTAAGTTAAAAAATATTAAAAGGGGTTAAATATTTGCTTATTTGAAAGCCTTTATTTACATTTGGTTATATTCAAAAACTAACTTGCGGTATTAAGTTTTTATCAGTTTTTATTAATCTAATCTAATATGAAAAAATCAAGTATTTCAAGACGTAATTTTCTGGGCAAAGCAGCAACGGTTGGAGTTGCCGGGGTAATAGTTCCCTCAATCATAACCAGTTGTGCCCGCGAAACAAAAAAAGTAGTTGCCGTTCCTAATTTCCTTGATCAGGCACCAGACGGACCGGTTCTTAAGGCCGGTGTTATTGGTTGCGGAGGTCGTGGAACAGGCGCTGCAATTAACTTTCTGAGTGCCGGACCAAGCCTTCAGATTGTAGCTTTGGGTGACACATTTCAGGACCGTGTTGATTCCTGCAGAGCGAGGATTTTAAAAGAAAAAGGACAGGATGTTCCTCTTGATAAGTGTTTCGTAGGCTTCGATGCATATCAGAAGGTAATTGACGCCGGCGTGGATATTATTATTCTTGCAACACCTCCATTCTTCCGTCCTGATCATTTAGCTGCTGCAGTGCAGGCTAAAAAGCACATCTTTTCAGAAAAACCTGTTTGTGTTGACCCAACCGGAGCAAGATCAGTTATGGCTACTGCTCAGAAAGCAAAAGGATTGGAACTGAATATAGTTACAGGTACTCAACGTCGTCACCAGCGCGACTATGTTGCCAACTGGCAGCAGGTATCCCAGGGTCTTATGGGCGATATCGTTGGTGGGAATGTTTACTGGAATGGCGGTAAACTATGGCATCGTGAGAATGATCCAACCTGGACCGAAATGGAATGGATGATCCGCGACTGGGTTAACTGGACATGGCTTTCAGGTGACCATATTGTGGAACAGCATGTTCATAATCTCGACGTAATGAACTGGTTCACCGGCTCACATCCTGTTAAAGCAGTAGGGATGGGCTCCAGGTTACGTCGCGTAACGGGTGACCAGTATGATAATTTCAGTGTTGATTATACTTTTGAAAATGGAACTCACGTACATAGTATGTGCCGCCAGATTAACGGTACTACCCCTAATGTTTCCGAAAGACTCCAGGGATCAAAAGGTTCGACCAATTGTCAGAACACTATCCTTGATCTGGCCGGAACTGAAGTTTGGAAATATCAATATCCGTTGGATAAAGAAGGCAAACCAACCAGACGCGTAAGTGTTGATCCTTATGTCCAGGAGCATATTGACCTTGTAACTTTTATACGTACCGGGCAGGTATTTAATGAACTTGAAAATACTGCTATTTCAACAATGACTGCAATAATGGGCCGTATTTCAGCTTATACAGGCAAGGAGACTACTTATGAAGAGATGATGAACTCCGACCTCAAACTCGGACCAAAAGTATTTGAGTTTGGTCCTGTTGATATTGACAAAACAGTACCAATAGCCGGTCTTGCTTATGATGCAGAAGCAGAAAAAGCAAGAGCAGTAGAGAGAGAAGCCGCGAGAGCCGCCAGAGCTGCCGAAGCTGCTAAACCTGCAGCAACCAAATAGAGGTTAAATCCACTTTAATTAATCATATTTAATATGGATTACTCAAGGAGGAATTTTATAAAGAATGCCACTGCTACAGGAGCCGCTATTTTAGCTGCTCCTGCAGTTTTTGGTTCATCTTCGGCTTCAAAACAACAAAAGGCTTCAGATGCTGTAACTCCATTTAAGCTTAAGTACGCTCCGGGACTGGGGATGTTTCGTCAGAATGCCGGACAGGATCCTATAGATAACATTAAATTCTGTCACGATCAGGGATTCAGGGCAATGTTCGACAATGGCCTTCCCGGAAGGGACCCGGAACTCCAGGTGAAAATTGCTGCCGAAATAACCAGGCTGGGAATGGAACTTGGTCCATATGTTCTTCGGGGAGATCCAAGAATTCCTGATTTTGTACTGAATAAACAGGAAATTCGGGATATGCTTGCTGAGGTTATGAAAAAAAGCATTGAAGTGTCTAAAAGGACAGGTGTAAAACAAGCCCTGATAGTTCTGGGAAGATATGATGAGAAACTCCACATTGATTATCAGACTGCAAATGCAATCGACAATCTTAGATATTGTTGTGATATAGTTGAACCTGAGGGCATAACGTTGGTTCTTGAACCCTTGAATAACCTCATTAATCACCCTGGTCTCTTTCTTACAAGAATACCTCAGGCCTATGCAATTTGCAGGGCAGTGAACAGGCCTTCGTGCAAAATCCTTGATGATCTTTACCATCAGCAGATATCTGAAGGTAATCTGATCCCTAACATTGAAGCTGCATGGAGTGAAATCGGCGCTTTCCACCTCGGAGACTCTCCGGGCCGTAATGAACCCACAACAGGTGAGATAAACTACAAGAATATCTTTAAGTACCTCTATAAGAAAAAGTATAACGGCACCCTTTGTATGGAACACGGAGTCAGCAACAGAGGAACCAAGGAAGGTGAATTAAGAGTAATACAGGCTTACCGCGAGTGCGATAGCTTTGAAGCGTAATAAGATTAGGGGAAGGTATTTTAAACAACTCTCTGAAAATTTAATACTTTAAACAACGGAGTTACATTGAGTAACACGGAGTTGAACTCTGTGAAACTCGAGGTAAATTTTTTATTTAAATCCATGAACATCCAAAATGAGAAAATACTTTCTATTTTGTTGTAGCACAATCCTCTTTGGGTCCCTCTTTTCAAGTTGCAAAGAAGAGTGCAAACTTTTTGTTGGAGGATTTACTAAACCTGGAGAAAAAGGACTCTCTGTTTTTGAGTTTAATAAAAGAAACGGTGAACTAAAACTAATTTCGGAAGCGGATGTCGGACCTAATCCTTCATATTTTTATTATTCCCCTAAGAAACAAATTTTATATACTTTAAATGAGGTAATGCAATTCAATGGCTCCTTTGGAGGTGGCCTTACTTCTTTAAAATATGATACTAAAACAAGTGTTTTTGAGAAATTAAATGAAATTCTGATTCCGTATGCGGGACCCTGTTTTATCTCAATCTCGGCAGACAGCAGTTTCCTGTTTATTGCAAATTATCCCAATGGCTCAGTTGCAGTTGTAAAACTTGATGAGAAAGGGATTCCGGAGACAATAACCGATACTATATTATACGTAAAAGAAGAACCTGATATTTCACATGCTCACATGATATTGAATGATCCTGCAGGTAAGAAAGTCTATGTCACTGATCTTGGTCTTGACCGGATTTTAACATATGATTTTGACAAGGATGCAGGGAAACTTCTCCCGGCAGAGAAAGGGATAACAGAAGTGCCAAAGGGATCAGGACCAAGACATTTCACTTTCAATAAAGATGGTTCGAAACTTTATGTGATAAATGAACTTGGTTCAAAAATGATGGTTTTTAATGTTGATGCAAATGATGGGCTGAAGTTGTTGCAGACTTTACCAACTGCCAGAGCGAGTTATATTGAGAATAACTATTGCGCTGATATCCATATTGGGAATAATGGCAAGTATCTTTATGGTTCAAACAGGGGAGATAACAGTATTGTTACCTTCAGGATTGACAATAATGGGCTCTTAAGCCTTGTGGGACATACATCATGCGGGGGTAACTGGCCAAGAAATTTTGTTATAGATCCATCAGGTAAGTTTCTCCTTGTCGGAAATCAGAAATCCAACGATATTTCAGTTTTTAAAATTGATAAAAGTACCGGACTACCAAAAGAACCTGCAAGACAAATTAAGGTAACCACTCCTGCCTGTCTGAAGTTTATTAATGTCAAATAGAAATCAAGGGATATTTATAGCATTAAGATAGTCTTTGGTACTTAAAATTACAGCATAGTTTTTGAGGGTGCTCAATGTTGAATAATGCACATCCTCAGAATTAATTGTTTTATTTCCAAACTTCAGGTCCTTGGTTGCACATGCATCATGAATAAGGATACATTTAAAACCGTAATCACTTGCCGCTCTTGTAGCAGCTTCAACACACATATGAGTCTGCATCCCACAGATGACAAGTGTATCTATCTTATTCGTTTTCAGGAAATCAAGTAAATCAGTCTTAACAAAACAATTAACAGCATCTTTGGTAATAATCTTCTCTGTTGTTAAAGGTTTCACAATATCATTTATCTTCCCTCCTGGTTCGGAGTTATGCCGCACATGTATTACCAGTTGTTTTTTACTCCTGAAATCGTCCAGCAACAGGGCTGCATTTGCTGCGGCTTTTTCAGGTTCAACAAGAGCGGACTTTCCTCCTGGAAAATAAAAATCCTGTATATCAATTATTAACAGGGCTTTTTTGCCAGTCTGGGCGGAAATATTAAAGATTATTATAGTAAGAAGTAAAAATGACAGAATTGGTTTTTTCATAATATCAGAATTTTATTAAGGTTTCGTATTCAAAGATGCCTTTATTTTCTGAACTTATTCACCTGTCTCTCTTCTTCTTGCTATTTTTACCTCATCCCCCTGGCCCCCTTCTCCTACATTTTTACCTCATCCCCCTGGCCCCCTTCTCCTAAAAGAGAAGGGGGTAACTAAAAGACAAACAGTGTAATAGCCCCTCTCCCTCGGGAGAGGGGTTGGGGTGAGGTAAAAAAAGAACAGAAGAAAATCAACAAATTTTATGTGTGAGTTTTCTGATAATCATAAATTCTTTTTACCGTATATTTGACAAGTTTTTACCCTATTTAAATATGAAGAAAACAGCAGGTTTTCACCCGGGAGTTCTTCTTAACAAAGTATCTAAATTTACCGTTTTTATGTTTATTGTGATCCTGATTATTTTTTCAGGTTTCAGGAAGGATTCCAGAAAACCATTCAAAAACTATGTTGTTCTGGTTTCGCTCGATGCCTTTAGATGGGATTATTGTAAATTGTATAATACTCCGAACCTTAACAAACTTGCGAAAGATGGAGTAAAAGCAGATAGGATGATTTCTTCTTTTCCTACAAACACATTTCCGAATCACTATTCAATTGCAACAGGGCTATATCCCGATCATCATGGCCTGATAAATAACAGTTTCCCTGCTCCTGATCTCGGACTTTACTATAGGATGGGTGACAGGGCTGCGGTTGAGAACCCTGCTTTTTATGGTGGAGAACCTGTGTGGGTTACAGTGGAAAAACAGGGTGTCAGAGCTGCCTCATTTTTCTGGGTGGGTTCGGAAGCTCCTGTGGGAGGGAAGTATCCTGCATACTGGAAAAAATATGATGGGAAAGTAACATTTGAAGAAAGAATTGATACTGTTATAAAATGGCTTGATTACCCACCACAAAAGCGCCCGGAACTGGTCACATTATATTTCGATGAGCCGGATGGAACAAGTCACGATTTCGGACCTGTTTCACCTGAAACAGGGAAAGTTGTAGTGCGCGTTGATAGTCTCATAGGGGTACTCAGGACAAAACTTTCTGCTTTACCCTACGCAAAAAAAATTAACTTAATACTGTTATCCGACCATGGTATGTCTGCTGTTTCGTATGACAAATATATTAACCTTAAAGCAGTGGTACCCAACAGAATGATAGCTTCAATATCAGGGGGTAATCCGGTTTATCTTATTAATCCTTCAGAAGGTAAGAGAGACAGCGTTCTTCTTTTGTTGAATTCGGTAGAAGGAATGAAAGCATGGAAGAAATCGGAACTCCCTTCAAAATGGCATTATGGAACCAACCCGCGAATCCCTGAAATTGTTGTTGTTGCAGATAGCTCATGGAGTATTGGCACCAGACCGGATGCCTCTTCAATAAAAGGAGGTGCTCATGGTTACGACAACTCAAACTCAGATATGTTTTCAATTTTTTATGCTGCAGGGCCTTCATTTAAAAAGAATTATAAATTCAAAGAACTGAATAACGTTGATGTCTATAACCTGATCTGCAGAATTCTCGATATAAACCCTGCCAAAAATGATGGCAATCCTTCAAATATTAAAAGAATGCTGCGCTAGGGTGCATTGCGTTTTTTATTTGTTTTTAGGAAATTTATCCGTATAATTATTATCAAAATCAGATACCGGATGAATCGCGAAGCATTTATTAATGAATTACGAAAACAATCAGAGGTTATTTGGGATATAGTTGTTATTGGTGGAGGTGCAACCGGACTGGGAGTAGCTCTTGATGGTGCCTCCCGCGGATATAAAACACTATTACTGGAACAATCTGATTTTGCTAAGGGGACCTCTTCGCGAAGCACAAAACTGGTTCATGGAGGTGTAAGGTATATGGCGCAGGGCGATTTGCTTTTGGTTATGGAGGCTTTGCACGAACGCGGGTTAATGCTTAAAAACGCACCTCATCTTACCTGCAGCCAGGAATTTGTTATTCCGATTTATACTCTGTGGGATGCTATAATGTACACTGTCGGTCTGAAATTTTATGATCTGCTTGCCGGGCGGTTAAGTATGGGGAAATCATATTTTATCAACCGGGAAAAAACACTGAATCGGTTACCTCAGCTAATGCCAAAAGGATTGAAAGGCGGGGTGGTTTATCACGATGGCCAGTTTGACGATTCACGAATGGCTTTAGCCCTGGCTCAATCCTGTGTTGATAAAGGAGGTCTGGTGCTGAATTATTTTAAAGTGAATGGCTTATTGAAGAATGAGAATGGGAAGATCATTGGTGTAAGGGCAAAGGAAATGGCTTCAGGAGAGGAGTTCAACCTGAAGGCCAACCTGGTAATAAATGCAACCGGGGTGTTCGCTGACGATGTTGCCAGAATGGATAATCCTGAATCAAAGCCTACTATAAAGCCTAGTCAGGGCGTACATATCGTTCTCGATAAATCTTTCCTTCAGAGTAACTCGGCTATTATGATTCCGAAAACATCTGATGGAAGGGTTCTATTTGCAATACCGTGGTATAATGAAGTTGTGATAGGGACGACAGACACACCACTCGATACAATTAGTTTAGAGCCGGTTGCTCTGGAGAAGGAGATCAATTTTATACTACAAACAGCTGAATTATATCTTATTAAGCCTCCCAGGCGTGAGGACATCCTCTGTATATTTGCAGGGTTGCGCCCCCTGGCAGCCAACCCCGATAATCCTGCTTCCACAAAGGAAGTTTCTCGCAGGCATAAGATCACTATTTCACCTTCAGGACTTCTTACAATTATTGGTGGAAAATGGACAACTTACCGCCGTATGGCTGAGGAGACTATTGATAAAGCCATAAAAGCAGGTTTTCTTGATAGAAGGAAGTGTGTTACCTCAAAACTTAAACTGACAACACTTTCAGTGATAAATTCTTCTGACCGTTTGCATATTTATGGAGACAAGTCATCTGAAATTGAAAAGATGATAAGTGAAAAACCCGGATTGGGAATTCCCATTGATCCCAGGTTACCATATACGAAGGCTGAGATGATCTGGATTTGCAAAAACGAAATGCCATTTACCATTGAAGATACTCTGGCAAGGAGGACCCGTGCCTTATTCCTTAATGCACGTGCAAGTTCAGACATTGCCACTGAAGTAGCCGGTTTGATGGCAGAGGAGCTGGGGTATAATATGAAATGGCAGAAGGAGCAGGTCGAATCATACAATCAATTAGTTAAGAACTATATTTAGGAAAAAATGAAAGAATTCATCTTAGCGCTCGATCAGGGGACAACGAGCTCCCGGGCAATCGTATTCGACCATAATGGTCTTCCTGTTGCAGTAGCACAAAAGGAGTTTACTCAGTATTACCCGAAGCCGGGTTGGGTGGAGCATGATCCTGAAGAAATCTGGTCAACACAGGCCGGGGTTGCGCTTGAAGCAATTACCAAGGCAGGACTCGAAAGTACCAATATTGCTGCCATTGGCATCACTAACCAGCGCGAGACTACTATTGTCTGGAACAGGAAGACCGGGAAACCTGTTCATAATGCTATTGTGTGGCAGGACAGGCGTACTGCCGATTTTTGCGACCAGTTAAAGAGTGAAGGACAGAACCGGAAGATCCTCGAAAAAACCGGTCTGATCATAGACGCATACTTTTCTGCAACAAAGGTTCGATGGATCTTAGATAATGTGAAGGGAGCCAGGAAACTGGCAGAAGCCGGGCAGTTGGCATTCGGCACTGTCGATTCATGGCTGGTATGGAATCTGACGCGCGGAGGATTACACATAACAGATGTATCAAATGCCTCCAGAACAATGTTGTTTAATATCCATTCACTTAAATGGGATGATGAATTGCTCAAAATTTTTAACATTCCATCAAGCATGCTTCCGGAGGTCAGATCATCCAGCGAAGTATATGGTAAAACTGTCGGTCAGTTTGCTTCTGATATACCTGTTGCAGGTATAGCCGGTGACCAGCAGGCAGCTCTCTTCGGGCAGATGTGCATCGAACCGGGGATGGTAAAGAATACTTACGGAACAGGTTGTTTTATGATGATGAACATTGGTAATAAGCCGATAGAGTCAAAAAGCAAACTTCTTACAACTGTTGCCTGGAAAATAGGCAATGAGACGCAATATGCTCTTGAAGGGAGTATTTTCATTGCAGGAGCGGTAGTTCAATGGCTACGCGATGGCCTGGGAATTATCAAAAAATCAGGTGATATTGAGAAACTGGCTGCTAAGGTAAAAGACAGTGAAGGAGTCTACTTTGTTCCCGCTTTCGCCGGGTTGGGTGCTCCGCATTGGAACCAGCATGCACGTGGTACCCTGGTAGGAATTACAAGAGGTTCAACATCATCACATATTGCCCGTGCTGCTCTCGATAGCATTGCATATCAGACCCTGGAGGTGTTGCTTGCCATGCAAAAAGATTCAGGGATTGATATCCGCGAATTGCGGGTTGATGGTGGAGCAACTGTAAATAATAAGCTTATGCAATTCCAGTCCGATCTGTTACAGGCAAAAGTGGTACGTCCTAAAATTACTGAGACAACAGCTCTGGGAGCCGCTTATCTGGCCGGACTTGCCGTTAATTACTGGAGCGATATCAAAGAGGTTAAGCAGCAATGGCAGATGGATCGTACTTTTTCTCCGCAGATAAAAGCCATTGAGACACATTCACTTATTAAAGGCTGGCATCGTGCCGTAAACGCATCTAAAGCCTGGGCTGATGATTCAAATTAAGTACTAATAGGAAAATAATTTTAATCGATAAGTAAAAAAATTGAAGAGATGAATGCATTCTTTGCTGAATTTTTCGGAACCGCCATGATCATTGTGTTTGGAGGAGGTGTGGTATCTAACGTCGTTCTCAATAAAACCAAAGGAAACAACAGCGGCTGGATCGTAATAACTTTCGGATGGGCCGTCGGAGTTTTTACCGGAGTATTAATCGCAGCGCCATATAGCGGGGCTCACCTGAATCCTGCAGTGACACTTGCTCTTGTACTGGCACATAAATTTTCTCTTTCTCTTTTACCTTTATACATCTGTGCCCAGATGCTCGGTGCTATGTTTGGTGCTTTTCTTGTATGGTTAGCCTATAAAAAGCATTTTGATGCTACAGAAGATGGTGATGCAAAACTGGCAGTATTTTGTACAGCTCCGAATATCAGGAGTTACTGGTATAATGTTTTAACTGAGGTAATAGGAACATATGTTCTTGCGCTTGCCGTACTTTATATGGCAGAACCCGAGGTCGGTCTCGGTTCATTGAATGCATTACCCGTGGCTATTGTTGTACTTGGTCTTGGTCTGTCGTTGGGTGGCCCCACCGGTTATGCTATTAATCCTGCCCGTGATCTGGGTCCGCGTATAATGCATTTCTTTCTGCCAATTCCTAACAAACGCGACAGTGACTGGAAATATGCCTGGGTTCCTGTTCTTGGACCACTTGTAGGTGCAGCTCTTGCAGCAGGGATGTTTGTATTGTTCGGTGGATAGTACTATTTTAGGGCAAGTACTATATTTGTATTACTATTAAAAAAGACAACGATCTTAAAACAGAAGAATCATGGGAGAAAAAATCAATTTGTTTTTAAGCAAAATCAGAAACCTGATCGGAAAGCCGGCTATAAGCAAAATAATATTTATTGCATTGGGAATCTCTTCAACAGTCTGGTTCCTGCTCAGAGTTATTCCAAAACCACAAAGGGCTACATATCCATGTATGAAAGCTGCTGCACCACTGATGTCAACATTTGTAGTTTATCTGCTTACATTCTCCGGGTCGGTGTTTGCTTTTCAAAAAGCTAAATATCATTTTCAAAAAGCCAGATTCATTTATGCAGCTTCATTCCTCATTATTGCAACTTTTTGTGCTTTTATGTTTTTAACTAATAATACCGAAGAAGTGAATGCCAGCATAATAGATACGAATAGTGTAATGTCAAATTCTCCAATTGGTGTTGAACGTGGTATTTTCCCCGGTCGGGTTGTTTGGGTTTTTGACCCCAAAGTTGCAACATGGGACGGATCAAACAAATACTGGTGGGATGAAAAAAGTACTTCACAGATTGAAACCGATAAGATGCTTACCGGTACGCTTACTTCACTAACCGGAAAAAGGTCTGAAGCAAAAGCCTGGGATGCCCTTTTCAAAAATTTCAATGAAACTAAAAATAAAGGTAAAAACGGATACAGCCCGAACCAGAAAATAGCTGTAAAAGTCAATCAGAATAATACGCTCAGACATGCTGATACTACCGGGTTAAATGCATCACCACAATTAGTTTATGCCTTAATACGCAGTCTGACAAAAGAGGCAGGTGTACCGCAGAAAAACATAACAATATTCGATGCCAGCCGTTTCATTTCTGATAATATTTTCAATAAATGCCACATAGATTTCCCTGAAGTTTTATTTGTTGATAATGAAGGTGGTAACGGACGCATCAAATCGACTTATGTTGACATGGCTATTCCCTATTCTGTTGATAACGGAAAGCTTGCAACAGGTCTGGCTACCTGCGCTGTTGAAGCCGATTATTTTATCAATATGGCTTTATTGAAAGGGCATGTCGGTCAAGGCGTTACCCTGTGTGGAAAGAACCTTTACGGAGCAACAAGTATCGACCGGAACTGGAGAAAAAACGCACATAACAATTTTAATCAGGACCGGCAGGGGAAAGATAAGTATATGACTTTTACAGATTTCCTCGGACATAAAGATTTAGGAGGGAAAACCATCTTGTTTATGATTGACGGTTTTTATGCTGCACGTTCTCAGGATGGCCCGCCTTTAATTAAAGACAAATGGAGAATGGCTCCTTTCAACAATCGCTGGTGCTCCAGCCTGTTCGCTTCTCAGGATGGTGTTGCTTTAGATGCAGTAGGTATTGACTTTTTAAGGTCAGAGTGGCCCGATCTTGCTGATATAGCATATTCGGAAAAATATTTAGTGGAAGCGGCTCTTGCGAATAATCCTCCTTCGCAGACAGTTTATGATCCCGAACGTGATGGCAGCCGTTTGAACAGTTTAGGCGTTATGGAGCACTGGAACAATGCTGATGAGAAGAAATACAGCCGCAACCTTGGTAAAAGCTATGGGATTGAACTGGTGTATGTGCCGATAAATGCAAAATAACATTTTAATATTCAAAGACAGACCGCTGACATATTTACAATTAAATTTGCTGCCCCATGAGAATTTTTGCAACACTATTGATCAGTTTTCTGCCTCTTTTGATTAACTCTCAGAATGTTGAGAATAGAGATCGGCTTAAATATCCATTGAAAATAACTGTCTTTGGCGCATTAGAGAAACAAGGATATCAGGAATATGCTGATTTTGGATGGGCCTCTTATGCAATTATTGATAAATATGGTCCCTCCCATAACTACGGAATAAACCTGCAGTTAACCAAACCAATCTGGATTTTTTTCAATTTGATTTTGGAATTGGTTTAAGTAAAACAGATCATCTATTTTCATAATCCCTTTTGACCTCTTCCCATTCAGACTTCCTCGGTTCTGCTAAAGAAAATAACCATGGATACTATTTGGAAGGTCCTTTGAATCTTTATTATCACAAAAAAAACTATAAACGCTTTTATATTTCACCGGGAATCGGGATTACACCAAGAATATTACTTTTCAAACAATCAAGCTTAACTGTAATCAATTCAAACTACGAAGATATTATTTCTCCCGGAAGTGACTTTCGGTTATTTGTTCCAAAAGTGTCTTTAGATCTGGCATTGGGATTCAAAATCAATAAAGGCTATTCAATCCTGACAGATTTTTTTGTCACGAACAATTCAAAATATTATAAAGAAGAGATAAGTAATATTTTTTTCAGAGATCTTTCATTTGGTCTGAAACTTGCCCTGCAAAAACAATAAAAAACTACAGATAATCGGGTAGAGGTAAGTTGCTCAACTTACAATGGGAAACGGAGGATTATTCACTTCGTTTATGATCCTTAAAGGGGATGCTTAACACAGAAAAAGCCTTGCCATGCTGACGCATGGCTACGGTCTTTATTATTTCCATCCCTTTCAAAAGCAAATTTTTGACGGTCTGAAAATAATAAAGCCCTGTCAGCCAACCGGCTGACAAGGCTTTTTCTATGTAGCGGAGGAAGGATTCGAACCTCCGACCTTTGGGTTATGAGCCCAACGAGCTACCACTGCTCCACCCCGCAATATCGAGGGGCAAATGTAGTATATTCAGAGCAATTGGCAATACAAATTTGAAATTATTTTGTTTAATAGATCCGGAGTCCGAAGTCCGTAGATATACTTCCGTCTTCCGACTTCATCACATTTAAAATTTAATTATTAAGTTTGTTTGAAAATTTGCAAGTCAGGTGCCGCTCACTGTGTAGAGATATCTTATTAATTTAAAATAAATTGCTATGCCAAGGGTATTTAAAGCAACAGAAATAGAAAAAGAAGAAAAAGAGGTAAAACGCGACTATCTCGACAGGCATATGCCACATGTGTTTTGTCCCGACACTGTTAAAAGAGGAGAGAAATTTGAGGTTAAGGTGAAACTGGGAGAAGAGTATCCCCACCCTGATGAGCATGATCATTTCATAAGTGTAATACAGCTTTGGAACAGGGAAACACTTCTTGCTGAAGCCCGTTATACGGCAGGGGTTTATTGCAATTTGCCATCACATTTTGAAATCGATTTCTATATTGTTGCGCCTGAGGTATCTATGAACCTCTCTGCTATGGCCGTATGTACAAAACATGGTCTCTGGCAGAGTGAAGATAAACAGGTTAAAATAGTATAACAGGGTAATATTCCCCTTTTAACTTCCGTTAAAGGAATTGATGAGGCAAGATTATTATCTTTGCAGGCCGATTATAAATTAAAAAATGGCTAAAAACGATAAGAAAAAACGTAACTGGCGCGATAAGTACAGATTTACTGTAATAAACGATCATACCTTTGAAGAAATCTGGAGAGTAAGACTAACCCGATATAATTCATTTCTCCTGATTACATTTCTGGTTGTTTTCATTATCGGTGCCACAACTTCGCTTATTGCTTTCACAAACCTTAGAGAATTTATCCCTGGCTATCCCGATGTTACAATGCGGCGTAATATACTGATGAGTGCTATCCGGCTTGATTCCCTCGATCGTGAACTGGCCTTAAGGGATAAATACTTCGCCAATCTGAATGCAATAATATCGGGTAATCAACCTGTTGAAATGTATGTACGGCAGGATACTACAAAGAATTATAAAGCAATAAATTTCAATACTTCATCCGAAGATTCTGCATTAAGAGCCCGGGTCGAAAATGAAGAAAGGTATAATCTTACACTCGGCCCATCAACACCCGAATCTGTTACAAGTCTTGCAGGCCTGCATTTTTTCCCTCCCGTAAAAGGAATAATATCAGGAAGGTACGATATCAGTACAAAACATTTTGGAACAGACATCGTTACAAAGCCTAAAGCTATTGTATCGTCTGCTCTTGATGGAACTGTTATCTTCACCGGATGGACCATGGAAACAGGATTTGTTATTGAAGTTCAACATCCGAATAATATTGTTTCTGTTTATAAACATAACGCAAGCCTCCTGAAAGAGACAGGAGATCTTGTTCGTGCAGGCGAAGCCATTTCTGTTATTGGTGACTCCGGCGAACTTTATACTTCAGGTCCTCATCTTCATTTTGAGATCTGGTACAAAGGGAGTCCTCTTGACCCTGAAAAACATATTTTATTCTAATAACCAGGATACCGGGTATGCCAGAAAGAATTGCATTGTTGGGATCAACCGGGTCGATCGGCTCTCAGGCACTGGACGTCATTTCCAGGTTTCCGGAGGAGTTCGTTGTTGAGGTTCTGGTTGCCGGAAATAATATTGATCTTCTGATACAGCAGGCACGGCGAATCCAACCCGATACAGTGGTTATCGGGAATGTCGAACATTATAAGCAACTCAAAGAAAATCTCAGGGATACAAATATAAAAGTATTTGCAGGTAACGAAGCTATTGAACAGGTTGTGACCTCATCAACTGTTGATGTTGTCATTGCATCAATTGTCGGGTATTCCGGATTGAGACCAACAATTGCTGCAATAAAAGCCGGTAAAAAAATCGCACTGGCGAACAAAGAAACTCTTGTTGTGGCAGGGGAAATCATTGGAAGACTTGTCAGAGAATCGGGAAGCCGTATCATCCCTGTCGATTCAGAACATTCAGCAATCTTTCAATGCCTTGTAGGTGAGTCGGGAAACCCCATCGAAAAAATTACTCTTACAGCTTCCGGGGGGCCATTCCTGAACTGGTCCGAAGAGATGCTGAAAAATGTTAAACCAGGCGAAGCACTCAAACATCCAAACTGGGATATGGGCAATAAAGTCACAATCGATTCAGCCTCACTTATGAATAAAGGTCTGGAGGTGATTGAAGCAAAATGGCTCTTTGGCCTCACTCCTGACCAGATTTCAGTGATTATTCATCCCCAATCGGTCATCCATTCATTTGTCCATTTTGCAGACGGATCAGTAAAAGCTCAACTTGGAGTTCCCGATATGAGGGTTCCGATTCTGTATGCTCTGACTTATCCCAACCGACTCTGTTCCGATCTTCCGCGTCTGGATTTTAAAAACCATCAGACTCTTACATTTACAGATCCTGATATGAAAAAATTCAGGAATCTCTCTCTTGCATATGATGCTTTAAAGGAGGGAGGGAACATGCCTTGCATTATGAATGCGGCAAATGAAATAGCTGTTAGCGCATTTCTTAATGGAAAAATAGGCTTTATGCAAATGTCTGATATTGTTGCATATACAATGGAAAGCAGTTTGTATTCACCATCTCCAGATCTGGATTTTCTTGAGGTTACTGACTTAAATGCCAGGGAGGTAGCAAAAATATATATTAATAAACTTCATAAATAAAGATGACAATACTGATAAAAATCCTGCAGTTTGTAATGAGTCTGTCAATTCTTGTAATAATACATGAATTGGGACATTTCGTTTTGGCTAAACTGTTCAAAACAAGAGTTGAAAAGTTTTATCTTTTCTTTGATCCATGGTTTTCGCTTTTTAAATATAAAAAGGGAGATACTGAATATGGGATAGGATGGCTCCCGCTTGGTGGATATGTCAAGATTTCAGGGATGATCGATGAATCAATGGACAAGGAACAGATGAAACAGCCTCCTCAACCATATGAGTTCAGATCAAAGACATCGTGGCAACGCCTTCTGATAATGACTGGAGGAGTGATTTTTAATTTTATTTCCGCAATGCTGATTTATGTTTTTGTTCTGTTTGCATGGGGCGAAACATACCTGCCTACTGCAAACGTTAAATATGGTATTGTGACCGACTCAGTCGGTTATGCGATAGGACTCAGAAACGGAGACAAGATCCTTACTGTCGACAATCGGCATGTAGAGAATTTTCTTGAGATCACTACCGATATTGTTTTGAACAACCGCAAAACTATCCAGGTTGAACGCGATGGACAGGTATTAAATATTGAAATTCCAAAGGAATATATTCCTAAAATGCTTAAGGGGAAAGGTCAGATTGATTATAGGACACCTTTTGGACCTTTTGTGGTTGGATCCTATAGTAAAGAGTCCCCGGGTAAAGCAGCCGGCGTTCTTCCCGGAGATCAGCTTATTGGTCTCGACGACAAAAGATTCATATATTATGATGAATTTAGAAAGTACATTTTTGAAAACAAAGATCGTCCTTTAGTTCTTAATATTTTGCGTAAAGGGGAAAACCTTAATATCCCTGTAACACCTAACTCTTCAGGGTTACTTGGAATTAACCCATCTGTTTCTCTTGATTCGATATTTGATCTGAAAACTATAAAATACGGATTTCTGCAATCATTTCCTGCCGGTATTGATAAAGGATTTAAGACAATTGCTGATTATCTCAAGCAATTCAAACTCATTTTTTCAAAAAATACAAAAGCATATGAATCGCTTGGTGGCTTTATTACAATAGGCAGCATTTTTCCCGGTGTCTGGGACTGGCAGTTATTCTGGAACCTGACAGCATTCCTTTCAATTATACTTGCAGTGATGAATATTCTTCCAATACCTGCTCTTGATGGCGGCCATGTGATGTTCTTATTATTTGAGGTAATAACCGGAAGAAAGCCAAGCGATAAATTCCTTGAATATGCACAGATTGCCGGAATGATTTTACTGTTGTCACTTCTTGTTTTTGCTAACGGGAATGATATTCTGAGGCTGATCAGGAATTAGATTTTATTTTGATCGCGGCTTGTATATAATTAAAGTATTTATAACTTTGTACAAATTCTAATACTAAAAGAGATGGGAAAAATAGGTTTAACAGAGATAATACTGGTATTACTTGTAGTAGTTCTTCTTTTTGGTGGTCGTAAGATTCCTGAACTTATGAAAGGGATCGGCCAGGGTATGAAAGAATTTAAGAAAGCTTCAAAATACGATCCTGCAACTGACGATAATAAAGAAGTAGCAAACAAGGATAAATTTTAATATCACAATATTCATAGGAAACCTGCATATCAATGCAGGTTTTTTTGTCTTATTTCACCAACTCATATTTCTGATTTCTTCTGCCCGGAATAAATCCCGCTTCTTTTATTATCGATTGCATCTCATTGGCATTAAATCGATTGTTGGCCCCGGCAGCACTTACTACATTCTCTTCAATCATTATTGATCCAAGGTCGTTAGCCCCTGAATGAAGTGACAACATCCCAATCTCCTTACCAACGGTAAGTATTGAGGCTTGTATATTTTTAATGTTATTCAATATGATACGACTTACTGCAATCATCCGGATATAGTCGGGTCCGCTGTAACTGCTTTTGATACCATGTTTCCGCAAAAGAACTGTTCCTTCATCCTGAAATGGCCATGGAATAAAGGTTATAAATCCATAATGGTTTTCAGGTTTTTTATCCTGAAGATCCCTGAGCCGGATAAGATGTTCAATCCTCTCCTCGGGTGTTTCTATGTGACCATACATCATTGTGGCAGAAGTGGGAAGGTTTAATTTATGGGCTTCTCTCATAACTTCAATCCACTCTTCCGTGGTAGCTTTTGCAGGAGAAACAATCCTTCTTACACGATCGGAAAGAATCTCAGCACCTGCACCGGGAAGACTGTCAAGCCCTGCTTCGATTAACTGCGAAAGAACATCAGAATAGGATAGCCGCTCCTTTTTTGCAAGATAAACAATCTCCGGTGGTCCGAGAGCATGCAACTTTAAAGAGGGGTATAATTTCTTCAGATTCCTGAAAAGATCAATATAAAAGCCGATGTCAAGATCCGGGTTCATACCTCCCTGTAGAAGAAGCTGATCACCTCCAAGTGAATACAATTCATTAATTTTGCTTATGTAATCATCTGTCGATGTGATATATGCATCGGGTGATCCTTTTTTCCTGCAAAAGTTACAAAATGAGCATTGCGAAAAGCAGATATTGGTAAGGTTCACGTTTCTGTCGATCATCCATCCGGCAATATTCCCTGGATTATGCAATTGTCTGAGCTTATTGGCAACAAACATCAGCTCCTCAACCGGAGCCTGAGTATACAGGGCAACGCCCTCCTCCGTATTCAGCGGAATAAGTCCGAGAGCTTTCTCGTATATTTGTTCTAAAATCATAAGTATAAACAAATTATCTTAATCCTTTTTAACAATAAAGTATCTTTTTTGTTGTCAGGATTAATCAGCGCAAAGGTAGCGCTTTGGAAACGAAACAATCAATATTTTAATTAACTTTACATCTTCAGAAACCCCCGGATTATTATATGAAACCTCAAATCATAAGAATATCACAAATATCAGCTGACCAATCTGTTATATGTATTCTTGGAAGTGACCATATACCGAAAAGGTTAACACTTGGTAAATCAGAAAAGGAGTTTGCTCAAAAACAGTTGCAGGCAAAGGAAGAATATGTTTTCATAAATTCTTATAACAAGTGCACCTACTTGGTCAGATTAAAGGAGGGAATCAGTCATCATAAAATCAGGGAAGAGCTTCGCAAAACATCTTATAATTTAAGAAAACAGATAAAAGGGAATAGCCATTCCGAACTGGTAATTACTTGTGATAAGGCTTATAAGGGAGCCATTGAAGATTTTGCTGAAGGACTTCTCTTAAGCGTTTATTCATTCGAAAAGTACAAGACAAAAGAAGACGAGGATGAGAAAAATAAATATCCATCGAAACTTCTTTTGCATGGTGATATCGCTGATTCAGAGATTAAATGGCTTATTGATCTGACAGATGCAGCCTATTTTACACGCGATCTGATTAATGAACCGGTTAACCATCTGGATGCAACAGCTCTGGCCGGGGAGATTAAAAAAATCGGAAATTCTGCCGGGTTTAAAGTTGAGGTGTTAACCAAAGGTAAGATTGAAGCGCTTAAGATGGGAGGACTTCTGGCTGTCAATAAAGGAAGTGTTGATCCACCGGTATTCTGTATCCTTGAATGGAAGCCTGAAAAATGTCTTAACAAGAAACCTATTATTCTGGTTGGAAAAGGAGTCGTATATGATACAGGTGGTCTGAATATTAAAACCGGCGATTTTATGGCCGGTATGAATGGAGATATGGCTGGTGCTGCAATAGTAACGGGTGTCTTGCATACTGCTGCAAGGACAGGTATTCAGCTTTATATCATCGGATTGATTCCGTCAACGGATAACCGTCCCGGAGGAAATGCATATACTCAGGGAGACATCATTACCATGTATAATAAAATGACTGTTGAAATTGGTAATACCGATGCTGAAGGCAGGCTTATCCTGGCCGATGCTATCAGTTATGCATCAAAGTATTCGCCGGAACTTATTATTGATATTGCAACACTGACAGGTTCGGCAGCAATGACCTTTGGAAACCAGGCAATTGCTGTTATGACCAATGCCGACAGAAAATATATCAACCTCCTTGAAGAATGCGGTAAAGATGTTTATGAAAGAATTGCTGAATTACCTTTCTGGGATGAATATGGAGAGATGTTGAAGTCTGATATAGCTGATCTTAAAAATATTGGTGGACGTGAAGCAGGTGCCATAATCGCCGGGAAATTTCTTGAGCGGTTTACAGAATTCCCATTAATACACCTGGATATTGCCGGTACAGAGATGCTTAAGAAGGATGATTTTTATAGATTAAAGAACGGACCCGGGTCAGGATTAAGGCTGCTTTCAACATTTTTAAAAAGATTTGCAGCTAAATACTCAGATAAGAAATAACAATTTATGGAAAAGAAAATGATAATTGCCGGCATCTCACATGGAGATATAAATGGTATCGGATATGAGGTTATAATCAAAGCTCTATCAGATCCTGTGATAAATGATATTTGCATACCCGTTGTATATGGTTCACCCAAGGTGGCAGCTTATCATCGAAAGGCTTTAAATATTAATAATTTCAGTTTCAACAATATCAAATCTGCGGAAGAAGCCCATTCGAAAAAGGCTAACATGATCAATTGCCTTGATGATAATACCAGGGTTGAGCTTGGTAAGTCGACCCCGCAAGGCGGAGAGGCAGCACTTATTTCTCTCGAAAAAGCTGTGGAAGACCTTATCAGTGGAAAAATTAATGTTCTTATTACCGCCCCAATTGATAAACATAATGTTCAATCAGAAAATTTTCATTTTAATGGTCATACTGAGTATTTGAAATCAAAAGCAGGCACTAAAGAAGTCCTTATGTTTATGATAGGAGAGAGCATGAGAATTGGTTTTGCCACCGGCCATGTTCCACTCAGCAAAGTTCCGGAACTGATAACTGTGGAATTGCTCATTCAAAAAATCAGGCTGATGAATCACTCACTCATACTCGATTTCGGAATCCGCAAACCACGTATAGCAGTACTCGGACTCAATCCTCATGCAGGTGATAACTCATTACTGGGAACAGAAGAAGCTGAAATAATTATCCCTGCAATTCAACAGGCACAGAAAGAAGGGATACTGACCTTTGGACCTTTCCCGGCTGACGGATTTTTCGGAGCCGGATCATTCACAAAATTCGATGGTATACTTTCAATGTACCACGACCAGGGACTTCCTCCATTTAAGGCGTTATCGTTTGATTCAGGGGTTAACTTCACTGCAGGATTGCCTTTTATCAGGACATCCCCGGTTCATGGAACTGCTTTTGCAATTGCCGGAAAAGGTGAAGCCTCGGAAAACTCATTCCGTCAGGCAATTTACCTTGCCTGCGACATATTCAGAAACAGGCAGATCTACGCCGAAATATCAAAAAATCCTTTGAAGCATCAGGATATCGAAATTCATAGTGACCGTATTGATGAACTTCCTCCGGATATTTTTATTGCCGAACAATAATTATGATAGATTACATTAAAGGAGCCATAACCCAGATCACTCCGACATTCCTTACCCTTGAAACCGGGGGAATCGGCTATCTTCTCAATATTTCGATATCCACATTTTCGAAACTTGAAGGGAAAAACGAATATAAACTCCTGGTGCATGAGGTCATCAGGGAGGATAGTCACCAGCTTTTTGGATTTGCGGATAGTGAGGAACGGAATATTTTCAGGTTGCTGATTTCTGTTACAGGTGTTGGTGCAAATACTGCAAGGATGATGCTTTCTTCACTTAGTCCGGGTGAAATAGAAAAGGCAATTATTGGGTCCGATGTAAATATTCTTAAGAGTGTTAAGGGTATTGGATTAAAAACCGCCCAGAGGATAATTGTTGACCTGAAAGATAAGCTGGGCAAACAGGCAGGAAGTGGCGAAATATTTGCCTTTGCAGACAATACAAAACGGGAAGAGGCGTTATCTGCATTAGTGATGCTTGGATTTGCCAAAAGCGCTGTCTCAAAAGTCCTTGATAAAATAGTCAGAGAAGAAAAGAACCTGACTGTGGAGGATATGATTAAGAGAGCGCTTAAAAACTTGTAATTCTGAATTTCAGCCGGATTGGGATCAGGGATATCATATAAAAATCTTCTGGTATTTTCATATCTTGTACTGTTCGCTTCATTCATCTTAAAGTCCACAGAAGCAAGTAGTCAGACTGTTTTACAGGCTGCCGGGGCAGTTGACACAACCCGCAGATCAGTTTTGAAATTAAAAGATAATTCCGGAATCCCCTGGGAACCAAAACAAAAGGCTCCTCTTTTCCTCGATAATCCGTCAAATTTTAAATCGACTGTAATTTATGACCCTGATAAGAATGAATACATTCTTTATCAGAAAATTGGAGCTTTCGATTATCGGACACCTGTACATATGAGCCCGGAAGAATTCCGGAAGTATGAGTATAGCAGAGCAATACGCGACTACTGGCAATCACGTATTTCCGGAGATGAATCAGATTTCAGGTCAAACCTGATCCCACAGATCGAAATCGGTGGTGCAGCATTCGATAAGATATTCGGCAGCAACACAATCAATATTATCCCCCAGGGATCAGCTGAACTGATCTTTGGGATTAATATTTCCCGGACTCAAAACCCGGCACTTTCGGAAAAACTCCAAACAATATCTACATTCGATTTCAAAGAAAAAATTCAGATGAATGTCACCGGTACAATTGGTGACAAAGTGCAGCTGGGTGTCAATTATAATACTGATGCCATGTTTGAGTTTGAGAACAGGACTAAACTACAATATGCAGGTAAGGAAGATGAAATACTAAAAAAAGTTGAGGTTGGAGACGTTACACTTCCTCTTACCGGGACCCTGATCACTGGAAGCTATAGTCTGTTTGGACTTAAGACAGAAATGCAATTCGGAAAATTGACCATTACTACAGTACTTTCGCAGCAAAAGGGACAATCGTCAGTAATTGATGTTAAGGGAGGCGCTCAATTAACAGATTTTGAGGTGTATGCCGATGAGTATGAAGCAAACCGGCATTTCTTTCTTTCACAATATTTCAGGGATACTTATGATGAAGCATTGAAGAACCTGCCGGTTGTCAGTTCAGGTATAAACATTGAGAGGATTGAAGTCTGGGTCACAAATAAGTCAAGCCGCTTTGAGGAAGCCAGCAACAGGAATATAGTTGCTTTTATGGATCTTGCTGAAAATGCGAACCATATTTTCAACAAAATCCCGGCATTTCAGCAACCCCCGGGTGCAATGATGTACCCTGATAATAATACGAACAGATTGTATGAGCTGCTTACTACTTCTTATGGAATGATAAGAGATGTTGACCAGGTCACGAATGCATTTGACCCTTTATATCCTGGTTTCCAGATCGGACGCGATTTTGAGAAGATAGAAAACGCCAGAAAACTTAATGAAAGGGAATATTATTTCAACAGGCAATTAGGGTATATTTCGTTGAACACTTCCCTGAATACCGATGAGGTTCTTGCAGTAGCTTATGAATATACACTTGGAGGTCAGATATTTAAAGTAGGAGAGTTTTCAACTGACGGGATCAGTGCCCCGCAGACTCTGATTCTTAAACTACTTAAAGGAACCACCTTAAGCCCCAAACTGCCAACGTGGGATCTGATGATGAAGAACGTATATTCCCTCGGCTCCGGGAAACTTGAAAGAAAGGATTTTGAATTGAATGTTCTTTATCAGGACGATAAGACAGGTAATTCAATCAACTACCTCCCTGAAGGAAAGCTTGCAGATAAGATACTCCTGCAGGTAATGGGGCTCGACAATCTGAATTCACAGCTTGACAGGGAGCCCGATGGCTATTTTGATTTTATTGATGGCGTTACGGTTATGCTTGACAGGGGGAAAATTATCTTCCCTGTAATTGAACCATTCGGAACCCATCTTAAAAAAATGATTGCCGATCCTAAACTGGTCAGCAAATATGTTTTTCAGGAACTTTATGATTCAACTCAAACTGTTGCCCGCCAGATGGCTGAGAAAAACAAATTCAAACTGACAGGACAATACTCATCTGAATCAGGATCAGAGATAAGACTTAATGCATCGAGCATTCCACAGGGAGCCGTAAAGGTAACTGCAGGAGGAGTCCCGCTGACTGAAAATACTGATTATACAGTTGATTATAATATGGGTACGGTAAGAATAATTAACAGCGCTCTCATTGAATCGCAAACGCCAATCCAGGTTTCTCTGGAAAGCAATCAGTTTTTTGGATTCCAGACAAAAACTCTTGTCGGTACACATCTCGACTACAGAGTTTCAGATAACTTCGATATCGGTGGAACAATACTTCACCTGACAGAAAGACCATATACCCAGAAAGTCAACTTTGGCGAGGAACCGATTTCAAATACAATCTGGGGATTAAATACTTCATACAAATCGCAATCACAATTACTCACAAAGATCATTGACAAAATACCGCTTCTCGACACAAAAACTCCTTCAACATTTTCCTTTTTTGGTGAGTTTGCTAATCTGATTCCCGGTCATTCAAGGGCAATATCAAATGCCGGGAATTCATATATCGACGATTTTGAAGCCAGTGAAATACCCCTGGATCTTAAATCATTTAATGCCTGGACAATTGCCAGTATTCCGCAGGGGCAGGATCTGCTTTTTCCTGAAGCCAGATTTAATAACAACCTTGTAAGCGGATTTAACAGAGCTAAATTAGCCTGGTACGTAATTGACCCGCTTTTTTTACGTAACGGATCATCAACCCCAAATCATATTAAACAAAATCCTGATGAACAGTCAAGCCATTTTGTAAGAGAGATATACGAAAATGAAATTTTCCCTTACAGAGAAAGCCCCAGTGGAATTCCCACGAATATAACCGTCTTGAACCTTGCTTATTATCCAGACGAAAAGGGTGCTAATAACTATGATACTAATCCGGGTTTGTATTCTGAAGGGATGAACTCAGGCGGTAAGCTTAATGATCCTAAATCGAGATGGGGAGGTATGATGAGAGAGGTTCTGACCAGCGATTTTGAGACTGCCAATATTCAATATGTAAAGTTCTGGGTGATGGATCCTTTTGTTGAAAATCCCAATCATGAGGGGGGAGACCTGTATATTAATCTTGGAAATATTTCTGAAGATATTTTGCGCGATTCAAGGAAAAGTTTTGAGAATGGACTCCCGGGTTCACCTGTTGTAAAAAATATTGATACTACTGCATGGGGAAGAGTACCAACTGTTCAGGCTGTGGTTCATGCCTTTGACAATGCTCCTGAATCGCGTTTATATCAGGATGTTGGACTTGATGGATTAGGAGACCAGGATGAACAGTCCTTTTTCAGGGATTATCTTCAGAAAGCATTACTTATCACCAGCCCTGAGGCCTACGAGGAGATATTGAACGACCCGTCAGGTGATGATTTTCATTATTTCAGGGGATCAGATTATGATGATCAGCAGTTAGGGATCCTTGACAGGTACAAAAAATATAACGGACAGGAAGGGAACTCCCCTACATCAGAGATGTCGAAGGAACCCTATCCTACTTCCGGTTCAACATTGCCTGACATGGAAGATATTAACCGCGACAATACATTGAGTGAAACGGAGAGTTATTATCAGTATAAAGTCAGTATGAGGCCTGAAGATCTCAAAGTAGGATCAAATTATATTGTTGATGAAATTGAATACACAGCCAAAACGGACACCGGCGGATCTAAAGTGAAATGGTATCAGTTCAAAATCCCTATTACAGATTATCAGAAAGTTGTTGGTCCGATAAAAGACTTTAAATCAATTCGTTTCATGAGGATGTTCCTCAGGGATTTCAGCGAACCTGTTATTATGCGATTTGCGAAACTTGATCTTGTGAGGGCTGAATGGAGGAAATACAATATTTCATTTATGGAAGGTGGCGAAAGGGTTACAGTGCCTGAAGCTACAGATGGTACATTTGAAATAAGTTCGGTAAGTATTGAGGAGAATTCGGGAAAAGAACCTGTTAATTATGTTTTACCGCCCGGATTTAACAGAATAACCGACCCCCAGAACCCACAGTTGAGGCAGCTCAACGAACAATCCATGGTGCTTAAGGTTCAGAATCTTGAGGATGGGGATGCCCGCGCAGCTTTCCGGAATGTCAACCTCGATATCAGACAGTATCGCAGGTTACGAATGGAGGTCCATGCTGAAGCCATGATAGGACAACCATTGCAGAATGATGAATTGACAGCATTTATCAGAATCGGATCGGATTATAAGGGTAATTTTTATGAATACGAGATTCCTTTAAAACTTACTCCGCCAGGTCGTTATGATAATAATTCAGATGGGAAAAGAGAAGAAGTGTGGCCGGTGGAAAATAGCTTTGATATAGATCTGTCTGTTTTACAGGATGCTAAACAGGAACGCAACAGGCAAATGCAGGAACAAGGATCATCATTAAGCGTCTCGGATGTCTTTGTTTATCCGCATGGAGGCGCGCGGATTTCAGTTTCCGGGAACCCTAATCTGAGTAATGTGAGAGTCATTATGATAGGGGTGAGGAATCCTATTAAAACCAGAAACCAGGCTGCTGACGACGGGAATCCCAAATATGGCGAGGTGTGGATCAATGAACTGCGACTCAGCGATTTTATTGAAAACGGAGGGTGGGCTGCCAATGCTCATTTACAAGCCCGTCTTGCCGATCTGGGTACAGTCGATATGGTCGGACAAGCCAGTACTCCAGGATGGGGAAGTATTGAGAAAAAGGTGAATGAACGAAGCAAGGAGCAGATCATGAAGTATGATATTTCATCCAGCGTAGAATTGGGAAAATTTTTCCCTGAAAAGATTGGTGTCAGGTTTCCTGTATACGTCGGTTATTCAGAAACCAGAATTAAGCCTCAATATAATCCGCTCGATCCTGATATTCCTTTGCAGGATGCGTTAGATGGAGCTAAAAATCAAACCGTAAGAGATTCAATAAGGACTATTTCGGAGGATTTTGCAAGAAGGAAGACTATTACGGTAAGCAATGCCGGTATAACAAAACGGGGTGAAAAACCCCATGCCTGGGACCTTGCAAACTTCACTGTAAACTACACATACAACGAGATTTACAGAAGCAATACCAAAACCGAAATTGATCTTGAGAAGAATTACAGGGGAGGTATTAATTATGATTTCGAAGCACAACCTGCTAATGTAATGCCCTTTAAGAATGTGGAATTTTTAAATTCCCCGGTTTTAAAGCTTATTAAAGACTTTAATTTTTATGTTTTTCCAAAAAGCTTATCATTCCGGACCGATCTGAACCGGGTTTATAATGAATTAAAAACAAGAAATATAAACAACCCATACCTAAGGGTTACCCCATCCTTCAGAAAGGATTTTGAATGGAGCAGGATTTATGATTTCAAATATGATGTTACCCGGCAGTTGAAATTTGATTTCACCGCTACAAACCTTGCCCGGATAGATGAACCATTCGGAGGTGTTGACAAAAAGAGGTACAGCGACAGTTATGAAAACTGGCGCGATTCGGTAATGGTTAATCTGAGGAATTTAGGCAGGACGACTACCTATAATCATTTTATTAATGTTACCTATACAATTCCTGTAAATAAGATTCCTCTGCTTTCGTGGGTAAATGCCAATGCCCGTTATTCTGCGAATTATACCTGGCTTGCAGGCCCGCTTTTCCCTGACAGCATGAACATCAATCTGGGGAACTCGATTAAGAATCATAATGAGTTGACATTAAACGCAGTAGCAAACATGTCAGCACTCTACAGCAAATCGAAATTCCTTAAAAACATTGAAAATATTACACGCCCCGATGCAGTGCAGAGAATGAAGGTTGAATTAAAAACTGTTATATATGCCAGGGATAATGTAAATTTTAAAGCGAATGCTGTTAAGGCAATTAATCATAATCTTAAAACTAAGGATGTAAAAGTTAAGATTGTCGGTAAGAGTGGTGAAGAAGTGAAAGGTATTATGAAAATTGTCGATGAGAACAAGGTCAATTTTACTGCTGCTGAGCAGGCTGACGGCGCACGGGTGTTAGTTGAGGGTAAGGTTAAGAAAAGCAGGAATCCGCTTACTGTTACAGGTGAATATCTGATAAGGGCCTTGATGGGAGTGAGGTCGGTAAGTCTGACTTATACATCCGCCCAGGCACAATTCCTTCCCGGATATACACCCGGAACAAAATACCTGGGAATGTCAAACTCTAATGGCATCCTTGCCCCCGGATGGCCGTTTATTCTCGGATACAGCGATAAAAACTTCTTTGATAAAGCAGTCACAAATGGTTGGATTTCAACAGATACTTTGCTTAATACCCCTGCATCATACAATAATAAACTCGACATTTCTGCCCGCAGTCTTGTAGAACCATTTCCTGGTTTGAGGATTGATATCAATGCTGACAGAAGATATTTAGAGGCAGTAAGTTCATATTATGTTGCCGATAATAATGGAAATTTCCCCGACAGTACGCGTAACCGCATTATTTCCGGTAACTTCTCTATCTCCGTTATTTCATGGGGAACTGCCTTCGAAAAGATATCGAAGGAGAATGATTACGTATCTCCTACATTTGAAGCTTTTAAGAATAATGCCATTATTATATCGGAAAGGAGAGCCGCGGAAAGACAGAAGATAGATCCGGGTTATGACCCTTATACTGATCCGCTAACTGGTAACCCGGTAGAAGGGCCATTTAAAAGCGGATACGGGAACACCTCCAGAGAGGTTTTAATACCGGCATTTATTGCTGCTTATACAAAATCAAATCCCAAAAAAGTGGGACTTGAAACTTTTCCCGGGGCTTTAAGAATGATGCCAAACTGGCGAATAAATTTTGATGGCTTATCGAAGTTCGAATTTATACAAAGAACATTCAGATCTGTGAACCTGATGCATCAGTACAGAAGCACTTATCAGATCGGTTCATTTACTACAAACATGAGTTATGAAGTCGATGGCGGTGGCATAAACAGGATAAGGGACCTTCAGAACAATTATATCCAGCAATATGAAATAAATGTTGTGTCCATCAGCGAACAATTCAGTCCCCTGATAAATATAGACCTGAACTGGAAAAACAGCCTTACAACGAGATTCGAATGGAAAAAATCACGCACTGTTTCACTTAATCTTACCAGTAATCAGATAGCTGATGCAAGAATTAATGAACTTATATTCGGTGCGGGATACAGGTTTGATAATGTTCAGATAATTATCAAAACAAGAGGCGGACAGAGAGCACTGAAAAGTGATCTGAATTTAAGACTCGATTTTTCGGTTCGAGATAATAAGACACTTGCAAGGAAGCTGGTAGAGAATGTAAACCAGCCGGTTGTTGGGCAGAAGGTATTTACTATTGGAACAACTGCTGATTATGTTCTGAGCGACAGGTTTAATCTCCAGATCTTCGCTGATCATAGTATGAATAATCCATTTGTTGCCAATACTTTTCCAACATCGAACACTAACTTCGGATTCAGTGTTAAGTTTACACTTGTTCAATAGCAGTATCAAACCGGGAAAAAATATTTTTTCCGGTTTTTTAGAAAACGTTTGAAATTTAGGGTATCCTGTTTTGTGGTGGGTATTTCACCAATCTGCATGAAAATAAATGAGATATAAGGGTTATTTATCAAACCATTTTCCCTATTTTTGAATGAAAACCGGAAGGTTTTTTCTTTATTTATTAAGAAAATAATTCACTATTCATGCAAAAATCAAAACCTAAACTCTCCTTTTGGCAGATATGGAACATGAGCTTCGGATTCTTCGGTATCCAGTTTGGTTTTGCCCTGCAAAATGCAAATGTCAGCAGGATATTTGAAACACTCGGGGCCAAAGTTGAAAGCATTCCCATCCTGTGGATCGCAGCACCTGTTACCGGACTTATCATCCAGCCGATAATCGGGCATATGAGCGACAACACATGGAACAAGTTGGGGCGCCGCCGCCCTTATTTCCTTACAGGTGCAATTCTGGCATCACTATCCCTGCTGATAATGCCTAATTCATCGGTCCTGTGGATGGCAGCCGGAATGCTCTGGATAATGGACGCCTCCATAAATATCTCAATGGAACCATTCAGGGCATTCGTCGGCGATATGCTTCCTTCCGAACAGCGCACAACCGGTTTTGCAACACAGAGTTTCTTCATTGGTACCGGAGCAGTAATTGCATCCGCACTGCCTTATATACTTACAAAATGGTTTCATATTCAAAATACAGCACCCGAAGGACAAATTCCATTATCAGTTAAACTCTCTTTTTATATGGGTGGCGCAGTCTTCATCTCTGCTGTCCTCTGGACTGTGCTCAGAACAAAGGAATACTCGCCGGAACAACTCAGGGAATTTTCTACTGAGGAAAACCCTGAGGAAGATAAAGAATTGGATTCTGTTAAATCGCTGGGAAGCAATGCATTTGTCAGGCGGGGGATTTACTGGATTATCGCCGGAATACTGGTCGGTGTAATTATATATTTCCGTTCGCTTGAAGCGGAATTATACATACTATCTGCCGGCATCGCCGTTTTCGGATTGATTCAGATGATAACAGGCGGACTGATTTCCATTAGAAAAACAAAAAACGGGCTGGTTGTTGTACTAAGGGATCTTTTCATGATGCCAAAGACCATGGGACAACTGGCTGTTGTCCAATTCTTTTCGTGGTTTGCCCTTTTCTCAATGTGGATTTATACAACCTCTGCAGTAACAAGTCATCTTTACGGGACAAAAGATCCAACAAGTGAATTATATAACCAGGGTGCAAACTGGGTTGGTGTTCTCTTTGCCGTTTATAATGGCTTTGCGGCATTGGTTGCATTTCTTCTTCCTATCCTGGCAAAGCTGACAAACAGACGTATTACTCATTCTGTCAGTCTTGTTGCAGGAGGGCTGGGATTGATATCCATTACCCTGTTCCATAGCCCGGAGATGTTAATATTATCCATGCTTGGGATCGGCCTTGCATGGGCAAGCATACTTGCAATGCCTTATGCCATCCTTACCGGTTCGCTCCCGGCAAATAAAATGGGGACTTATATGGGTATTTTTAACTTCTTCATAGTTATTCCACAGATACTGGCAGCAAGCATCCTAGGATTCCTTGTCAGGGATGTTTTTAGCGGAGAAAGTATTTATGCACTTGTAGCAGGAGGTATTTCCATGTTCATTGCTGCAGTGATTATTCTCTTTGTGAATGACGTGGATGAGGCAAAATCAAAATAATTGTGATGCGGACAAGTGCATGTATTTTTGATCTTGACGGAGTAATTGTTGATACTGCAAAGTACCATTTTCTGGCATGGAAAAAGCTTGCCGATCAGATTGGCATAATCTTTACTGAAAATGATAATGAACGGCTGAAGGGGGTCAGCCGCATGGATTCTCTTGAGATAATCCTCGAAATCGGAGACCGGAAGCTGAACAATAAGCTGAAACATGACTATGCAACTCTTAAGAATAACTGGTATGTGAACTATATAAGCAGGATGACTCCTGATGATATCCTTCCGGGGTGTCTTGAATTTATAAATGAACTCAGAAATGCCGGGATCCTTGTGGCAATCGGATCGGCAAGTAAAAATACTCCTATGATCCTTGAAAGGGTTGGTATTAAGGAACTATTCAATGCAGTGGCAGACGGTAATATTGTAAGTAACGCAAAACCAGACCCTGAGGTTTTTATAAAAGCTGCAAAAATGGTCGGCATTGAACCTGGAAATTGCGTTGTATTTGAAGACGCAGTTGCAGGCGTGCAGGCCGCACTTAATGCAGGGATGATGTGTATAGGGATTGGATCCTCAAGGATTTTAAGTGAGGCTCATTATGTTGTTTCAGGTTTAAATGAAATGAACCTTGAAAAATTAAAAACTATTGAAAAAAATATCCGGTTATGAACAGCTATTACAAAAAGGATGAATGGCTCATAATTGAAAAGGGATTTGACCCTGAAATGAACAGGAAGTCGGAAAGCATTTTTTCAATAGGGAACGGCTACATGGGACAGAGAGCCAACTTTGAAGAGCAATATTCAGGCGATAGTCTGCAGGGAAGCTATGTTGCAGGGGTATATTACCCCGATAAAACACGTGTAGGATGGTGGAAAAATGGTTATCCTGAATATTTTGCGAAAGTACTTAACGCACCAAACTGGATCGGCATTGATGTTTCAGTGGAAGGGAAAGCTATTGACCTGGCAACAGCCAGAATCATAACATTTTCCAGGATCCTCAATATGAAAGAAGGTTATCTTGAGAGATCCTTCAAAGTAGCTGTTACAGGAAATAAAACAATTGAAATAAATTCCAGGAGATTCCTCAGTATGGCAGAGCCTGATCTTGGGATTATCAGGTATTCTGTAAAATCTGTTGATTTTACCGGCATGCTTGACTTCTCTGCTTATATTGATGCAGATGTAAGGAATGAAGATACCAATTACAGCAAAAAATTCTGGAAAGAGGTAAGCAGGGAGATAACTGATGGTACCGGAGTTCTTACAGCCAGGACATTGAAAACAGATTTCCATGTTGCAACCGGAATGTGTTTTGAGCTGCAAAGAAATAAGAAAACAATGATTGTTAATCCTGTTATCATTAATCGGGAAAAATATGTAGCCAACACCTTCCGTATTAACATTAAGCCAGGAGAGGAGTGGGTTCTTTACAAATACGTTTCGGTTCTTTCTTCTCTTAATAACCCGAAGAAACAATTAGCAGATGATGTAAAACTTCGTCTGAAAGAAGCAAAAGCAAAAGGATATGAAAAACTATTCCTGGGCCACGTTAAAGAATGGGAGAAAATATGGACTACTTCGGATGTGGTTATTGAAGGTGATCTGTCAGCCCAGCAGGCAATACGGTTTAATATTTTCCAGCTTAACCAGACATATACCGGGAAGGACGAAAGACTTAATATTGGCCCGAAAGGTTTTACCGGTGAGAAATATGGTGGCAGCACTTACTGGGATACTGAAGCATTTGTTCTGCCTTTCTTCTTAAAAACAGCAGATCAGAAAGTGGGAAGAAATTTGTTGTTATACAGGTATAAACATCTTGAAAAAAGTATTGCTAATGCCGAAAAACTGGGATTTAAGAAAGGTGCAGCATTGTATCCAATGGTAACAATGAACGGGGAAGAGTGTCACAATGAATGGGAAATAACCTTTGAAGAGATACATCGTAACGGAGCAATAGCCTATGCTGTTTACAATTATATAAGGCATACAGGTGACGAAAATTACATGGCAGATTACGGATTGGAAGTGCTGATTGGTATTTCGCGATTCTGGAGCCAGAGAGCAACCTTTTCAGAAAACCTGAAGAAGCATGTTATCCTCGGCGTGACAGGTCCCAATGAATATGAGAATAACGTAAATAATAATTGGTATACCAATACATTGGCTGTATGGACATTATCCTATAGTCTTAATAATATAGGGATCCTTAAAGAAGAGAATCCGGATAAGCTAAAAGCTCTTTTCAAAAAAACAAATTTCAACTACACTGAGGAAACAGCAAGGTGGAAAGACCTGATTAAAAACATGTACTTTCCTGTTGATAATAAACGCAAAGTATTTCTTCAGCAGGATGGATTTCTTGACAAGGAATTAATACTGGCAAGCACTATTCCCTCTGCTGAAAGACCCATCAACCAGCATTGGTCATGGGACAGGATATTAAGATCATGCTTTATAAAACAGGCAGATGTCCTGCATGGTTTATACTTCTTTGAAGAGCAGTTTGATACAGAGACAATAAAACGGAATTTCGATTTTTATGAACCGATGACTGTACATGAATCGTCATTATCTGCTTGTATTCATTCCATAATAGCTTCAAGGATCGGTAATATAGAAAAAGCTTATGAGCTTTATCTTCGTACTGCCAGGTTAGATCTTGATGATTATAATAATGAGGTCTCCGATGGTTTGCATATCACAAGTATGGCAGGTACGTGGCTCGCTATCGTAGAGGGATTTGGCGGGATGAGGATTCTGAATGGTAAGATACAGCTGAATCCCCTTATTCCGGTGAATTGGCAATCATATTCATTTCATGCCCGCTTCCGTGGTGTCCTGTTCGAAGTCAAGGTTACAAAAGATAATGTGATTGTTATTAATCTTTCCGATAAACCGCTGCAAATTGTAATATCCGGCAGGGACTATGGGATACAAGGGTCGGGAAAAGTTGTCGCAAAACTTCAGGCAGATTATTTTAGGTAAGATATTGTAAATCAGAAAATCAACTAAGAAAAAATAATTTAATTTATAAGATTATGGAAAAGCTCCCTGTAAGCCTGCTGGCGCTGTTACTGTTTCTGGTATTAACATTTGCAGCATGTTCGACTTTCAGAGGTAAGAAGGAAGTTAAACCTTTTATTTCAGAAGTAGTTCACCCTGAATGGTCAAAGAATTCAGTACTCTATGAAGTCAATGTAAGACAGTATACACCTGAAGGGACATTTAATGCATTTACAGAGCATCTTCCCAGGTTAAAGGCATTAGGTGTTGATGTCTTATGGTTTATGCCAACTTTCCCGATAGGGGTTCTGAACAGGAAAGGAGAATTGGGCAGTTATTATTCGGTCAAAGACTTTATGAATGTGAACCAGGCATTTGGGACACTTGAAGATTTTAAAGCAATGTTGAGGAACGCTCATGAGCTTGGAATGAAAGTTATGCTCGACTGGGTGCCAAATCATACATCGTGGGATAATAAACTCACTGTTGAACATCCCGAATGGTATGCAAAAGATGCGACAGGAAAATTTACTCCTCCCATTGGAACAGACTGGACTGATGTAATTCAGCTCGATTGGTCGCAGAAAGGACTTCAGGATTATATGGTGGAAGCACTGTCTTTCTGGGTCAGGATGGGGGTAGATGGTTTCCGTGTTGATCATCCGCATAATACACCAAAAGAATTCTGGGAGAGAGCCAGAACTGAACTTACAGCTATAAAACCTGTCCTGCTGCTTGCAGAAATTGAGGAAACAAAATTCCTTGAAAAGGGTTTTGATATGAATTATGCATGGGAGATGCATCACCTTATGAAAAATATTGCACAGGGCAAGGATAGTGTAAATAAACTGGTGAAATATTATATTAAAGAATGGTCAGTATATCCGAACAATGTTTACAGGCTTCAGTTTCTGACTAACCATGATGAAAACTCCTGGGCCGGCACAATTGACTCACTAATAGGTGATGCACAGCAAGCGTTTGCAACTTTAATTTTTACAGGACAGGGAGTACCTTTAATATATAGCGGACAGGAAGTATGCCTTGACAAGAAATTAAAATTCTTTGTGCGTGATACAATCAGATGGGATTCCTGCAGCCTTACTTCTTTCTATAAGAATCTGATATCCTTAAAAAAAGAGAACAAAGCTCTCTGGAACGGCGATTCAGGTGGTCCTATGGTTAAGATCAGTACAAACAAAGATGAAAAAGTCTTTGCTTTTTACAGGGAAAAGGATGAAAACAGAGTTATTGTCTTCCTTAATCTCAGCAAAAAAAATGTTGCGGTAAAACCTCTTCTTGAAGATCTGAATGGTGGTTATACAGATTTTTTTGCAGGCTTAGAAACAGTTTTTCCATTATCTGATTCCCTTAGGTTGGAACCATGGGGATTTTGGATTCTGGTTAAATAAAGTTCATTACACATGTTCCGGATTGGGCATTAAGTTCGTCAGTGATATAGAAAAAAGAGCGGGAGATTCCTCGCTGGCGTTCGGAAAGACAGATTAGATAAGCTGAATACCTGTAAAAGTATAGGAGAAAAAGGAAGTACACTAAAATTCGGCATTATAGCAAATTCAGTATAGAAAACGTTTGAAATAGCATCATTCTGTTCTATTAAAATAATTTTATTTAAGAATCATTAAAAAATCATTAAAAATATGTTAAAATTAAATTAGGATTTTTTAAAAATTGTAATAAATTTGATTTGCTTTAGTAATAT
>JBAWXY010000003.1:0-39893 GCA_037143835.1 Bacteroidota bacterium
CTTGACAGAAAAACTATTTTGTCATTTTTATTTACCGTAAAGTTAAGGCCTTTGAATAAAGTCTTACCCTCAACGCTTTTGCTCAGTCCCTTCACTGTCAGAATATTATTCCCGGGTTCGCGTCCGGGCGTGAAAATAATACCGGGGTATTTACGGGTCGAAGGTCTAATTTCTTCGATATTCAGCTTCTCAATCATTTTTTTCCTGCTGGTAGTCTGTTTTGACTTTTTTACATTGGCCCTGAACCGGGCAATGAATTCCAGCAGTTCCTTTTTCTTTTCCTCTGCTTTTTTATTCTGGACAAGTTGCTGCCGGAGGGCCAATTGGCTCGACTCATACCAAAAACTATAATTACCCGAGAATTGCTGTACCCTGCTAAAATCAATGTCGACGATGTGCGTACATATCGAATCTAAGAAATGGCGGTCGTGCGATACTACCAACACCGTATTTTCAAATTCAGACAGGTAATGCTCAAGCCAGTTTACTGTTTCAAGATCAAGGTCATTGGTAGGTTCGTCCAGCAAAAGATTATCTGGTTTTCCGAACAGGGCTTGAGCCAGCAGCACTTTCACCTTTTCTTTTCCGGTAAGCTCTTTTAACAATTTATGGTGTTGTTCCTCTTTAATTCCCAAACCACTCAACAAACTGGCAGCATTGCTCTCTGCATTCCAACCATCCATCTCAGTGAATTTTTCTTCCAGTTCGGATGCCCTGATTCCGTCTTTGTCTGAGAAATCAGTTTTTATATAAATGCTGTCCTTTTCTTTCATGATATTCCATAACTGAGTATGTCCCATCATAACGGTATCGAGCACAACACATTCATCGAATTCAAAATGGTCCTGTTTCAGGACAGACAACCTCTCTCCTCGTCCAAACGACACTGATCCTGTACGGTTTTCCACCTCTCCGTAAAGCATCTTCAGAAATGTTGATTTTCCTGCACCATTGGCACCAATTATCCCGTAACAGTTGCCGGGGGTAAAAACCAGATTAACATCCTGAAATAATGTACGTTTTCCAAACTGGATACTAAGATTTGACACCGTAATCATGTACGAGAATATCTAAAGAAAATTGAAATTAACCGGTACTGCTGTTAAAAGCCTGCAAAAATAAGCAATATTTACTTTTTCACTTTACGCTTAACAGATTTTCTCCAAAGGAATTCTTCTTCGATGTAAATTTTACTCTGACCGTTTTTAGTTTTTTTCTCAATCTCGTTTAAAAGGAGTTTAGTAGCCTCCAGCCCCATTTTCCTGGGATCCTGGTTAATTACAGTCAGCTGGGGATCAAAGAAGTCGGTAATTTCATTGAACCCATAACCAAATATCCCTATATCTTCGGGAATCCTGAGACCGGCTTCCTTTGCAGCTTTATAAGCGCCCAGCGCAACCCTGTCGTTAACTGTAAATATTATCTCAGGCAAATCACCCTGAGCTAAAAGTTTCATAAAGGAACTCTGGCCATCTTTTAGCTCATAACCGCCCTCAATGATCCAATCTTTTCTCACAGGAATTCCATGTTTTTCAAGTGATGCACGATACCCTTCACACCTCTCTTTACCAATGTTAATGCCTGAATACCCGGCAAAATGAGCAATCCTGGTAAAACCTGTCCCGATTACCTTATCAAGAGATGATATAGCACCCGCTCTATCGTCAAAAACCACGCTTGAAAAACCGGCATCGGCAACCGTCCTGTCGAAAAAAACCAAGGGGATCTTCATCCTTTTTATCTGGGAGTATATCAATGTATCTTTAGTTTCCTGTGAGTTACATACAAGTAATCCATCTACTCTCATTCCTATCAGGTTTTCAATATTCCGTTTCTCGACACTTTCTTTTTCGCGTGAGATAGTCAGAATTACACGATAATCCTTTTCGGTTGCATAGTCTATCATACTGTCGACAACATAAGAAAAGAAGCTGTTTTCAAGATCAGGTACAACTATTCCAATGGTAAAAGTCTTTCTTGAGTTAAGCTGTTTTGCAATTAAGTTTGGAACATATCCCATCTTTTTTACTGCTTCATTTACCTTTTCTTTCATCTCTGAAGAAATATCAGGATGGTTTCTTAAGGCTTTAGAAACGGTAACACGCGATACATTTAATTCTTTTGCAATATCTGATTGCCTTATGTTGACCATAAAAAATGATTAAATACACTTGTAAAACTAAACAAAATATATCAGTTTTGAAGATTCCCGTTCCCGGTTAAAGACGGATTAATCTACCTGTCATAAACCAACACCTTAAAATTAAATATTGCAGGTTCTGACGGGTTAGAACGGTATGCCCTTATGCCGTAAGAGGGATTATCTCCGCGTAAAAAACCAGCCTCATCTCCATTATGAAGTGCTTTTGGTTTCCATATTCCGTTTTCATAGGCTCCCTCCCAAGCATCTTTTAACCAGACCTCCTTCTTCGGATTAGTCGAAGTGGCAGAAACAGAAAGGTTAAATCCGGCGACAATAAATTCGTTTTCACCGGTTTGTATGAAAATGCCATACGATGGTGGTTCCTGTGCCTGCTGGGCTTGCGGATTAACCGGAGTTTCTGCAGAAGGAGGACGTTGAAATCCACGCTGGTAATTAACAGTAACTTTAACATCGCTGTTTATCCTGAATTCACGACCTGTTGTAGAATCTCCACGGTGTTTATAAATCCCGAACATCTTTCCTGTTCCCTGAAATTGTGTAATGACCGGCATCAACTGGTTCAAAAGTACATACTCTCTGGACATGGCACTTCCTCTGTTGTCAATTCCGAATGGAGAAAAACAGATGGCATCGTGTTCTGCAAATGCCCAGCTTGCCGGTCCTTCTGTTGTGCTGGTTTCCGGTATAAACAAGGGATTATCGGCCCTGTGAAAGTTATTGACCTGATCCTTGAAATCAGCTCCATAAATATCGGGTGCCAGCATGTCAACCGAAGGAGCTCCTGCTTTCCATACATCAAGAACAGAAACTATAGGGCCGCCACTCGGATAATTTCCAGGCTTACCGGGATTTGGCCGTGGTTGAGGCATCCAGCAGTTGGCAAACATCGGCAGGTTGTATTCTTTCTTACCGGCTTCAGCTATTGTGTTCACATAACGGGAATAATTCCAGGCCATAAAGAAAAGATCAGCATCATCGCCTATTCCAAAAACTTCACTCCAGGTACCCTTGGTTTTTGAACCATTTTTCTCCCAGGCAGTTTTCAGTTCAATCTCAAGTGTGTTCTTATTTTTCACCATATACTGAATTAATACATCCGGTACCTGTGAAGCAAAAGCCTTATTAGCCTCCTCACTGAAATCTCTTATCTGACGAAGAACACCCACCTCATTTTCTATCTGCATGACAATGACGGTATTTTTCTCTTTGTCGACCGATGCGATATGTTTCATTAATGCGGCATATGCTTTAGCATCAGCATCCCTGGTGGCGATACATAAAGGAGTCAGGGTTCTTGTATTCTGCCCTTTTTGATCTTTCACTCTGACAAAACGTTTTGTATCATTCAAAACCCATATTGGTGCGTATGGTGAAAAACCGTTTTTCCACGAGGCAAACCATAAAATGCACAATTTCATATCGTTTTCCCTGGCAACCCTGATTAGTTCATCCATAGAGCTAAAATCAAAAACTCCTTCCTGTGGTTCAACAATTTCCCATGAAACAGACACTAATAGCGAATTCAGATTGTCTTCCCGCAATGCTTTCATGGTTTTTTCCATGTGTGCAATATTCGATCCGGATGAATTGTTAGCTTCTCCGGCTAACATTAAGAATGGCTTTCCATGCACAATCAGCTGGGTTGTCTTTCCATTATTTTTAAGCTGAGGAATCTGGGAAGATGCAAAAACAGTGAATGCAAGACATGCAACAAAAAGTATTAAGGTTTTCAGTTGTTTCATTGTAAAAGGTTTTAATTCGTTTTCAATGTATTCTATACAGTCCGGCACCATGACGGTTAATGGTCGGGGTGAATTCATTTGTGAATTTTCCAAGCTTTTCCCCGCTCCATAAATCTTTAACAGTATGAGTTCCTGTTAAACCGAGCTGATCAAATTTAACAGTTATCGGAATTGCATCAGGTACCGCAATACCAAGTGTATCCTGACCTTTTAAAAATGGTTGCTGATCGGAGGCATTAAAAAGGGCCAGGTATTTATCACCTGTCTTCGGATCGTCGGCAATCCAGGCAATCAGGTCATTTTCCCTGAAAAGCTGCTTACCATTAATACTATGCTGGTTTACTTCCAGAACATCTTTATTGGTCATCAATGATAATGTAAATTCATCGTTGCTGGGCAGATCACCTCCAAACATTAATGGTGAGCGGAAAATGGCAAACAGTGACATTAAAGTATATTGTTCATCTTTCGTGAATCCGCTCATACGTGGCTGTCCGCGTTCGGCCCTTAATCCTATTTTACCAAGAGGAAGCATGTCACCGTCAGGGTAACAACCTTTAACGCCAAGTGAAACCCACCGGGGAAGAATTGAAAACTGATTCTTAAGCTGCGGCCAGTTATCCCAGAAATCATCCGAAGTGCGCCACATATTTACATTATTCTTCAGAAAGTCAGCCGTTTCCGGCCTGTCTCCGCCCGGAGAAATACTTATTACTATCGGCCTTCCACAATTATCAATGGCTTTTCTCACCATTTCAATTTCTTTGGTGCGTCCTGAAAGATCATCAACCTTTACAAAATCAAGTCCCCATGAGGCATATAACTGAAACAGGGAATTATAGTACTCCTGTGCCCCTGGTTTACCTGCAACAATTGTGTACATATCCCTGAGCCACATGCATTGTCCCTCAGTTGTATAGATGTCCTGGGCCTTAGCGCTGCTGCCTAGAATAGGTGTATTCTTCTTTACAGCTATAACAGGGATACCCCGCATCATATGGATTCCGAATTTGAGACCCTTACTATGGATATAATCAGCAATTGGTTTAAATCCTTTACCGTTTGCCGCTGAAGGGAAGCGGTTCAGAGCCGGAGTTAAACGGCCATATTCGTCAAGGATGTATATCGGGTTATCTTCGTTATAACCACCGGCTTTATCGTTTTCAACATACCAGCGTATATCCACAACAATATACTCCCAGCCAAATTTCTTAAGGTTCTTAGACATGTAATCAGCGTTTGCCTTTACTTCATTTTCAACAACTGTAGGACCATAACAATCCCAGCTATTCCATCCCATTGGCGGAGTTGGCGCCCATCTATGAAATGCCGGTACTCCAGCTTCAGAAATGGCAGTTTTATCTGTTTTGCACCGGGTCAAAAAGAGAAGTGGTACAGCAATATAAAATATCAGTATCGTCCTCAAAAAATAATTGAGGAAGGGCTGAGTGAAATTCTGATTTAAGTGATGTGGTCTTGTCTTCATTGTGATTGGGATAAGTGATTAGTTATCTGTATTTTAATTTAATCATTACAATTACTTACTCGTGTACTTTCACGTGTAAATATAAGCAAATATTTTTTGAAAAGAAACTTTTTATTGAGCCAATTTATTCAGCTTATACCATTTGATCGCATTTTCACTAAATATTTTTTTGACTACCTCTTTCGGAAGCTGCAGTCCAACAAATTTCCCTTTGAACAAATCTGAAGTCATCTCATCTTTTGTAGTGAAATATTTCCAGTCATCAAACCAGGTTTCATGTATCTTTTTTGCAAGCCCTTCACCATTATTGGTCCCGCTATCTGCAAGGTCGGTACCGTACAATAGCCTGTCCTGATACTTTATGCAAAAATTACGAATTCTTTCGCGGTCTTTGGCTGACTGGTATTGAAGATGGCAGATGCGGGCAGACATGTCAACAGCCAAATTCGGGAACTTATCGAGCCTTTTGGCGAGTTCGTCAACGTTCCATTCGAGACTGCCAAGGTGGCTCCCGATAAATTTCAGGTCTGGATGCATCTCAAGAAGGTGATCCCGTGCATTTATCTGATCTTCATAAGAAGGATATTCCGGATGGAGGAACATGTGGTACTGCGGGTTGCGGGCAAAATAACTACTGTCGCTACTTACCGTCATTTCGTTCAGAGGAAGCCAGCAGTTACGCGGTTCACCAAGGTGGCCTGTGATAGGCAGATTCTTACTGATTATGAAATCTATCACCGGTTCAATCGCAGGGTCATCAACCATAATAAACTTACCGTTTCTGTCGGTAACAGTCATTCCGATGTTTTTCCAGATCTTGACCGAAATTGCCCCTCCCGAAATATCGGTATTCAGGTGAGAAATAACTTTTTTGCTCCATCCATCTGTTCCCCATCCTGCCGTATCAAAATAAAATGTTGCGCCGTAGAAAACCTTTCCGGGATATTTCTTCGTTGATAAAAGTGCATAATCAAGTTGCTGTTTTACCGAAGCAGAATCTGAATGATCGACCCCCAGAGTGATCAGAATAAAATTATCTTTCATAGCCTGATCTTCAAAGAAACCCTTATCGCTGTTTAGATGAACATGAGAATCTATTTTCAGAACTGACTGATAATCTTCTGCTGTAAAATAATTGTTCTGACATCCTGCAAGTGACAATGTCATAAAAATGAAAAAAATAATCCTGATCTTCATCTTTTTTGATAGATTGGTGAGGAATAAATATAAGAAAAAAAAGGGAAGATCACATAAAAACTATTTCTATGATCTTCCCTTAAATAAGAAAACTAATTAATAATCAGCTATTTCTTTTTAGGCATTACAACATAGTCTGCAGCATTCAGGAAATCAATACTTTTCTTGCAGCTTGTAAACTCATCAAAGCTATATCTTTCAACTTCAACAACTCCGTATTCCATACCTGATTTAGCCGCTAATGCCCAATAAGCAGGGTAATCCATCATTCCGCTGGCGCCTATCTCTTTTTCATCTTTTATATGCCAAAGTTTAAATCTTCCCGGGTATTTATTGAAATAATCTACCGGATTAGCTTTACCAATAACCGCCCAGTAAAGATCAATTTCAAACATTACCTTGGCGGGGTCGGTATTTGTAAGCATGAAATCATAGATAGTCTGTCCGTCTAGCTTAGTAGAAAATTCTTTATCATGATTATGATAGCCGAACTGAAGACCTTTAGCTTTGCATTTTTCTCCGATTGCATTAAAATAATCGCAATACTTCTTAAGAGTAGCAAGGTCTTTATATGCATCGCCTCCCATTGACGGCTGCACCAGGTATTTAGCCCCGGCAGCAATATGTGCATCAATACAGGCGTCCCACCAGGCCATTATTTTAACCCTTGTAGCATCGGTAGGCAACGGTTGGCTCACATGTGCGCTCAGAACAATCATTCCGTATTTCTTACAAAGATCTTTGAATGCAACCGGATCCATACCATATATTTTCCCATCGGCATAACCTGCAGGCTCAACAAATTTATAGCCCATTTTTCCTACCTTTTCTATGGCAGCAGGAACATTCCTTTTGATGGAATCGCGAATAGAATAAAGCTGAAGCCCTATGTTCTTCTGAAGCGTAGTTTTGACTGAAGATGATTTTGCCGGGCTGGTTGTTTTGCATGAATAGAAAACTGATGATATAATACCGGTCAGGGCAATCAATAACACAATTGCAAGTAAATTTTGTTTTTTCATTTTGATCAGGTTTAAAATTTTGTCTAAGATACAAATATATATTAAAAATTGAAGTTCGCCTTCTTTACGATTGTTAAAAGTACAATAATTGAATGGGGGCTTTGGGGGTCTATTTTTGCAACGACCTCAGCACCTCCCATATCGCCTCCGGACCTTTAAGTGCATTCGCAGGCAGTTTACCCTCTTTTCCGAATACCAGCATTGCATCATATTTCTCAATGGTGCATTTCGATTCGTCAACTTTACCTGTTTTGTCTTTAACAGCATTTATATTCAGTCCCAGATGACGTGCCATAAAATCGTACATGGCCAGACGTTTTGTAATACCATAATTATGTTCCTCGTTTTCAATATGAACATTCTCAACATTTTCTGGTTTGCCATAAAGGCTGTATACTTTTTTCATATAAGGAAATTCTATGGCCGGAACGGTCTGTGTCCAGTCGCTTGTTTCAGAAACCACTAACATCGGGCGAGGTGATGCCATAGCAGCGATCTCAGCATTATTTGTTCCAAGATTGGTACATGAATGAATTGGTAATCCGCTTTCGCAAGGGCAACCTCCAAAGAAAGATGAGGATACCATCACAACCGGAACACTAACCGCAATGCGGTCATCCAGGGCAGTTATAAGAAAAGATTGAGTACCACCTCCGGAGGCAGCAGTAACACCGATTCTTTTTGGATCGACATAAGGCAACGAAGTAAGGAAATCGAGTACCCTGATACTGTTCAATGTTTGCATTGTCAGAGCCAGTCCGGTTTTATGTACCTCTTTTTCAACCTGAAGCAGCGATTCACCCCAGGCAAACATTTCATAGCTGAAAACAACTGCTCCCATCCTTGCTAAGGTCGCGCAACGATATTGCTGATCGGGGCGATAACGACCATATTCATTCATGTCTGTACTTGGGAAATGACCGTGAGGGCTGAGTACTGCCGCAAAAGGGCCTTTCCCTTTCGAAGGACGGTATAGAGAACCACAAAGATAAACTCCGGGTAATGTCTCAATAGCAACATTCTCAATAGTATAGCCATCCATCACCCGTTTTTGAGTATAAATCGGATTAAGAGGAGTCTTTTTCGGAAGTGGAGAAAGCCTCAATTGTTCGAGGAAACAGCTGCTAAGCTCTGCTTTTCGCTTCTCCCATTCCTGTACTGTAGGGTAGCTTGCAAGGAGCTGATCGAGGTGCCTCTTCCCTTCCTCGAATGTTTTACGATAATATTCGAATTTTGCAATCTGGTAAACATTATCGCTTTTCTTCTGAAAGACCATATCGAGAGGCATCAGGATATTGGTAAGTGTTGTTTCAGTATCAATCCTGTAACGCCATGTCGGGTATAAAACATCTACCCCCTTGACTAAGCTTTCACTATACTCAAACTTAATATTATACTTTTTCTCTAAATCGGTTAGTACTTCTTTAAGAGGTTTCTTGTACACATCTTGTGGCAACTGTGCAGTAGTAATTCTTGTCAATCCAACAAGAAAAAAAAGAACCAATAGCTTTATTTTCATAATATTAAAGTTAAGTTATCATATGAATTTTTAAAGTTCCCCACGAAGGCGCAAAGACACGAAGGTACACAAAGTTATAATCTCTGTGTATCCTTTGTGATCTCTGTGTAACAAAAAAAACTTTCACAGAGTGACACAGAGAAGAAACAGAGACACAGAGGTTTATTCCGAAATAAATTTCAGTAATGGGATCAGAATTGGCTGTCCTTTTTCTGCTTTATACGAAACTTTTGTAATTATCTTACCTTTCCTGTCTGGTTCACTTATCGAGGTCTGGCGGATATACGGATTCATTTTGCTGATGAAAATCAAAGTTCGCTCCTTCGCCTCTTCAGAAAATTTTACAACTTCATCAGGCTGACCTCTTATCCTGCTAAACACACGAACTCTCCCTCTACTTCATACTCTCTCTCTTATGTAACTCTTATGTAACTACTTACTGCTTACTTTTTATCCGGATGAAACTCAAAATGAAAACCCTCCTTAAATTGGGGAGGGTTTTGCTGCAGTATAAGTGTACAGTTCGGGTTCAGGTTTAAGCCAATCCTGCCTTCTTCATAATTAAAGCAATGTCATATTCAGGTTTACGGGCTTTTCGTGCCAGCATTGCATTGGCTTCTTTATCACCGGTGAACTTCTCTTTCTTCGCATCCCATGTCAGTTTGCGGTTCAACTTCATTCCTATCCATGCTACGGCACACGCCTCAAGACTTCGTGAGGACTGATCAACAGGGGCAATGGGATCCTTACGGCTTAAAATGCTTTCGAGCCAGTTACGGTAATGGTCAGCACTTGGCATCCATATTTTGCCCTCCGGACCTACCCTGGGATAAAGAATTTTATCGTTGCTGGCATAAAGAGGACCTTTCTTATTATCAACAGTTGAAACAGGGTCGCTTTTGGTTGCCCTCTCACTTCCACGTGCACAAAAGGCCATTCCATCAGATCCTTCGAACTGAATACCATTGGTAAACTTATTATCAAGTATCACCTTTATATTGCCCGGATACATCATCTCTGCATGGTAAGTAGTATGAACTGTCCATACATCGTCTTTCATAAAATCTGCTTTCGCCTCTACCGACAAGGGCCCGCTGAGCTCCATTCCCATAGCCCAATGAGCTATATCTATATGATGAGCCCCCCAGTTGGTTATCATCCCAAGGCCAAAGTCTTCAGTTGTGATCCAGCCTGGTCTTCCATCGATGCTGTCCTGCGGATGACACCTGAATTCCATATAGGGTTGATCAGGAGCTGCTGCGAGCCAGCGTTCATAATCGAATGTTGACGGTGGAGTTTGAGATGATGGCCTGACACCCTTAGGCTTGTCTACCCCGATGCCTATTTTTACAGTCTGAAGCTTTCCGATACGACCATTACGCACCGCTTCAGTGGCAACACGAAATGTATTCCATGGTTTTTCCGAACGCTGCTGACTCCCGGTCTGAACAATTCTCTTTTTTGCCTTAACCGCAGTCCTCAAAGCAATAGCTTCTGCGATTGAATAAGTAAGTGGTTTCTGTACATAAACATCTTTCCCTGCAAGTACAGCCTGTATCGCAACAAATGCATGCTGATGGTCAGGAACGCTGACGATTACTGCGTCAATAGCCGGATTAGCTAGCAACTCAAGGAAGTCATGATAGGTTTTCACTTCAACATTCGTTTCACCTTTATTCTTATAGAACTCCTCGACGGTCTTTTTTGCTATCTCAACTCTGCGTGAGTCAAGGTCACATACGGCAACCATTCTGCACAGGTCAGTATGTTTCATTGTTCCTGTATAGTCACCAGTTCCCTGCCGGCCACAACCGATCTGCGCAAACTGAATGAGCTTATTTGGTGATCCGGCGTCTAATGCAGAATTCCTTAGTATTTCAGGAAGAGTAATCAAACCTACCCCTGTCAGAAGGGATTTTTTCAAAAAATCACGACGTGTTTTATTTTCCATATTAATTTCTATTAAGGTTCTCAAATTATTATCGAGGAGTTAAAAATACAATATCCAAATACCGAGGTACGTGATATGTGCATACCCCAGTTTCAAATATATTAACTTATGGGTACCTCTAAAAATTACTTTTTTCGATGTCGTAGTTTAACACAAATATATTTATTAGTTTTCTAAAACCCTAATTTTTACCCTCTCCTCTTTTTTACATATCTAATAATCAATACACTATAACATGGTGATTTTTACACTTGGGCATTCCTATCCCATGGCAACTACTATTTTCAACTGAACATAACAGCAAATATTGTACGTTAAGTTCAAGGGTTTCATTGAAGATTATGGGGAAATATCTTTAAAAGTAGCTCTTATCGGTTCTGAATGAACTGTTTTCATCAATTTTCTTGGATTTAATTCAACAGCTGTAGTGATTAGTTCCGGTACATTATAGGATTTCAGGAATGTAGTGTAAAATTCCGGATCTTTTTGTGGTAACAAAAATGGTTTGTGTGCTTTACCATTGGTATCGAAATAGCTGAAATACAGTCGTGTATAAAGCCCATCGATACGGCGGCTGCTAAAAACAATCCAGCGACCTCCTGATGACCAGGTATGGTAGCTTTCGGATTGTGGACTGTTGATATCAGGTTTTGATACTTCACCTGACTCAAGGTCCTTCAGGAATAAATCGCTTTCAGCGTGCCAGATAGAAAAATTCCCAAAATCTGACATGCAAAATAGCAAGTATCTTCCATCGGGAGAAATCCTTGGAAATGATACGCTGTGTCTATCAGACGAAGCATTTACAATTGTATCGACAGCACCAAACTGGCATGTTGCAGTATCGAAAGGGATACGGAGTAAATCATAACGGATCTGATTATATTGAGCTAAAGATAATGCTCTGGCACTGCAAAAATACAAATATTTACCGTCGGGCGACCAGGTTGGAAAGGTCTCGAACCGGTCCTTTGATGTTATTGCAGGGCTGGTAAATACAGTATTTTGCTCTGCATCATAAATTATTAAATCCGATAGAGTGTCAGTCACTTCAACTTTGATCTGTCGTACGGAATGAAAAGTCTGGAGTATCTGGTTCACTGAAAAGGCAATATATCGCCCACCGGGATGCCAGGCAGGATATACGCCCGGTGAAAGAGTCTGATCGGTTTTTGTATTCACTTTCTTCAATTTCCCTTCACGGTAAATTACAGTACCAGCATATTTTGACCGCATATGAAACATCATCGTATTACTGTTATTGCGACAGAACGAATGACAATTCATACAGTTGTCATCACTCATATTATTTATCATTATCGGACGTTCGACAAAATTCTCCAGGCATCGCTGGTAAATTCCCATTTTATTCCAGAATTCAAATCCGGGATCGATCAACCGGTACACCACATAGCTGTCGATCGGATCAACCGCAACATGGTTGATTATTGCAGGGAACTTCATCCAGCCGCCATCTTTTTTTATAAATACCTCAACGAACATATCCTTTCCCTTACATCGCTGTAATAGCTTCTTCCATTTTCCTTCAGGAATACGGATATTTCCAGTTGATGATGTTATAGTTATGGTCTCCCCTCCATCTTCGAATATCCTTACCAGGTACTTTTCCGCATTTTCGTTGATAGTGAAGTTTAACGGAGCAATGTTTGGAGGAAGAGTAATTCCTGAGTAATCGGGTAAAATGTGCACTTCCCTTTCGGCCTCTGTGAATGTTGATATTTTACCTGAACAGGCATTGAGAATTATGCCGGTTAAAATAAATAGAAATACCTTTGCATTGTGCAGTGCTTTAGCATGAATTTCTTTATTTAGTTTTTCCAGCATCCTTTTACTTGGGTTGATTATTAATGAATTTCAAATAGTACCAGTAGGTTTTCCCAAATTTACTGTACATTGCTTTGGCCGCCATATCGGTATTATCACCAAAAGAATAAATCGTGCTTGCATAATCTGATAAACGGTTACGGGTAGCCATGCTGATAGTATATCCTTCAGGAACAATATTCTTTTTCGCATAACTCATATACGCCAACAGTGCTTCTTCGTAATGTACCGGTATTGTTTTATACCCCAATTCTTTTAACCGATAAATATTTGCTGCAAAACCACCTAAATTTTTTTCAAGAAGAAGCGAAGCCATAAGATAATCAAAGACCATACGGTTATCAGGGTGGTCTGCAAGTAATTGGGGTAACCTGACTCCAAAATTATCAGAATTAATAAAATCAGAGTAGATTTCGAAATGGCGTTTTTCGGAAATTTCCCTATCCTCTTCCAAACGTTCCGGATGATTGACATATAACAGGTAATGCTGTGCCCATTTCCGGTAAAAAAGGGTTTGATCCAACACCTTAAGATATTTCTCAGCAAGTTTAATGTCATCGTTGACCAGGCTGGTGACAGCCAGACGTTTAAGAGAGCGTGGATTTGGCCCTTTTGCTACCATGGCCTCGAAAGCCCATCGATATGCTTCGCTGTTGTAAGCAAGATGATAGTATATTTCACCTCCGAAAAACGCTATTACCCAATCTTGTCCCCAATCAAGCCATAAGCCCCCTGATCCGGCTTGCGGGTAATGAAACATCTGATCGTCCATGTGACCTGTTTTGTAAAGAGCAAGATTAGTAAAATGCATAACCATGCGGTTCGAAATCGGACTGGCAGAAGAAAGTTTCAATACTCCATCCCAATCAGAACGTTGTACACAATGATCAATTCCCAGCAAAATTTCTGTTTTCCTGTCATAGGTATATTTGATAATACCTCCTGCCAAACAAACTATCACTAAGGTTCCAGCCATAATGGTTTTCCAGTTCCATCCAGGTAAAAATACCTCAGTTTTTGAATAAGTTAACCACACCTTAGCGATGGTTAAAACTAAAAGATAATAAACTAATAAAAAAATCAGAATGTATATAAAAGGTGCTCCAATAAAAAAAGGCAGGAAGAATGTCCATGCCGTTCCCTCTTTTATATAATAAATGAAATGTGAAGAAAGGTACGGAACAAATAAGACGAGTATTGGAAATACCGAAGCAATTATAAAACGGGAATGGTTCCGCTCAAAGAACAATTCGTGAATGAAACAGAGTAGTATCGCTAAAAGTGCGTATCCACCTGCAATAAAGTACAACAGTAGCCAGCCGGTTAACACAAAAAAATAACGCAACTTATTATTCCGTATGGAAATATAGACTGCAAAATATCCGATAGAAACAACAAACCCAATGGTATAAGCCAGCGTATACAGATGATAACTATGTAGGGCTGCCAGAAGAAGCACCGGCACAAATGCCCAGAGCATACCATTAACCTTATGCCTACGGAAAATGTCCATAGTAATTGCATATACCGCAAGCCCTGCCATTGTTATAATTGAAGCCCCGACAAATGGGAAAAGGAAAAATTGGGTCAGAAACGCACCTGTAAGTTCTGCCAAACCACCCGGCCTCGAAAGAAAATCTTTAAAATAATCTCCATCGAAACGAAATAATTGAATTTGTTCCAGATAAATGAGGTGATAGCGATTAAATATTATAAAATAGAAGAAATAAACCACAAAAAACAGACTTGTAGTAATCCATTGATAATTTATGTTTTTGCGGGACATGTAGGTTATGAATGAAACATTAAATCCAAATCTATCACAAATGAAAGCCCGGGTTAAATATCGGATACAATTTAGTTATTTTTTGTCTTTTCCGGAGAGACGTGTTATAAGGATTACTCCGTTGGCACCTCTTGTCCCATAAACTGAGGCTGCCGGACCTTTAAGTACTTCGATAGATTTTACGGTTTGTGGAGAGATATCATCAATATTGTTTACAATAACACCATCAACCACAAAAAGAGGTTCGGTGCTGATATTCAGAGAAGAAGATCCCGAAATTTTTATACTTTTCCCGGTAACCTCAACACCAGGAATCCTGCCGCGAATCATATCATAAATACTCTGATATGAGGCAAACTTTGGATCCTGGCCGTCAATAACTCCAACCTGGGTTGTTACATCTTTTTTCTGAACAGTGCCATAACCGACATTAACAGTTTCATTTTGATCGTTTTTAACTTTATTTGCGGGTTCTGTGGATTTGTCTGTCAGCGTGAAATTAATAGTTGTCCTCCCATTAATTGCTTCTTCAGAAGCACCATTAAAAAGGGTGAAAACCAAAATCTCTTTAGAATCAGGGCTGACTTTAACTTTATAATATCCCCTTTGATCAGATACGGAGTTAGTTTTTATTTTATCAATAAAAATAGCAGCACCTTCAACCGGTTTCTGTTTGGCATCCAGAACGATACCGGTGACAGTGATTTTCTTATTTTTGTTCTGTCCGAAGGAAATATTCGAAAAAAAGATTAATAAAGACAAAGTCATTAAAAGTAAGAATCTCATTTTTTACCGATTTTGAACGTTATTCAAGGATTGCTCTCATATATTCAATGCACTTTGTAACTTCTTTAACCGGGTCCGAACCCTCCGGAATAGGGTATTCCAGTTCAAGGTCAACATTGATTGGCCATTTCTCCTTCTTAATCAGCAGCAGAATATCGGCAATCGGTGTTTCCCCTTTGCCAAACGGCATATTGGTGTTAGGCTGGCTGTGTTTTGGTCCTGTTTTATCCTTCACGTGTATACTCGGGATAACGTCGTGATATTTTTCTAAAACGTTGTTGGGATGCAGCCCGGTAGAACCGAAATAGTGACCAACATCAAGATTTAGCCTGTTGGCCGGAGAATATGCAAGGTACTTATCGATGTCAAAGCCGGGTTGTCCAAATTGTCCGTGGGTATGATAGATAGCCAGGCTCTTATGCTTTTCAGCAAATTTACCCAGTCGCTGACTGGCTTCATTAGTGAATTCATCCGTTATGCCATAAGCCCCAAGAACTTTGGCGGCATTATATGCATAGTCTATCTCTTCGTCTGACCACGATGAGGGTGCAAATTTGGCAATGTGGATATTCACCCCGGCATCATTGTACATCTTGCGGATATCTGCATACTTTTGCATGGGTAAAGATAAACGCCACTTACGTTGTGCCTCTCTTAGACCTTCTGTGGCTTTTGCACGTTCAGCCTTCTCCTTTTCAGACAATTCAACACCGCGAGCTGGTCTTGAGGGGCCTTGAGGAAGACCCAGACTTTCTTCAAGGACACTTCTCATCTCAACCGAACTGACTCCAGCCTGCAGGATGTATCCGAGGCATTCCTCGGCACTGTGTGGAATGCTGCGATAGCAATAGGTAGTAAGACCTAATTGAACACCGGCAACTTTGGAATTGGGCTTTTTACCCTGAGTTCCAATTGCGAAGGAATAATTAAAAGGGACCGCAGCAAATGCTGCCGCGGTTGCAGCAGTGCCTAAAAACTTGCGTCTTGAAATCTTCGAATTTTTCATATTTTATAGATTTGTTATAGGTCATGAAATCTAGTTTTCCTATCTTTATAATACTCTATTGATGCTATCAAATTTACTAATTATATAGTTAAAACAAAACATTTAATTTTCTTTTATGATAAGAAATGTACCGGCAATTATTGCCCATTACCAGAGCAAATGTGACAAGATATATAACTGCAATATAACTTCTCAAACCATAAAACCACAACTAATTAGCGATTAATATGAAAAGAGACAGAAGGACTTTCTTAAAAAAGACTGCTTTAGGAACAGTTGGCGCATTTGCCATGCCGACTGTACTACCATCCTATTTACTAGGCAGCACAGCTCCCAGTAACAGAATAAATGTTGCAGTGATTGGTATCGGAAGACAAACTGTTAGTCCCAACATTCCCCAATTCCTTAAATCAAGTCATGCTCAGATTGTTGCTGTTTGCGACGTAGATTCATGGCGTTTAGGCAACGGGCAAAAGCAGGTTAACGATTATTATGCCCAACAGAAGGGATTTTCTTATAAGGGTTGTGATGCCTATGGTGATTTCCGGGAGGTACTGCTTCGCAAGGATGTCGACGCTGTGATGATAGCAACACCTGATCATTGGCACATACCTATGGCGATAGAGGCTGCACGGGCAGGGAAACATATATCCCTGGAAAAACCAATTTCCACTTGCATCGAACATGGCCGTCAACTTGTGAAAGCTATTAAAAAATACGGAGTAATTACACGTAACGACAGCGAATTCAGGGCACTACCAAAGTTTGCCCGGGCAGTTGAGCTTGTACGTAACGGACGAATTGGCAAACTACAACGGATATTTGTTGCGGTACCTTCCGACGGACCTCCCCTGCCTGTTCAGCCTACAATGCCTGTACCCCCCGAACTTAATTATGATTTCTGGCTGGGACCAGCCTGGGAAGTCCCTTATACCGAAAAAAGAGTACATGACATAAAAGTCAATAACCGACGCCCGGGATGGATGCGGGTAGATAGTTACTGTAATGGCATGATCTCAAACTGGGGAGCGCACCTGATGGGTATAGTTCAGTGGGGTAATAACACCGAATATACAGGACCAATAAGTATTGAAGGCACTGGTGAGTTTGACAAAGGATTATGGAATACACTTAATAAGTTTGATATTAAATACCGTTATGCCAACGGGGTGGAGGTGTTCTTCAAAATTGAGCGTCCTTATGTCCGTTTTGAAGGAACCGATGGCTGGATCGAAGTAGAATATAGCGATAAACTCACGGCAAGTTCACAAACCATCCTCGATTCGCCAACCGGTGCTGGCGAGATTTCATATAAAGATCTGCCTTCAGATAAGGAAGATTTTCTGCTGGCTATAAAAAATGGGAAACAGACCATAGAACCTTTGGAGACAGCTCATCGCACCATATCGATGTGTCAGCTGGGATTAATTTCAATAAAAACAGGTTCAGCCCTTACATGGAATCCTGAAACTGAAGAAATTGCCAACGACAATGCTGCTTCGGCCTTGTTAAACATCCCCATCCGCGAAAAATACTTTAAGTTCTGACTATGATTTTTGACCTTTACAGGCATTTAAAAGAGCCTTAATAATTACAATTAACAACATTAACTTTAATACGAGACGACCATCATGAAATTTACCAGACGTAGTTTTATTAAAACCGCCGGAACAGGTGTTATTGCATCAGGATTACCGGCATTTGCATACGGTTCGACCACAGTCAATAATGCAAATACTTCAGATTCTTTCAAACTTGCGATTGCCGGTTATACGTTTGCAAAATTCAATCTCGATCAATCATTGGCTATGATGAAGAGAGTTGGAGTAACCTGGCTTGGTGTTAAAGATTTTCATCTTCCACTCAACAGCACGAAGGAAGTAATTGATCAGACACTGGTTAAAATGAAGTCCTTTGGGGTTGAGCCGTACGGAGTCGGGCCTATTTATATGAAAACCGAAGCATCTGTAGACCAGGCTTTTGCCTATGCCAAAATGGTGGGGGTAAATATTTTAGTCGGAGTGCCTGACGCCCAATTGCTGCCTTATGTTGAAAAGAAAGTGAAGGAATATAACATACGCGTTGCTATTCATAATCACGGACCTGATTTGCCAATTTATCCCAGTGCCGAAGATATCTGGAAAGATATAAAAAACCTCGATTCACGAATCGGTTTCTGCCTTGATATTGCCCATACTGTCCGCCTTGGACTCGATCCTATTGAAACATTTATCAAATATAAGCTGCGTATTTTCGATTTCCATGTCTGGGATGTCGATAAACCCGAAAAAGCAGGCTGGTGCGTCGAAGCGGGCCGTGGGATAATTGACTTTCCAAAGTTTTTCAAGACGTTGCGCAATGAAAAATATACCGGAACATGCAGCCTTGAATATGGAAGAGACATGTCCGATCCATTGCCCGGTATTGCCGAATCCATAGGTTATTTTCGCGGTGTGATGGCAGGGTTATGCCAGGAATAGCTTATTCCCCGGAATGGGGGAAAACCATTGGTTTTAAAATGACATCGGAATAACCGGTGAGATAATTTGTATTAATACTATGGTTCAAAAACTTGAAACCAATTTCCGGTGGGTTATCTTAAGCTTGCTGTTTATTGCAACTACTATTCTGTACATTGACAGATCAGCTCTTGGCATTCTGGCTCCGCATCTGCAAAAGGAAATAGGCTGGAACGAGGAACAATACGGGATGATAAATAGCGCCTTTATGGTGGCTTATGCTATCTGTTTTCTGGCAATGGGAACAATAATCGACAGGATTGGTACCCGCAAAGGGTACCTAGTTTCCATTGGGATCTGGAGTGTTGCAGCAGTTGCGCATACTTTTGCAAGAACCTGGGTGGGTTTTGCTATTGCTCGTTTTAACCTTGCAATCGGTCAGTCGGGGAATTTTCCTGCTGCAATTAAAGTAGTAGCAGAATGGTTCCCCAAAAAAGAGCGGGCACTGGCAATTGGTATTTTTAACGGGGGATCCAATATGGGGACTCTCCTCTCACCACTCATAATTCCGGCATTGGTGCTCTCATTCGATAGCTGGAAAGCAGGTTTTCTTTGGACTTTCCCAATCAGCCTGTTATGGATGTTCATCTGGTTCAGGTATTACAGGCTGCCTCGATTACATTCAAAAGTATCAAAATCTGAATTGGAATATATTAACAGTGATCCTGAGGAAGAGAGCAGTGTTGAAAAAGTGAAATGGAAACATATTTTACCTCATCGGGAGACCTGGGCTATTGCTATCGGGAAATTTATGGCTGATCCTATCTGGTGGTTCTACCTTTTCTGGGGTGCCAAGTTCCTCAACGAAAAATATGCAGTTAATCTGAAAGATATAGGGTTACCATTTTTCACTATTTATTTGGTTTCATGGGCGATAGGAATATTCCTGGGTTGGCTTTCGTCTAAATTCCTGAAAATAGGTCTGGGTATCAATAAGGGAAGGAAACTGGGTTTATTAGCCTGTGGTTTATTTGCCATTCCTGTTATGCTTGTTCCTTACACCGAAAATTTATGGATCGCGGTTGGTTTGATTGCGTTAGCAGCAGGTGGACATTGCGGCTGGTCAGCAAATATTTTTAGCCTGATGTCGGATATCTTCCCAAAAAAAGCAACTGCAACTGTTGCCGGATTTGGTGGTTTTTCAGGAGCAGTAGGTGGAGCAATTGTTTCATTTGGGGTAGGCAAGATCCTTCAGAATAGCGGAGTTGATGGCTATACCGTTCCATTTGCTATCGCTGGATCCGGTTACCTGTTGGCTCTGCTTATAATCCATTTGCTGGTCCCTAAAATTAAAACAATCAATATTTAAGTATTCAGCATGAATAGCAGGGAAAGAATATTAGCTGCCTTAAACCATCAGGAGCCCGATCATGTGCCATTCGATCTGGCCGGAACCACATGGACTGGAATTACTGATGGTGCTTATCAGAAACTACGGACTTTCTTAGGCAAAAATCCGGAAGAACCAAACTGGTCAGATGTGGTACAGCAAATAGTAGTCCCATCCGAAGATATCCTTAAAGAACTTGATGTTGACACACGCGGGTTATTCCCATTGACTAGCCATAACTGGGATGTTTATGAAAAACTTACTGATAAAGGTGATATTTGGGAATACTTTGATGAATGGGGTTTTACACATCACTTTCCAAAATCTAACGGATTTTGGTTTTCGCTGATGAAACACCCGATGGAAAATATTCTTCCCGATGTGAAGGAAATTAATGGATATAACTGGCCAACAGCATCGGACAAAGAGAGGATAAGAGGTTTACGTGAGAAAGCGTTCCGGTTTAAAGAACAGGGCAAAATTGTAATGCTTAAAGGATTGTGTGCCGGTGTGTTTGAGATGCAACAAAGATTCCGTGGTATGACCAATGCTTTGGTCGATCCATACCTCTACCCGGAATTCTCTGATAGCCTGATTGGTAAGCTAGCTGATCTGAAAATCGAATTCTGGAAAATGGCCCTGTCCGACCTGGCAGATGTCGTGGATGTTGTCGCCGAAGCGGATGATTATGGCACACAGGAATCTCAATTAATTGACCCTGAACATTTCAGACAATTCTATAAACCACACATTTCAAGGATTATCAAAGCAATGAAACAATATGCTCCTGATGCAAAGATCATGTTTCACTCTTGCGGGAATGTTCGTCCGATAATACCTGACTTTATTGAGATTGGCATTGATATCCTTAATCCGGTACACATCAATGCAACAGGGATGGAACCTCATCAGCTGAAAAAAGACTTTGGAAAAGATGTTGTATTCTGGGGCGGCGGTGTTGATACCCAGAAAATCCTGCCAACTGGAACAGTTGAGGAAGTTGCCGATGATGTCAAAAAAAACATTGATGCACTTGCACCAGGTGGTGGATTTGTCTTTGCTGCAGTTCACAATATCCAATCGGAGGTACCGCCACAAAATATTATTGCTATGTGTGAATCAATAAAAAAATTTGGATAATCCTTCCCTTATAGCCCCGGTATAAAAAAACATCAGTGGACAAATATCTGTTGTCCACTGATGCCAAAAACTTCAATAATGATACTTTAAAGTACTCTTATCTTGACAAGAAGATCACTTCTTCTTGTCATCCTGATCATTTATTTTGCGGATAACCAGGATTCTGCTGCATCACAGCATCTATATTCAAATCAATCTGAGTTTGTGGAATAGGCCAGAGTGCATGATAATCCTGAATATTCAGACCCGGATTTTTTGGGTTGTTATTATATTTCCGTACTCTTTCCACAAGTTTTCCCATGCGGCGTAAAGTAATATGCCGCCACTCTTCGCCGTAAAGTTCTCTTGCCCGTTCATCCAATATATAATCCAGAGTCACGGCTGCAGGTAAGACAGGAGTTGACTTAGCCCTGTTTCTGATTAGATTTATATCTGCTGCTGCTAGGTTTTTGTTTCCTAAACCAAGATAGGCTTCAGCACGCAGTAGCACTGTTTCGGCAAAACGTATTGCATAACGATCTTTATTATCGTTTCCGCCACCCGATCTCGCCGGGTCAGTAAAATAATGACATGGATCTGCAAACTTCATCCAGTACGGGTAAATATACTGGGTGGAATCCCTCATGGCATCCCTTGTACCAGCAGCATATTGCGCAGCATAATCTACTTTGAGATTAATTTTTTTCTTATGATATGTTGATGTAGGGGAGTCATAATAGAAATTTCTTTTAATATTATACTTGGCATTACGGATATCATTGTTCCAATCACTTCGCCAGATATCATACGCTGCATAATTGGTAGGATGTATCCAGGAAACAGGACGTCCCAATGTGTCAGAATACCCTGTATACTTACCATCAACAAGCTGTCCCCTGAATGCTACTTTTCCATCAGGAGTATTTCCTATCCTGAAATAGGCAGGTCCGAAAGATCTGTTACCTTCAACTGATCCGCCTCCGGTAATAAGCGGCTCTACCTGGATTACCCAGATAGCTTCAGTGTTTATTGCCAAGCTTTGATTCCCGTATGCAAAGAGATCATAATATACATCTCCTTTCCCGAATACAACATTTTGTCTGTCGCCGAACCGCTGAGTCATCAAAGCATATTTGTATCCGGTAATTACTTTTGTAGCTGCATCCACTGCTAATTGGTTTTTACCCTCGGTCAGATATAACTCGCTAAGAATATGCCAGGCTGCTCCCTGGGTGATCCTGCCGGGAGCCTCTTCCTTACCCGGTTCTGGTAAATTTGTAGTACCAAAAATAAGATCATCTTCCATCTGCTTATAGACTTCTGCTTTTGGTGTTCTTACAAAATCCGTTTTCGCACTTTTAATTACTCCAGTTACGAGAGGTACGTCACCATAAGTTGAAACCAGAATCCGGTATGCAAAAGCTCTGAAGAACATAGCTTCACCCAGATATGCATTTTTTTGTGCTTCACTTGACCAGATAGTTACATCTGCATTATTGATACCTTCAATGAGAACATTGGCTCTTTGAATAAGTTCGTAATTCCATGTCCAGTAATTCCTTAAATATGTATTCTCTGAAGTAACGTAATTCACATAATTACACATAAAACGTGTACTGTTTGGATCTTCACCATGGTAAGCGACATCACTTCCAAGACCTTTTATTATAGCTCCGGCGTCCTGGTCTGTTCCATAAAACCACCTTTGTCTGACTGAAAAATGCAACCCTGTCATACCTTGTTTTATTCCTGCCAGGGTGTTATAAGCATTCTCAGGGGCAAGAAAATCAAGAGGAGTTTCTTTAAGTATATCCTCACTGCATGAGGAAAGTAATAATTGCAGGAAAGCCGCAAGTATCAGGCACTTTTTACTGAATATATATAAGTATTTTTTCATTGTATTAGAATTTATAGGTTTCATAATTATTCATCCGTTAATTTTGCAAGATCAAATTAAAATGTTACTCTGAAACCTGCAGTAATATTTCTCATAAGCGGTGTATTAGTATTAGTATTCCCATCAGCTGCTGTCCAGTTTACGACTTCCGGATCCCAGCCTGACCATTTGGTCCATGTATATGGATTTTTGCTGGCTATGTAAAACTGACATGCCTCAAGTTTTAGTGCTTTCAGTAAACCCGGACCAAATCTGTATGAAAGAGATACATCCTGTAATCTCACAAAACTTCTGCTTTCATAAATCCCGCTTGTTACAGCAGGTGAATTATATACACCTGTAGCATTGTCAACTCCATTATCGGGTGTCCAGTAAGGACGGACTGCTGAAGCATTTATTCTTAAAACGTTATCTGAGCGAAAATCAACATTGACAACAGAAGCATTATCCATTAAATAATACTTCTTTCCACCCTGAATAGAGTTAATAAAGAAAGAAAAGGTGAAATTCTCATAAGTCAAGGTATTATTAATACTGAACCGGTAACTCGGGGTCCGGTTTCCGATAACTTTCCTGTCCAGGTTAGCTTCAATTACACCATCTCCATTCTGATCAACATATTTATACTGACCAGGATACCAGTTGTTCAGAGTACTACCACTGTAAAGTTCCTGTTCTGTCCAGAGCCCTCCTGCCATTTCATAATCATATATGGCGCTGATAGGCTCTCCTACAAACCATGAGTTTCCCACATCTTTGTCATTTGCATCACCATAAAGTTTGGAAATCTTATCTCTGTTAAGGGAAAATACAAAATTTGTCTGCCAGCCCAGGCGACCGTCGAGATTTATAGTTTTCAATTCCAGTTCAATACCATTGTTATCGATTGCTCCAATATTTGTCCAGACACTTGCATATCCGGTAGTCGGTGGCAGAGCCCTACTAACCAGCACATCTGTTGTTTTAGCTTTATATAGATCGACCGAACCAGAAATTCTCCGGTTCATAAAACCAAAGTCCACTCCTAAATTGTAAGATGCAGTTGTTTCCCATCCCAGGTCAGCATTCCCTAAAGAACTTGGATAAACTGCAATTGCTGTTGTGGAACCGTAAACATAAGCATCGGCAGTCATTCTTGAGAAGCTTGAATAGCGTCCGATACCCTGGTTTCCGTTTTCCCCGTAAGAGGTCCTCAATTTTAAATAGAGCCATGTCAAATCTTTGAGGAATGGTTCTTCTGAAGCCACCCAACCGAGTGAAACAGAGGGGAAAGTTGCAAATTTCTTATTTGCTCCAAATCCTGAGAATCCGTCTCTTCTGAAAGTTCCGGTAACCATATAGCGGTTTTTATAAGTATAATTGGCACGAGCCATGTAGGAAAGGCTATTCTCTTCCCATGCATTTGAAGATACTGTGACAACAGTGCCAAGGCCCATATTATTATACCCTAAAACAGGATTTTCAAAACCCGTTGCATTTAATCTCGAGCTGTTTGCTTTCCTGTTTTCACGGCTGTAAAGTAAAGTGGCATTGATCTGGTGGTCACCGAAATTTCTCAGGTAAGTTACTATATTGTTAATGATCCAGTTCCGTTCTTCTGAAGGATCTTTTCTTCCCTGTCCCTTGTTACCGGAGCCATCAGGAACCGTTACCGGCCAGAAGGTGTTGTTATTCCTGTTCGAATAGGTGTTAGAATAGTTAAATTCATAGGTCAATCCTTTCACCCAGGGTACGGTAATTTTGCCACTTCCTACGATGAAAAGGTTATTCCTTATATCGCTGTTCGTGACGTACAAATTGTTCAGAGGGAAAGGCATATAAGCTTCACCTGTAAGGTACATATCATAATTGGGTAAGCCAATTTTATTATTTGCCAGAGGGCTGCAGGCTCTTGCGTCGCCAAGACTTGCATTTAATCCTGAATAATCACGATATGAGTATGATGTGATTAAGCCTAATGTAAACCAATCGGTTACTTTACTCTCAATATTACTATGAAGAGTGAGTCTGTTAAATTTATCATTCAGAAGAATTCCTTCCTCTCCGGTATATGAACCTGATACAAAGTAACTGCTCCTATCGCTTTTCCCGGATAAGCTAAGATTGTAATTTTGAATCGGAGCCAATTGCATAACTTCATCAACCCAGTTAATTTCATTTCCGGCCAGGTAATTATCTCTCTCTTCCTGGGTTCTTAAACGTGCGGCTACAATAGTGGGATTTGTTACATCCGGCCTGACCGGTTTTCCTGTGGCACTTGTTGGTTTTGTTTTATACCAGGTGTACAGATCCTGCTGATAATAATAGTCGACCAGTCTTACTGCATATTGATTGACATTCATCACCTTCATAGGATTATTAGTCATATCCTGATAGCCATAGTACATATTAAATGAGACAACCGGTTTTTCTGATTTCCCTTTTTTTGTAGTTATAAGCATTACACCATTTGCAGATCTTGATCCGTAAACTGCAGCGGCACTGGCATCTTTAAGGATATCGATCGATTCCACATCGCTGATATTAATATCTGAAATTGATCCGTTATAGATAATCCCATCAAGAACAATTAACGGCTGGTCAGTGGCCGAAAGAGAAGTTTGTCCCCTTATTGAAAGGCTTGGTTCACTACCTGCAAGACCTGATCCCTGAACATTCACACCTGCAGTGGCTCCCGATAAAGCTTGCGAAAGGTTTACATTTGCCAGAGTAGACTTCTCTTCCATAGATACTCTTACCACAGAACCAGTTAAATCACTTTTTTTCTGAGTACCATAACCAATTACTATGACCTCGTCGAGGGATTGAGTGGTGGGTGAAATGGCTACATCAATTGTAGTTTTACCTGAAACAGGTTGCTCCATAGTGATATAACCGATAAAAGAGAAAGCTAATACAGCATTTTGATCAGGTACTGTAATTGAGTATTTTCCATTTATATCAGTAAGAGTACCAATATTTGTACCCTTAACAACAACATTTACCCCAGGCATAGGTGCAGCTGTTGATGCATCGGTAACTGTTCCTGAAACAGATAATTGTTGAAGTTCAATTCCGGAAGGAACATTTCTTATGCCCTCCTTAGACAGATCAGAGGCAGTTGTGGCAAAAACATTTGAGACACCAATCACAACTATCATAATTGTGATTTTAAACCCCAAAAGCAATTTTTTAAGGTACGGAAATGAATGTACCTCTTGATTTGAAGATCTTTTCATTACATCGTGGTTTTGGTTAATTTACTATTCTTAGAAAGGATTATTATAAGTGTAGCTTGTCCGGCAGATACCGAAACATATATTTACCGTCTATGTCAGTAAATTGACCGGTCACAAAATGCAATCGCTTTTCATTAATTTTTTTCATGCATTTAAAATAATTTAAACATTAATACTTTAGCCAGGTTAGTGGTTGAATCGTGTAGGTTAACGAATTTTGATATTATCCGGCTTTTTTTTGTTTTGATCTGTTTTTCATGGTAAGAAGGTTGGTTAGTTTATAATTTAGTTACATATTATTAGGTATAATTCACCGTTTGGAACAACGATGAATGCACTGTTCATTGATCGTATGGAAATGGTTAGCCTTCGGTCTTTATTCATCTTGCAATTTAAGCCATCAAAATGAAAAACTCCCTGATAAATAATAAATCACTGTTCCGAGCTGATCAGGGTCAATCAAAAAAGAGGAGAAATGTATCTTTAAAATACCAGGTTAGAAGTATTTTTGAGGTGTATGTTACATTAATTCCCAAAAGCAATATTAGAAAATAAATTACAAACCAACAACATTGAATACTTTTTTTGTTTCTTTTTTTTGAACCGTGAAGAAAAAATGTGGTGTATAAATAATAAGGTATAATCACCCAGCTGTCAGATTAGCAGACACTGCACTGTTTTGGGATGAAAACCCCTCTACCGCCTCGCGGCATCTCCCCTGAGAGGGGAGAAAAAACTCTGGTATTTACCTGAATTACACTAGAATAGTGCGAATCTTTCCCCCTGACAGGGGGAATACAAGGGGGTTAAACTCCCGGGATTAAAGTTACTATTTGCACATCTTCCTCCTTTAGTATATATTTATACTCTCAATAATTTAACCTTACTATTTATGAGAAAAACATGCAGTATTCTGACAATACTTGGTATTCTGACCGTTGTCGTTAACGGACAAAAGGTACCTACCGGTGATCCAAAAGATTTTAAGGTTAAGACCTGTCTGCACTCTGTAAGCTATATGGGAATATGGCGCGGACAGGCAACACTCACCGTTGATGAGTTTCTTGTTAAAGCCAAAGAGCTTGGTTTTGACGGTGTTATGCTCGCAGCAAAACGACCTCATGTTTCCCTGATTGATTATGATGATGCTGCCCGGCAGAAACTTCGTGCAAGACTCAAAGAGCTGGGTCTCGAACTTGTTTGCCTGGCAGGTTACACCGATTTCACAGCAGGAGTCGATAAAGCCGGTATACCTAATGTCGAAATGCAGGCAATTTATGTTGGTGAACTGGCACGACTGGCACGCGATCTCGGTACCAATATGGTGAGGATATACACTGGGTATGAACGACCCGACCTTCCATACGACAAACAATATGCTATGGTTGTCGAGGGACTCCAGTTGGCAGGTAAAATTGCTGCAAAATATGGTATTACCCTTGCAATACAGAACCATCATGATATTGCTATCCACCACGATGCAATGAAATGGCTGCTCGATGAGATAAACCTGCCAAATGTAAAAGCTGCGTTCGATTGCTGGTCCCCTACTCTTGAAGGACTATCCTCAGAAGAAATAAAAAAGGCCATTTACACAATGAAGCCATATTTAGTACACACAACCACTGCCGATTATAAAGAACTTCCAAGATTTAAATATGAGCACTTTCAGACAAATTATCTCCGGTTGGAATCACAAATGAGGGCGGTTCCTATTGGTGAAGGATTTCTCGATTATAAAACTTTTATTAACACACTGAAAGAGATCGGTTACCAGGGTTATATAGCTTACGAGATGTGTGAGGTACTGGAGGGCGGTGGCTCAATAGAAAACCTTGATAAAAGCGTAAAGACTTTTCTGGAGTACGTGAAGCAGTTCAGATAGGTACGGGGTGCGGGGTGCAGGGCTCAGAGTATAGGAAACAAAACATATAAATCTAACTTAATAACCTAATAGTAAACCAAATGAAAAAAACAATTATTGCACTTACATTATTATTGTTAATAGGCAATGGCGTTTTTGCCCAGAAGACCCTCACAAATGATGAACGCATGGAATGGTGGCGCGAAGCACGGTTCGGAATGTTCATTCACTGGGGTGTTTATGCGTTGCCTGCCGGTATATGGGACGGTCATCAGATAGGTGGAATCGGCGAATGGATAATGAATCGCAGTAAAATTCCTGTAGCTGATTACCAGCAGATGGCCAGACAGTTCAATCCGGTTAAATACGACCCCGATGCCTGGGTACGAATGGCAAAGGATGCCGGAATGAAATACATAGTTATTACCTCAAAGCATCACGATGGATTTGCACTGTTCGGGACAAAAGCCAGTAAATGGAATGTTGTAGATGCCACAGTTTATGGTAAAGATCTCCTTAAACCACTTGCTGAAGCTTGTAAAAAATATGGTATAAAACTTGGGTTTTATTATTCTCAGGCTCAGGACTGGAATAATCCGGGCGGATCAGCTGCACGCAAACCAACCAAAGAAGGCTGGGCTAATCCTGATTCCGCAAGGATTGATGCATATACAAAGACTCACAAAGGGCACTGGGACCCGGCTCAGCAAACAAAAACATTTGCTCAATATATCAATGATGTTGCCGTTCCCCAGGTGAGAGAGTTGCTTACCAATTATGGAGATCTGGCGGTTCTTTGGTGGGATACACCAACCGATATGACCGATGATGCTGCTACCAAACTCCAGTCACTGCTAGCTCTTCAGCCTGCAATAGTCACAAACGATCGCCTCAAACGTCCGAATTTCCCCGGTGATCATAAGACACCCGAACAAAGAATACCCAACCTTAAAGATCTTGACGGTACTGACTGGGAGACATGCATGACAATGAACGGAACCTGGGGTTACAAAAGTTATGATCATAATTATAAAACTCCTGAAACACTTATCCGCAACCTTCTGGATATCGCTTCAAAAGGCGGAAACTTTTTATTAAACGTTGGTCCGACAGACCTTGGGGAATTTCCTCAGGAAAGCATTAATATTCTGGCAAAGATGGGTCAGTGGATGAAGGTAAACGGTGAAGCTGTCTATGGTACAAAAGCAAGTCCCTGGGGCCTTTTTCCATGGGGCCGCTGTACAAAAAAAGAGACAAAAGTGGGGACAACTCTCTACTTCTCGGTATTTGAATGGCCGGCAGACGGAAAACTGGTAGTACCCGGTTTAACTAACAAAATTATTTCCGCAAAACTTCTTGCCAGCGAAGTAAAACTTAAAACATCAGCTTCAAAAGATGGCGTTCTGACTGTTTCACTTCCTTCTAAAGCTCCTGATCCAATTGCTTCAGTTGTGAAAGTTGAAGTGAAAGGAAAGGTTATTAGCAAACTGCCAACCGAAACAAAAAAATAAAACAAAAATGAACAAACGAATGAAGAACAAAAGATTCTTTAATTGTTCGGCATTTCTTTTAATTTTCACATTGAATTCAACCTGCAGCTTTTCCGGGACAATAAAAGTAAACACCCTAGCCTCCCTGCAGCAGGCTATTAACAATGCCAGTCCAGACGATCGGATCATTGTTGCCAATGGCGTCTATACCACCAATGAAAGTATCCTGATTTCAAAACAGGGACTAACCGTATAGAAACAGGTGCTACACATTGTATTATAACACGTAATGTTTTCGAATGTGCACCGGCAGGTTCACCGGGGAAAAAACAGAGAGCAAATCGGGTAATATGTTAATATTCAATACTAAAACAAATGAAAAGATTCAGATCATCCCTGGCAATCTGTAACATAAATTACAATAAAAAGCACTTTTTGTTTGATATATTAAAAATATAGATACATTTGTCCGTCAATTTATAATAAAACAATGAGAATATCTTTAATCCATATTATTGCCCTCATCCTCATTCTTGCCAAGCGCACATGACCGGGAATAATATGTATTACTATAAACATACAGAAGCTTTCCGGGAAACCGGGAAGCTTTTTTATTAATATGATTTTTATACTATGAAGAATCCTCTCAGGAGCTCAAAGACAACAACCGGCAGAATAATGGCAGGGGCCAGAAGTCTGTGGCGCGCCAACGGGATGAAGGAAGAACAATTTGGGAAACCGGTTATTGCTATTGTCAACTCATTTTCACAATTTGTCCCCGGACATGTTCACCTGCATGAAATTGGCCAGGTAGTTAAAAAAGAGATTGAAAAGAGGGGCCTTTTTGCCGCAGAGTTCAATACAATAGCTATCGATGACGGCATTGCAATGGGGCATGCAGGTATGCTCTATTCCCTTCCTTCAAGGGAACTTATAGCTGATAGTATCGAATATGTATGCAATGCTCATCTCGCCGATGCAATGATCTGTATAAGTAATTGCGATAAGATCACCCCTGGGATGCTTATGGCAGCTATGAGACTTAACATACCTGCAGTTTTTGTATCGGGAGGACCAATGGAAGCAGGCCTTCTTAAAAACAAATATCTTGACCTTGTTGATGCAATGGTTGCGGCTGCCGACAATAGTATAAGTGATAAAGATCTTAATGATATTGAGAAATCTGCCTGTCCTACCTGTGGATCTTGTTCAGGCATGTTCACCGCGAACTCAATGAATTGTCTTAATGAAGCCCTGGGGCTTGCACTTCCCGGAAATGGAACAATTGTTGCCACCCACCGGAACCGGGTGAAGCTGTTTGAAAGGGCTGCAGGATTAATAGTAGATCTGGCAAACAGATATTACAATGAAGGTGATGAGTCGGTTCTGCCACGCTCTATAGCAACCAGAGAGGCATTTATGAATGCAATGTCGCTCGATATAGCAATGGGTGGATCTACTAACACAGTGTTACATCTTCTTGCTATAGCTCATGAGGCGGAAGTTGATTTTACAATGAAAGATATCGATGAACTTTCCCGCAAAATTCCCAATATCTGCAAGGTGTCACCAAGTTCACAATATCATGTGCAGGATGTTAACCGTGCAGGAGGAATTTTATCAATAATGGGAGAACTGGAACGCAGTAACCTGATAAACAGCTCTGTAAAACGGGTAGACTATCCAACTCTTCATGATGCTATTTCCGACTGGGATATACAGGGTGGAAAGGCGCAACATGTTGCTTTTGATTTTTTCAGTAGCGCCCCTTCATTGGAAAAAAGCTTTGTTATGGGTTCTCATAATACCAGCTACAAAGACCTTGACACCGACAGGGAGAATGGATGCATCCGGTCTGTAGATCATCCCTACAGCAAAGATGGCGGTTTGGCTGTACTTTATGGGAATATTGCACGAAAGGGGTGTATAGTTAAAACCGCAGGTATTGATGCATCGCTGTTTTCATTCACCGGTAACACGGTGATATTCGAATCGCAGGAAGATGCGGTTGACGGAATCCTGAAAGGGGACGTTAAGGCCGGTGATGTAGTTGTTATAAGATACGAAGGTCCTAAAGGTGGCCCGGGTATGCAGGAGATGCTTTACCCTACTTCATATCTGAAATCAAAGGGGCTCGGTAAAAAATGTGCACTTATAACTGATGGCCGGTTTTCCGGAGGTACTTCAGGCTTGTCGATCGGGCATGTCTCTCCTGAAGCTGCAGCAGGAGGGGAATTGGCATTAGTCAGAACAGGAGATCAAATTAAAATAGATATTCCCGGCAGAAAAATAAATGTTGTATTAACTGAGAATGAACTTAAAAAAAGAGAGAAAGAGGAGAAATTAAAAGGCGACCGGGCTTATAAACCAAAAACACGTAACCGGGAAATCCCTTCTTCGCTGAAAGCATATGCAGCAAATGTAAGTTCAGCAGATCTTGGCGCTGTCAGGTTGATTTAATAACAACTAAGTACCAAGAACCCATCACCAATTTAAAGACAAAAGACAAAAGTAAAAAGATAAAAGTAGTTATTAATTCCCCTCCCTGGAGGGGTTAGGGGTGGGTTAAAAATGAAATAAAAGACAAAAGATAATATATGAAGACTGAAAAGGAAACAGAACACACAATCGTACAAGTCAATGGACAGGAACATATTACAGGAGCAGATGCTCTTTTACAATGCCTGATTGAGGAGGGGGTTGATACTATTTTTGGTTATCCCGGCGGGGCTATAATGCCTGTCTATGACGCGCTTCTCGATTACGAAGGAAAGCTCCGGCACATTCTTACCCGTCATGAACAGGGAGCAGCTCATGCAGCTCAGGCTTATTCAATGGTTACCGGCAAACCGGGTATTTGCTTTGCTACGTCAGGGCCAGGTGCTACTAATCTTGTAACCGGAATTGCCAATGCCTTTCTTGATTCTGTCCCGGTTGTGTTTATAACAGCCCAGGTAGTATCTAATCTTATCGGTACAGATGCATTCCAGGAGACTGATATTATCGGAGTCTCGATGCCGGTAACTAAATGGAACTGCCAGGTAAAAAAATCACAGGATATACCTGATACAATTGCAAAAGCGTTTTATATCGCAAAATCAGGTCGCCCCGGACCGGTTCTGATTGATATAACAAAAGATGCCCAGCTTGAAAAACTTAATTTCAAGTACAAAAAATGTGACTATATCAGGAGTTATAATCCGAGTATTCCTTTGCATACCAAGGCAATCGAATCAGCTGCGATCATGATCAACCATGCCGAAAGGCCTCTGATTCTTGCCGGACATGGAGTGCTTCTGTCAAGAGCAGAAAACGAACTGAAGGTATTTGCAGAAAAAACAGGAATCCCTGTTGCATCAACTTTACTGGGTCTCTCAGCATTCCCTTCCGATCACCGTTTGTTCGCAGGAATGCTTGGCATGCATGGCAACTACGGACCAAATCTTCTTACAAATGAAGCTGATCTCATTATAGCAATCGGAATGCGTTTCGATGACCGTGTTACCGGGAATCTTAAGAAATATGCAAAAAAAGCAACTATAATACATATTGAGATCGATGAGGCTGAGATAAATAAAAATGTCCTGGTTGATGTCGAAATAAATAATGATGCAAAGGAGGTACTTAAGTATCTCATCCCGTTGGTTAAAGAGAACTCTTTTGAAAAATGGATCAGGGAATTCCGGATTTGTGATAAGACTGAATATGAAAAAGTTATTAAACCAGAGACGAAACCTGAGACAGGTGAAATAAGAATGGGTGAGGTTGTCCGACTGGTATCTGATCTGACCAAGGGTGAGGCAATAGTTGTTACAGACGTAGGACAGAACCAGATGTATGCTGCCCGTTATTATAAATTTACTCACCCAAACAGCTTTGTCACTTCAGGTGGAATGGGAACAATGGGATTCGGCCTTCCTGCAGGAATAGGTGCTAAAATAGGGAATCCGGATAAAACTATAGTTACTTTCATTGGAGATGGCGGTTTCCAGATGACTATTCAGGAATTGGGAACAATTTTACAGTATGGTATACCTGTTAAAATTATTATCCTTAATAATATTTACCTGGGTATGGTGCGTCAATGGCAGGATATGTTTTTCAAGAAAAGATATGCTTCGACAGAATTGATAAATCCCGATTTCGTAATGATAGCTAATGGCTTTAGCATTCCGGCAAAAAGGGTTTCGGAGAGAGAAGATCTCAAAGATTCCCTGATAGAAATGCTTGATGCAAAAGGACCTTACCTGCTTGACATAAAAGTCGAGAAAGAAGGAAATGTCTTTCCAATGATAGAACCCGGATCATCCGTTTCCGAAGTAAGACTAACTTATTGATAATGATAATAATATACTATGAAACAGGAATTTACAATATCGCTTTTCACCGAGGATCATATAGGGATCCTGGGACAGATAACAATAATATTAACCCGAAGGCAGATAAATATTGATAGTATTACTGCCTCGGAATCAGCAGTAAAAGGGGTACAGCTTCTCACGATCGTTGTAAAGACAACAAGTGAGATGGTACAGAAAGTGGCAAGACAAATGGAAAAACTGGTTGATGTCTTAAAGGTTTTTGTACATACATCCGACCAGATTATTTACCAGGAGATTGCCCTGTTTAAGGTTTCAACAAAGGGGTTGATGTCAGGGAACATTATTGATCATGTTGTCCGTACTCATCATGCCCGTATTCTCGAGGTTTCACCAGAATACATAGTGATTGAAAAAACAGGTCACAAGACAGAGATAACTGAATTACTTACTCAGCTTGAGCCTTACGGTGTGTTACAGTTTGTAAGGTCAGGAAGGGTAGCTATAACAAAACAGGTTAAAGAGTTGAATTCATATCTGAAGGAGATGGATGAAGCGAATCGCTACAAACCTGAAACAATGGAAGTACTTAATTAATACATATTAAAAATTTAAGATCATGGCAAAAATTGATTTTGGCGGAGTAGTTGAAAATGTAGTAACAAGAGAAGAGTTTCCACTTTCAAAAGCCCGCGAAGTTCTTAAAAATGAGATCGTAGCAGTAATCGGTTATGGTGTTCAGGGACCTGCCCAGGCTTTAAACATGAAGGATAACGGCATCAATGTAATTATCGGACAGGCTCCTGAGTTTAAAGCTGATTGGGATAAAGCCGTTGCTGATGGTTTTGTGCCGGGTAAAACATTGTTCCCTATTGAAGAAGCTGCAAAAAAAGGTACTATCATCCAATATCTGGTATCAGATGCAGCACAACGTATAATTTGGCCAAAACTGAAACTATGCCTTAAGAAAGGAGATGCACTCTATTTCTCACATGGATTTTCAATCACCTATAAGGAACACACAGGAGTGATACCTCCTTCAAATGTTGATGTTATCATGGTTGCACCCAAAGGTTCAGGAACAAGTGTAAGACGGAATTTCCTTGCAGGTGCCGGAATCAATTCAAGCTATTCAGTTTTTCAGGATTTTACCGGAAAAGCAGAAGAACGTACAATTGCTTTGGGTATTGTTATCGGCTCAGGATACCTGTTCCCGACAACTTTTGAAAAGGAAGTTTTCAGTGATCTGACAGGTGAGCGCGGAGTATTAATGGGGGCGCTTGCTGGCATAATGGATGCCCAGTATCAGGTACTTCGTGAGAATGGTCACAGTCCATCTGAAGCATTTAATGAAACAGTCGAAGAATTAACACAGAGTTTAATCCGTCTGGTTGACGAAAATGGGATGGACTGGATGTATTCAAACTGCAGTGCAACAGCACAGCGTGGAGCACTCGACTGGCGTCCGAAATTCAAAGCGGCAACTCTTCCTGTTTTCACTGACCTGTATAAGAAAGTCAAATCAGGCGAAGAATGTGTAAGAGTTCTTCAATCAACAGGTGCAACCAATTATAAATCAGTACTCGATGCTGAACTGAAAGAACTTGGTGATTCTGAAATGTGGAGAGCAGGTGCTGCGGTGAGAAAACTCAGACCATTGAAAAAATAATCTTTTACAAACAACTTATAATATGGACGATAAGGTAATTATTTTCGATACCACCCTCAGGGATGGAGAACAGGTACCCGGTTGCCAGTTAAATACAATTGAAAAGATTGAGGTGGCCCAGGCACTTGAAGCTCTTGGTGTCGATGTTATTGAAGCCGGCTTTCCCATTTCAAGCCCCGGAGACTTTAAATCGGTGGTCGAAATATCGAAGGCTATTTCAAACCCTGTGATCTGCGCACTTACCCGGGCCGTCAAAAAAGATATTGAAGTGGCAGCTGAAGCTCTTCAATATGCAAAAAGGAAAAGGATACATACAGGAATCGGCACCTCCCCTTTTCATATAAAATACAAGATCAAAACAACTCCCGAAGAAATCCTGAAAAGGGCTGCGGATGCAGTTAAATACGCCAGAAAATTTGTGGATGATGTGGAATTCTATGCCGAGGATGCAGGACGAAGTGAGAACGAATACCTTGCAAAGGTTATCGAAGCTGTAATAAAGGCAGGTGCTACTGTTGTAAATATTCCTGATACAACTGGTTACTGTCTGCCTGAGGAATACGGAGAGAAGATCAGGTATCTCAGAGAAAATGTTCCTAATATCGACAAAGCCATTATCTCAACCCATTGTCATAACGATCTTGGAATGGCAACAGCCAATACCATGATGGGTGTTATAAATGGTGCAAGACAGGTTGAAGTGACAATTAATGGCATTGGTGAAAGAGCCGGTAACACAGCTCTCGAGGAGATAGCAATGATTATTAAGAGTCACCATGATCTTAAATTAAGAACCGATATTAACACAAAACTGATTTTCAGTACAAGCCGGCTGGTTTCAAACCTCATGAGCATGCCCGTCCAGGCTAACAAAGCTATAGTAGGAAGAAACGCATTTGCTCATTCTTCGGGTATTCATCAGGATGGTGTTCTGAAAAACAGGGAAAACTATGAGATCATTGATCCTGTTGAAGTCGGAATACGGGAGTCTTCAATAATCCTTACCGCCCGTAGTGGCAGGGCTGCTCTGAATCATCGTCTTGAACTGCTCGGATTCAAATTTGGGAAAGAGGAAATTGACGATATTTACCATCGCTTTCTTACTCTGGCAGATAAAAAGAAAGAGATCAACGATGAAGATATCAGAATACTTGCCGGTGTCGTTTTCCAGGGAGAAAAATCACTTAAGCTCGATCTCCTGCAGGTCTCTTGTGGAAAATCATTAATTCCTGTAGCAACTGTCGGTATGAAAATTAATGGTGAAGTCCATTTCTCAACATCATCCGGTAACGGACCAATTGATGCGGCTTTTACAGCTGTTAAACACCTGATAAGCAAAACAGTGCATCTCGAAGAATTCCTGATTCAGGCAATAACTAAAGGCAGCGACGATCTCGGTAAGGTTCATATACAGGTTGAACACCAGGGAAAGATGTATTACGGTTTCTCTGCTAATACCGATATTATTACTGCTTCGGTTGAAGCCTTCATCGATGCTATTGCAAAAATACAATAGAAGAATTTGAAAAATTGAAAACTTGAAAATTTGAAAGCGAACACACTTTTTGATAAAATCTGGGATGGACATGTGGTACATTCCATTGAAGATGGTCCGGATGTTCTCTACATCGACCGGCATTACATACACGAAGTTACAAGTCCTCAGGCATTTAATGGTCTGAGAGAACGGGGTATTTCTGTTTTCAGGCCCGGCAAAACAATCGCAACAGCCGATCATAACATACCGACTAAAGACCAGCATCTTCAGATCCGTGACCAATTATCCCATAACCAGGTTGAGAGACTGAGCGAAAATTGCAGGAAACATGGAATAGAGTTGTTCGGCCTGAACCATCCAAAAAACGGGATTGTACATGTTATTGGTCCCGAGCTGGGTTACACCCTCCCCGGAATGACAATCGTTTGTGGTGACAGTCATACTTCGACTCATGGCGCATTTGGGACGATAGCATTCGGTATCGGAACAAGTGAAGTTGAGATGGTTCTGGCAACCCAGTGCATACTTCAGCCTAAACCCAAAAAGATGAGAATTACCGTAAATGGTTTTCTCGGGAAGGGAGTGACTTCTAAAGATATTATAATGTATATCATCTCAGAGATTTCAACAGGCGGGGCAACCGGCTATTTTGTAGAGTATAGCGGTTCTGCAATAACAAGTCTGAGCATGGAAGCCAGAATGACAATTTGCAATATGAGCATTGAAATGGGAGCACGTGGTGGATTAATAGCACCTGATGAAACTACTTTCGATTATCTGAGAAAACTTCCTTCAATACCCGGAATAGACAACCTGGAATCATCTGTTAATCAGTGGAAAAACCTTAAAAGTGATACTGATGCCTCCTTCGACCATGAATTGGAATTTGATGCCGGTTTAATCAAACCTATGATCACTTATGGAACTAACCCCGGTATGGGAATGGCAATCGACGGGTCAATTCCAATGTCAGAAGAAAAAAATAGTGAAGCATCTTCATCATTTTTAAAATCACTTGATTATATGGGTTTTAAACCCGGAATGAAACTTCTTGGTCACCCCATAGATTATGTATTTATAGGGAGTTGCACAAATGGAAGGATCGAAGACTTCCGGGCATTTGCACAAATCATCAGGGGACGAAAAAAAGCCGCTAATATCACAGCATTGATCGTTCCAGGCTCAAAAAAGGTTGAGGAACAAATGGCTTCTGAAGGTTTGATAGAAGTATTTAAAAATGCAGGCTTCGAAGTGAGACAACCTGGTTGTTCCTCCTGTCTCGCGATGAACGAAGATAAGATACCTCAGGGGAAATATACGGTTTCAACTTCAAACAGAAACTTTGAGGGAAGACAGGGCCCGGGTGCAAGGACCTTACTTGCAAGTCCTTTTACAGCTGCTGCGGCAGCAATAACCGGAAAGATATCCGATCCCCGTGAATTTATTACCGAAGAAAAAAACGTCAAAATATAATCTGATATGTCAAAAATTAAATTTGATATTCTCGAGTCAACCTGTGTTCCACTACCATTTGAAAATGTGGATACCGATCAGATTATCCCGGCAAGATTTTTAAGCGCTACTTCAAGGGAAGGCTTCGGAGACAATCTTTTCCGCGACTGGAGATATTTGAAAACAGGTGAGAAAAACAGTGATTTTATTCTGAATAATCCAAAATTCAGCGGTAAGGTCCTGGTTGCCGGAAAAAATTTCGGGAGCGGATCTAGCCGTGAACATGCCGTCTGGGCTATCTTTGACTATGGATTCAGGGCAGTGGTATCGAGCTTTTTCGCCGATATTTTCATGAATAATTCACTTAATAATGGACTTCTACCTGTTGTAATATCAGAAGAACTTCTTATAAAACTTCAGGACCTGATACAAAAGAACCCCGCCACAAAAGTCAAAATAGATCTTGAAAAACAGATATTTACAATAATTCCTACCGGAGATTCCGTCAGATTCGGGATCAATCCTTATAAGAAAGAATGTCTTCTCAAAGGACTCGATGATATCGATTTCCTTTTGAGTATGAAAAGTTTAATAACTGGTTATGAGAACAATAAAAACCTGGAAAAATGAGAGTTGAAATAATGGATACTACCCTCAGGGATGGAGAACAGACTCAGGGAGTGTCATACTCACCGCTCGAAAAGCTCCATATAGCCAAACTTCTTTTGAAAGATTTAAAAGTTGACCGTATTGAGGTGGCATCAGCACGCGTATCAACAGGTGAATTTGAAGCTATCAGGCAGATAACAGACTGGGCCCGTCACAACAACCTACACAGGAAAGTCGAGGTACTTGGTTTTGTTGACGGTGAGATTTCACTTAACTGGATAAAAGATGCAGGAGGAAATGTTATCAACCTTCTTTGCAAGGGGTCGCTGCGACATCTCGAGAAACAATTAAGAAAAACGCCCGAAAAGCATGTTAGTGATATTAAAGAAATTATAAGGAAGGCTG
>JBAWXY010000004.1:0-39594 GCA_037143835.1 Bacteroidota bacterium
CTACGCAATGCTTTGCTTCGTCTTTCAGAAAATAAGATACCTGATCATAAAAAACATCATATTTTAAAACCGGTATTTCTTTAAGATCAAGCGGGAATGAATTATTTTTTATTTCTGAATATAGTTGATTCATAATAATTTCTATTTAGGTAATGAGGTAAGGCTTTGATTTATCAGATCGATCAAAAAGGGCGGTTGATAAAAGCACATAATAATCACTACTCCGAGAAGTACAAATTGGCTAATGGTTTCAACGGGGTTAACTTTATCAGATGGTCTCAGACTATCTTCATTTCTGGGGTCGGAAAAGATAATGTGCATGATTCTGGTGCTCATAGCATAGATTACAAAGCAAAGCAGCAAAATTGCAATAATCAGGATGAACCATTGGTCATTGAAAACCAACCCTTTAAATATCAAAAACTCCGTAATAAATAATCCCGATGGCGGAATGGCAAGAATGCAAATCATTCCTATTAGAAGTACCAAGGCGCCTGCCGGGTATAGTTTCATATATCTGCCGCATTCATCTAATTTGAATGTATGTAGGACCCGTGACAACTGCCCCATTTGATAAAAAAGACTTGATTTTGTTAATGAATGTAACACTAACAGAAGGAGCGCTGCATAATAACCAACACCTCCGACACCAACGGCTATGGCTACTAAGCCCATATTTTCAAGACTTGAATATGCGAGCATACGCTTAAGATGTTTTGCTTTAAGCATGTATCCTGCAGCAATTAATAAAGATAATATTCCTGTAAGGATAAGAACATGATTCATGAAGGGCAAAATAGATGATGATGAAAATAACGTATAAACACGAAAAATAGCCAGAAAACCGACATTCATCAATGTTGTGGAAATTAATGCGCTGATCGGGGGCGGCGCTACAGAATGTGCATCAATGGTAACAGTGTGCATGGGGAAAAGCCCCATCTTGGTGCTGAAGCCGATTAATACAAATACAAAAGCAATTTTGAGATAGAGGGGGTTGGCATTATTAATAATATTCGCAAAAGAAGCAAAAGAAAGGTTGGCGGCATCTCCACGGCCATATATAAATCCTAAGAATAATATACCTAAATAAGCTAAAGCAATCCCGATTGAGCAGATAAAAACATATTTCCATGTGGCTTCAAGAGCCATTTCAGTCCGGTCGTGATAGATCAGGGCTGCAACAGCCAATGTTGTAGCTTCGACAAAAATCCATAATACAGTCATTCCATTTGCCAGATATGCACCCGACATAAAAGTCATTAAAGCAATCAGGGCAGCATGGTAAATATTATATTTTTTTACATCGTCACCGGCTGCATAAATAAATCCATGATAAACAGTTGGAATAGCTAAAAACGATAAAACTGAAAGTAATAACACTCCGGCGCTGTTATAAGTGAAATAGCTCAATTCGGTTTTGTTTAAGTTGGTCCAGCAATAAAACGTAAAACCAATGTGCATCAATGCGAAACCGAGGGTTATAATTTTAGTAATAGTTTTATTTTTAAGTATAACTATCGAGATACACATAAGTGATGAAATGATAAAAAAGTATAAAAGTACCATCTCTTAATCTTTTAACATTGTTAACTCGTTAGTGCGCGGTTTCAGTCGGAATCCAAAAAAACCAAGAATCAGAACTCCTGCAAAAATGTCAAGTAATATCCCAATATTGATCAACATAGGCATTTCATTTCCAATAGCAAGTGAAAACATAAAAATCGCGTTTTCAATAATTAAAAACCCTATCAGATGTGAGATTATCAGGCTATGGGTTACTATCAGTAACAACCCGGTAAATAAAGTAAAAAGAGCTATTGCCATATATATTGTATTGATAAAAGGATTAATAAGAGAATTAGCCAATATAACACTTATCAATAATGCAAAAATTGATAAAATGAGCAAATAAAATCCGGGCATTGCCTGATGGTGCACTTTGGATACGCCGGAATGGTTAATGATCCTGACCAGAAGATATGGAATCAATAAAGCCTTAAAAACCAAAGACTCTGAGGCAATAAAGATCAGGTTAGCAGTATTGACTTCCTTTAGCTCAATTAAAGCTATACCACAAAGTAATAATCCCTGCAATCCAATCAACCTTGTATAAATTATTAATCGCTCAGCAGAAGCAAAATATACTAAGGTTATTGCAAACATAACTATCAGATAATTTACCATATTTTGTTATTAAATTAATTTGTCAGTTAATATTAAAATTACCACAAAAGCTATCCATGCAATTGCTGAGATGGTAAGAATGAATTTGGGATTTTTGTTCATTTTGTTCCGGGCCCTGAACGATTCTATAAGGCCTATGATTATTGCAAACGCCACCTGAACTGCCAAAAACAAAACAGTCTGCAGAAATATGTTCCATCCGGCAGGCACTATAACATTGTACATTAAAGCACCATAAATTGCAAATTTCAGATATGAACCTATATGAATCAATGCTTTATCGAAACCACTGTTATCCAGTATCATAACCTCATGAATCATGGTGAGCTCGAGATGCGTTTTTGGATCATCAACCGGGAGCCTGCTGTTTTCGACCATGGTAATTTGAACAAACAGGTAAAAGCCTATAATACTATATATCAACACATAATTATTCTCTGTTATGAAAAAGTGACTAAAAATATCCGAGAAAGAAGTATAACCGGTAAACATGGCAAAAGTGGCCAGCAAAATAAAAAATGCAGGTTCCACAAGCATTGAGAAAAATGCTTCGCGATTTGCTCCCATTCCCTCGAAACTACTGCCGGTATCAAGAGCGGCAATAATCGCAAAAAATTTTCCGAACGCAAGCAGGTATGAGAAAAAAACAAAATCACCTTCGAAAGATATAACAGCATTCTGATTTGCAAAAGGTATTACCAGTAAAGCACAAAGTATACTTGACAAGGTAACAACCGGAGCAATCTGAAATATTAGCCCTGTGGTTTTACTGAAAACGCTGCCTTTTCGCATTAGCACTCCGATATCTTTAATTGGTTGAAATATTCCAGGTCCTTTGCGTCCTGAAGCAATGCTTTTTGTTCGCAATATCAGACCGGGAAAAAAGGAGGCTGCAATTAAGTTCAAAACAAATCCTATCATATTCAGATAAGGTTAAAATAGGTTAATAAAAACACAAGCAGCATAAAGACAAATGCATATAATATGTAATGCTGAATCTGTCCGGTCTGCATTACTGCAATCTTTTTCAGAAGACCTGAAAACCAATCTATGGGTTTATCTATAAGAAGCTTTTTGAAAATATCGTCACTATGGGAATTAAAAGTTCTTTTCCCTGGAAATATCTCATCTTCATGAATGTCAGTCATTATTTTCTTTGTCTGGAGGAGAGGTTTTGCCAGATGATTGTAATTATAGGCGTACGATGTAGCAGTATATTGCTGTTTACTGGTGCCTGCAGTATAGCCGCAGCCCCATGTCGGTCCAACGACAATTTGTTTAGTTTTAAGATGAAAATGCCTGTAAACGAGCAAAATAATAATGGTAATAACAAATATTCCACTCAGAATACTTATTTGTGTGAGGTTATTTACATAAGAGCCTGCAGTCAACGCTATATCGGGTAGTCTGAACGCCTGGGTTACTATGTTAAAAACAGGTTTCACAAAATAGACTGACGCCAATCCTATCAGTACAATAAAAGCTATAGTGATATACTGAGGGAAAATCATGTCTTTCCTAACTTCCTTTGCCATTGCCGCTTTTTCCGAGCGTGGTTCTCCGAGAAAGACAATTCCAAAGGCTTTCGTAAAACAAAAAATAGCCAGTCCGCCAATAAGTGCAAACCCGACGATAGTTCCTAAAATAAGGATGGATTGATATAAATTGGCTGCGGACAGGCTTTTAAACATGCCCAGGTAAATAAGATATTCCGAAATAAAACCATTGAACGGAGGCAAGCCGCAGATAGCTAAAGAACCTATCAGGAAGAGAATTGATGTGTATGGCATTTTCTTCATCAGGCCGCCAAGTTGTTCCATGTTTCGTGTATGTGTGGCCTGATATACCGAGCCTGCATTAAAAAAAAGAAGCGATTTAAAAAGGGAATGATTCATCACATGAAGCAAGCCCCCGCTAAAACCCAGCAGGCTCAACGCGGTATTTTTTGTTGCAAGGCCAATCACCCCCAGGCCAATTCCGATACCTATGATACCTATATTCTCAATGCTATGGTATGCCAGCAAGCGTTTAAGGTCATGTTGAACGATAGCCATCATTACACCAAGCACGCCGGATATCAGAGAAATTGATAGTATAATCAGGCCTATTAAAAGCAAATCATTTTGAACCGACATAAGCACCCGCAAAATACCATAAATGCCCATTTTTATCATTACACCTGACATTACGCCCGATACATGCGATGGAGCTGCCGGATGAGCCTCTGGAAGCCATGTATGCATCGGAATAAAACCAGCCTTTATTCCAAAGCCGATAAAAAACAGGATAAATAGCAATAAATCAGAATGATTTGAGAAATATAGCCTGAGAGCATCAAAACTCATTTGTCCGGTGGCTTTATCAACAATTAAAAAACTGATTAAGATAAAAAACATGCCAACATGCATCTGTATGAGGTAACTGATACCTGTTTTCATTATAGTGCGGTCTTCTGCATCAAAAATCACAAGAAGAAACGATGATAAAGCCATAATCTCCCAAACAATCAGAAAAGACAATCCGTCACGTATCATCACTACCATTAACATCGAAAGATAAAGCCAGATATATGAGAAGTAATGTATCGAAAAACGTAAAGCATTTTTGCTTTGATAATATGGTTGAAGGTATCCTCTGGCATAAAGGAAACCTGTAAAAACGGTTATGTTAATCACAACTATAAAAAATGCTGAAAGTCTGTCTATTGTTAAGATAAAGCTTCTTTGAATAATCGGTAAGTCTAAATGTATATCAAGTATTTGGTTACTACCTGTAAGCACTCCAAAACACCATACAGAAGTTAAAATTATACCACTCGTCAGCAAAAACAAGGAATAATAATACTTTAAAGGTTTGGGGATAAAAAACACCGGGAATGAGAGAGATAAAATAATAAGAAATAATATAGCATTCATCATCATTGGTAAATAATGTAAAGTCTTTATAGTTTTTTATGTTGTCATTAAAAATTTTCTTGTCGGCTAACAAATTAAGAATTGTAACTCGTTTGAAAAGAATTATTTAGAGTAATTTTTTCTCGCAGAATAGCAATTTTGTGACCGCAAAAGTAAAAAATTATCTCTTGTTTTTTACTTTTTGCAGCAAATTCGGCAAAGAAACTGAGTAATCTGCGTCAATCTGCGAGATCAGCGAGAGATATTTTCCCGCAGATTGCACTGATTTTCACAGATCACAAATAATGTAACAACAATCATTTTACTACCAGCATGACTGCATAGCTGCAAGTCAATATACTTTCTACGAGCCACTAAGTCAGCCCCATAATTGACTGGACCCGATTAGTGATAATACATACTAATTTTGAGTTATGAAAAGAATCTGGAGCATTGAACAAAAGGTTTCCATTCTGAATGAAGCCAAAACACTTGGTATTGTTGAGACATGTCGCAAACACGGCATTTATGCAACGATCTATTATTCCTGGAAACAAAAGTATGAGTTTGACGACATTCATCAGTGCAGAGAGGTTCTTCATCGGTATTATTCAACGTATAACAATCGTAGGACGATTAGTTCATTACTATACCTGCCTCCATCGGTGTTCTTAAATGAATGGGAAAATTGAAATATCGGAATCAATATGAAAAAGCACAGAGGAAAAATAATACAGAGATTTTTCTTCAGAGGACAGAGGCCAAAATGGCACTCTGCCCTTGCTGAAGACATTCTTGAATCGGATACTTACAAAAATAGAAACGAAATGTTTAAATTTGTTGAACCTATACTAAATGAGTCCTAAAAATAGGGGGCTAAACTAAGAGCTATGAGCTACAGGTACTTCATGAATATGATCAGGAGAATTTGCACCAAATGGAAGGATAATATTTTCCCAGCAGTCATTTTACTTTTGCCTGGATTAATAATTCCTTTTCAAATCTCCCAATCTCAGGAAATCAACCTTCGTTTCCAGCATTATACCACCCTTGAAGACTTGTCTCAAAACACGGTGGATTGTATTCTCCGTGATAAGCGCGGTTTTATGTGGTTTGGCACCTGGAACGGTTTGAACCGCTTTGATGGATATCATTTTGTGGTATACAAATCGGATAACCAGGGTAACAGTCTTTCGAACAATTTTATTTATTCCCTTTGTGAGGATACACTGGGGAATTTATTGATAGGAACCAAATACGGGCTTAATCAATACGATTTCAAACAGGACCGGTTCAGAAATTATTTTCATGATGATATTGATTCCAACACACTTGCTGAAAATCAGATCAATGCCGTTTTTTGTGATAATGAAGGCTTTATCTGGGCGGGAACGAATCAGAATGGGTTGGATAAAATATTATTTGATTATAAGCAGCAAAAGATAATTAAAATATGGCATTCCCGTAATAATCCCGGAAATCCTTTATCACTTCCGGGTAATACCGTGAATGCCATATATGGTGACAGAAAGCATGATCTCTGGATAGGTACAAACCAGGGATTATGCACACTTGATAAGAAAACAGGCGTATTTCGCAGGATTGATATCATCCCTTCACCTGCCGGTGCTGCTGCAAATAACATACTCAGCATATACGAAGACAGGGAAGGTATTTTATGGATAGGATCCGATCAGGGTTTGATCAGGTATAGCAGATCAAAAGGACATTTTAAATGGTATGTTCCTAACCCCAACGATCCGGGAAGTCTGGCCCATCTGACCGTTAATTCGATAAATGAGGACTTACATGGTAACCTGTTAATAGGAACACTCGGTGGATTGGACCTTTACCGTAAATCAACAGATGATTTTGTGCGTTTTCCCGTAAATGTCGATAAGGACTATAGTTTAAACAATGAGTTTATCAATGCAGTTTGCACCGATGACCAAGGTAATGTATGGATCGGCACCGATAAGGGCGGAATCAACAAGTACAATGTTTTTCAGAAACAGTTTTCCTATATCGACATAGGAAGTTCAACCAGGAAAGGGCTGAATAACTCCACTATAAATTCCGTTCTTGATGAATCATCAGTTTTATGGATTGGAACTGCAGGAGGAGGACTTAACATGCTTGATAAAACTGCGGGCAGGTTTAAGTATTTTAAATACTCCGCATTTAATCCTTCCGGCATCAGCAGCGATTTTATCACCTCAATCCTGCGTGATAACAATAATAACCTTTGGCTGGGTACCTGGGGAAATGGATTGAATAAACTGCTGGATGTTCGTAATGAAGGCAGGTTTAAACGTTACACAGCACAAACACAGGCTGATCCCATTCAAAGTAATTTTGTGTCATCATTGTGGGAGGATAAAAGAGGATTTCTGGTAATCGGGACCTTTACCGGACTGGATCTGTTCTACCCGGAAAAGGAGAAATTTGTGCACGTTGCACAAGCTGCCAGGCAGAACCGGATTTCGGAAGTAGGCTGCATTTTACAGGACAGGAATGGAGATTACTGGATCGGAACACGCATCGGATTATTCTTTATTAAAGGAGACAAGATAGATGATGACCTGACTGATAAGGATATTATGAGATATGTGAATATTCCCGGTGATCCGGCCTCTCTTCCGGGCAATTACATTATATCTCTGTGTGAGGACATGGCGGGCAATATATGGGTAGGTACATACGGAAATGGTATCTGCAAAATCACCGGTAATGAATCGTACAACAGGCGTTTTAAAAATTATACAGATAAGAACGGCCTTTGCAATAATGTGGTGTATGCGATCATAGAGGATAAAAAGGGGAATCTCTGGTTAAGCACGGACATTGGTCTTTCACGCTTTAACCCTGCCGACAGTACATTCAAAAACTTTTATGTGACCGATGGATTGCAGAGTAATCAGTTCTACTGGTCCGCAGCCAATAAGAACAGTGATGGCTGGTTATTTTTCGGTGGAACGAATGGACTGAATTACTTCAATCCTGACAGCATTAAGGATTATAATTATAAGCCAAAGGTACTCATTACCGATTTAAAAATCTTCAACCAGTCCATTCCGGTTGGAAAATGGAATGGCAAGAAGACCATTCTCAGTCAGAATATTACGGAGACCAGGGAAATCCGGCTTTCGTATCATGAGAATGTTTTTTCGTTTGAATTTTCTGCTTTGGATTTTTTTCTCCCTGATAAAGTAATGTATAAATATAAAATGGAGGGAATTGATCAGGATTGGGTTGAAGTTTCTTCTAACCGCCGTTTTGCCAATTATACAAACCTCAAGGGAGGTGAATATACTTTTTATGTGAATTCCTGCAATAGTGATGGTGTATGGGCTCAGGAACCAACCAGGCTTAAAATTATAATAACACCCCCGTTCTGGGAGACGGATTGGTTCAGAACACTGGCAGTAGTTTTTCTTTTCCTGTCCTTTGTAGCATATTATCAATACCGCACCAGACAGTTGCAGGCCCGGAAGCGCCAACTGGAGAAATTGGTTCATGAAAGGACCGCCAAGATTGAAGAACAAAAGGCTATACTTGAAAATCAGAACATTGAGATTTCCGAACAGCGTGATAAATTAATCGAACTGAATAAAAGAGTACAATTGGTTAACCAGCTAAAACTCAGGTTTTTTACCAACATTTCCCATGAATTCAGAACTCCCCTTACCCTGATCATGGGTATCCTGGAAAGGTTCGCAGGTAGCTGGAAGGGAGATGATGAATCGTATCATCTTATCACGCTGGCAAACCGCAATGCAAAGAGACTGTTACACCTGATCAACCAGTTGATGGAGTTCAGAAAAATCGAAACGGGTAAAACACAGCTTAAAGTCACCAAAGGTAATATTTCCGAGTACCTGAAAAGTATTGTCAGTTCATTTAATCAGTTAGCCATACAAAAGCAAATTACCTACAAACTGATAGAAAATCCGGCATCCGCTGATATATGGTTTGATCATGAGAAACTGGAAAATATTGTTTACAACCTCATTTCCAATGCATTCAAATATACTCCCGAAAAGGGTACTATTACTGTTGAACTCAGGATGGTAACCAACAAAAAACATACAAATAAAAAAGAAGAGGATAATGATGCCTTAAAAAAGCAGATAGAGATAAGGGTATCTGACACGGGAATCGGAATACCGAAAGAGAATATTCAGGATATTTTCAAGCGGTTTTACAGGGTAAACAACAGTGCGAGTCTAAAAGCCCGTGGTTCGGGTATTGGATTATCCATTACACGGGAGCTCATCCGGGTACATCATGGCAACATATACGTGGAAAGTGTTGTTGGAAAGGGTTCAACTTTTACCGTCCATATCCCTTGCAATAAAGAGTATTTTACCGGTGAGGAAATCGGGGCTAATATTGGCTATTCACCGGACAGTACCCGTCTTCAGACGGAATTCCTGGTGGAAGAGCTTAAAGCAGAGAACCAGCAGGAAATCCAGAAACAAGCCAGCAGAAAACCTTCCGTTAAACCCGTGTTACTTATTGTTGAGGATAATCAGGATCTGCGTGTTTTTATTTCCATGAGTCTTCAGGATGAATACCATATGTTGGAAGCACACGACGGTAAGCAGGGTTATGAGATGGCGAAAAACTTTTCACCGCAGCTGATTATCAGTGATATTATGATGCCGGAGATGGATGGTCTTGAACTTTGCACGCGTATCAAAGAAAACATCCTTACCAGTCATATCCCGGTATTGTTGCTGACAGCCAGAACCTCGGTGGAAAACTGGATCGAAGGATTGGAAAGTGGCGCCGATGATTACATACCCAAACCATTCAACCTGTCTATTTTAAAAGCGAAGATCGCTTCAACGATCGAAAACAGGCGAAAACTCAGAAATCTTTTCCTAACAAACAGTTCCATTGATCCGAAAGAAATTGTCACCACCACTGCGGATGAACAATTTCTGAGAAAATCCATGGAAATAGTTGAAGCCCATTATAGTGATTCCGAATTCAGTGTTGAGATGTTCGTTGAAAAGATGGCAGTCAGCCGGAGCCTGTTGCATAAAAAGCTTTCTGCCATTATTGATCAGTCAGCCGGTGAGTTTATAACCCATGTTCGCCTGAAAAAATCTGCTGAATTATTGAAAAGCGGAAACGGCAATATTTCAGAAATTGCCTACCAGGTAGGTTTTAACGATCCAAAGTACTTCAGCCGTTGCTTTAAAAAGCAATTTGGTAAACCACCAACCGAATATTCCAGAAAGCTAAAATGAACTTTTAACTCATCTGAAATCTGAGCAAGTCAGGTTTTCGTATGGGATAAATGTACGGTAAACATTTGTCCCCCTAATTTACACTTTTGTCCACCCTGTTTCATACCCTGTTACCTACATTTATACAATAACTTTATTATTAACCTAATATCTTTAACATGAACAAGATTTTACGATTTACTGTAACACCACTGATGTTCCTGCTTTTCCTCGCTGGAACGGTTTACGGTCAGAATCTTAATGTCCAGGGGAAAATTACCGATTCCCGGACGGGTGATGTCCTTGCGGGTGTTAACATTGTAGTTCAAGGTACTGTAACAGGAACAATTAGCGAAATAAACGGTAATTATTCCATCAACGTGCCTTCTGCTAACAGCACCCTTGTTTTCACATACATTGGTTATGCCGCCCTTTCTGTGCCTGTGGACGGAAGAACGACACTAAATGTATCTCTTACCCAGGAAGCTAAGGCGCTTGATGAGATTGTAGTTATTGGCTACGGTACACAAAGGAAGTCTGACCTTACCGGTTCTATTTCTGTTGCCAATGTTGGTGAAATCTCTAAAGTGGCAACGAATGATATTACAAAAGCGTTGCAGGGCAAGGTATCCGGGATAAGCGTACAGAGTGGTGGCGAACCTGGCGCTGTTCCTAACATCAAGATCCGTGGTGTGGGAACCTGGAACAACAACTCACCATTATATATTGTCGATGGTGCTGTTGCTCCCATTAATGACCTGCCAATGACGGATATCGAATCCATCCAGGTGCTAAAGGATGCTTCAGCTGCTGCAATCTATGGTTCCAGGGCTGCAAACGGCGTAGTCATTATAACCACAAAGCGTGGCGCTCCTGGTGCCATGAAAATAGATTACTCTGGTTATTATGGAGTACAGAATATCGTAAATCGATACGATGTATGTAATCGTGAGGAATACCAGCTACTGGCTAATGAAATTTCAGTGAATGCTGGTTTGGCACGTTACCCTGCCAATGATCCATCATCACCTTACTATGTGAACGATATTAATACTGACTGGCAGAAAGAATTGTTTAAAACAGGTTCTATCATGGAACACAACCTGAACCTGAGCGGCGGAGATCAAAATTCAACATATAACTTTTCAGTCAACTATTTTGATAATGTCGGGACTCTTAAAGGAAACGGGCCGGAATATACCCGCTACAGTGTCGGTTTCAACTCAGATCATAAACGTAATAAATTTAAATTTGGTGAATCTCTTCACTATACCAAAGTTGACCAGGCATTTATGGTCGGGTTGAAGGATGAGGATATTGTCAAATATGCAGTATATAACAACCCGAGTATTCCTGTTTATGATCCAACTACTATTGATGGCTATGGCGCCGACAATAAAAACATAAACGGCTCCTACTCAATGAATGTGATAGGAATGAATAAGATGATTGAAAGCAATACTGACCGCTATCGTTTTATAAGTAACTTATACGGGCAGTACGAAATTATCACCGGATTGACATACAAGATGAGCCTGAGTTTTGAAAGAATAGACTGGCGCGATTTCTTCTTCGAACCAATCCATAACCTTGGATGGCAAACACCAAACAGTGATGCCGATATGAACGACAACCACGGTTATGGACAAACCGCTACCATGGAACATACACTGACTTTTGACAGAACATTTGGCAAGCATAAGATTACTGCCATGATTGGAAATACAGTATTAAACTCTGACATATTAAGAACTTATGGGGAAGCCCATGGCTTTTCACAACCATATTTTAAAGTGCTTAGCCAGGGGACAACCAAACTGTCGGCAGGAGACGAATATCATAATCGCTTGTTATCTTATTTTGGTCGTGCAATATATAGCTGGGATGACCGCTTCCTGTTAACGGCAACCATTCGCCGCGACGGTTCGTCACGTTTTAGTCCAAACAACAGGTGGGGTAACTTCCCCTCCGTGGCAGTTGCATGGAAACTACATAACGAGTCGTTCTTCAAATCACTCCCGATTATCAGTACAGCAAAATTGAGGGCAAGCTATGGGGAATTGGGAAACCAGGAAATTCCTAACTATAGTTATCAGGCAGTTATTAATCCCTATGCTAATTATGTTTTGAACAACCAGTTAGCTTCTGGTGCCTCTCAGTTTGTATTTGTTTCACCTGATATCAAGTGGGAAACCAAAAAGGCCACCAACATTGGTATTGACCTTGGTTTCCTGAAGGACAGAATTACCTTTACAGCTGAATACTTTAATAATAAAACTGAAGATATTCTTATCGCTGTCCCCATACCAGGTACCTTTGGTTCGTATGACTGGCAGTCTCCAACTATCAATGCAGGATCAATGGTGAACAGGGGGTTTGAATTCAATGCCGCATATAATAAGGCTGAAGGAGAATTTACCTATTCTATCGGTGCAAACCTGTCAACACTGCATAATGAGGTCCTTTCCCTTGGTTATGGGAATACCCCGGTTTACGGAACAATCAGCCGCACTGCCGTCGGAGGCAGCTACGGTGATTTCTATGGATTCGTCATCGATAATATCTTCCAGACCCAGGCCGAAATTAACACCCTGAACGCTGCATCCCCTAACGGAATATATCAGGATTTAGGTACCCACCCGGGTGACTATAAATTCAAGGATATCAACGGAAGAGATGCTAATGGGAAACTTGCAGGTGAGCCTGATGGTTTTATTAACGATGATGACCGTACTTATCTCGGCAGGGCTATTCCAAACCTCTATTATGGATTCAATTTCAACGCAGCTTATAAAAACTTCGATTTAGGGATTACGGCTAATGGATCATCAGGTAACCTGATCTTTAACTCCTTTACTGCCAGACTTGAAGGTGGTAGCGGATGGGACAACTACTCGAAAAATCTGCTGAACCGCTGGACTCCGACAAACATCAATACCGATGTTCCGCGTGTCGTAGCCGCTGATCCTAATAAAAACTCCAGAAACTCTTCACGCTGGCTTGAAAAAGGGGATTACCTTAAGATCACTAACATTGAACTGGGATATACTTTTCCAAGGAATATTGTATCGAAGATTAAAGCAAGTAATCTCCGCATTTATGTCTCTGCCCAGAATGTATTCACCTTTACCAAATACACCGGCTTTGACCCCGATTTTGGAAACGATGGATTGCTCAACCGTGGGGTTGATCATGGAACTCAAGCCCTCAGGGCATTTACGGGTTATTTCGGCGGATTGCCAAACCCAAGAACACTTATCATCGGTGTCAAACTTGGACTGTAATGTGAAATTTGATAAACTGAGAATATATGAAAACAATGAAATATTTAGTTTTGCTTATTGCGACCATGCTTTTTATGCTTGGTTGTAAAGAGAGCTATTTGGATCTTGCGAATCCAAATTTACAAACGACAGAAACTTTCTGGAAGTCAGAAAGTGATATACAAAAGGGAGTGAATGCAGCCTACATGTCTATGGCAATATATGATGGCTCGTTCTTACGATTTGCTCCGATTGCCCTTGATTTGCGCGGTGACGATATGTGGAGCCCCAGCCCATGGGATGTTCTATACAACACCGGAAAATTCAATCTGGCAAATAATTCTATAATGCAGAACTGGTTATGGATCGCATTTGAGGGTGTTGTTTACAGGGCAAACCAGGTGTTGGCTCATATTGACGAAGTAACCTATTCCTCTGAAGCAAAAAAGAACCAATACAAAGGAGAAGCTTTGTTCATGAGAGCTTTGGGTAACTATTACCTTGTTACATTCTTTAATAATATTCCGCTTGTTCTGCAACCTTACAAGACATCTGCTGATTTCTGGCCCGGCCAGGCAACACCGGAAGTGGTTTGGACCCAGATATATGCAGATTTTAATGAGGCTTCCAATCTTCTGCCAACCACATATAGTGGCAGCGATATCGGACGCGCTACCAAAGGGGCCGCATTGACCTTCCTGGGGAAATGCTACCTCCGTAATCTTAACTTTACGGATGCTTCAGCCAAATTTAAAGCGGTGATAGATCTGAATATCTATGGTTTGATGACCAACTATCACGATAATTTCACTGAGGCCTATGAAAACAACAAAGAATCAGTCTTTGAAATACAATTCTCACGTGAAGTCGGCGGACGGGATCTGGGTTGGGTTGGAGAACCCGGACCAAACTGGTCACTGACAACTGCCCGGGCTATTACTTATGCTCCTGTACCTTTCGGATGGGGCGATTGCGCAGCAACTCAATGGATTTTCAATGAGTTCCAGATCGAGAAAACAACAGGTGGTCTGGATGATCCGCGCCTGAAGTCATGTGTACATTACAATTACCCGGGTTGCACACTTTACGGAAAGTCGTTCCAGACTGTGTATGCTACCAATCTGGGTGCCATCTGGGTTAAAAAATATTGTAACGATGATGCAACTGACGGGCGTATTGATGAGAAGGACTGGAGATCTGGAGTCAATGAAAGGTTATTGCGATATTCAGATGTATTGCTGATGTACGCTGAATGCCAGAATGAATTGAACAACAGAGCAGTTTGTGCTCAGTATATTCAGATGGTCCGGAACCGTGCTTCGATGCCGAACAGGGAAGCTGAATTTGCTGCTTTGACACAAGAAGCCATGAGGGATCGGATAGCCCACGAACGTGCCCTCGAGCTTGCCCTCGAAGGCCACCGGTTTGAAGATGTTGTCCGCTGGGGTTGGTTACAGGACCCTGCCAAACTGGCTATTTTGAAAGCCCACGATTCTGAATTTAATAATTATGTTACTGGTCGTGAGTATTTCTCTATACCACAGGCACAGGTTGAACTTAATCCAAACCTTTTGCAGAATCCGGGTTATTAAAAAGTATAGTTTTGGTTTTTAAGTTAGTTCATGAGTAATTGGGATCCGCTGTTGGATCAAAAAGTGAAGTAAATCAGTTGATGATTCAACAGCGGTTTTTTTGCAAAAGAAGTATCTTTATTTCTGCTATTTCTTTTGCGGTAAATTATTTTTAACCTAAAATTACTCTATGAAACACATAGAAATCCTGCCCCTAGACATATTGCTTTTTCTGTCCTTCTATCTGCAGGTTATGCTCTATCATAAAATGGATTTCGCCTTGGCTAACATTATAACTAATGCCGATCCTGGGAAGGAATTGTTCCTTAAGTAAAATTGAACATCTTGAAAACTGGTAAATTTTATATTAATATATTCCTGTTATTGTTCATTGTGGTGATTCTGGCACTGTTGCAATGCAAGAAGGATAAGCCGATACCGGATATACCACCTCAGGATCCCTATAACCCGTATATCGCTGATGACTACAGTAACATAGCTGATCAGAGCAATTCTTCATTATGGGGATCATTCAACCTTCATGATCCTACAATAATCAAGGATGGCGAATTTTTCTACATCTTCTCAACCGATGTAGCTTATGGTCCCAATGGCAAATGCGGTATCATGTACCGCAGGTCAAATGATCTTGTTCAATGGTCTTTCCTCGGTTGGGTGTTTAACGGTATACCACCCATCCCCCTGGCCTTCATGCAGGCAAACCAGACGGGATACCAGCAACTCTCCCTCTGGGCTCCATTCATCATCAAGATTAGCGATACTTATCGTTTATATTACTCGGTCCCGGGGAACAATGGATTAAAACTCGCATGCATTGCCCTCGCAACAAGCAGCTCACCTGAAGGACCATGGACAGATCAGGGCATAGTCATAACCTGTTTTCCTGCAGATAATTATAATGCAATAGATCCTGCTGTTATTGTTGATCAGGTAAATGGGAAGCACTGGATGACCTATGGTTCGTACTCTGCAGGGATATTCATCGTGGAACTCGATCCTTTGACAGGTAAAATCCTGCATGATGGTGATAAAGGGAATCTTGTGGCTTGCAGAAGCAATTACGACAGTGCTATTGAGGGTAGTGAAATCCTGTACAATCCTGAAATCAGCCGGTATTACCTTTTCGTTTCTTACGACTGGTTAGAGGATAACTATAATGTAAGGGTTGGACGGGCAGATAAACCTGAAGGTCCTTATTATGATATAAATGGGAATGATATGGCTGCCTCCGGTGACAATATCCCTATGATTACAGCCAGGTACAAATTCAAATATCATGCCGGCTGGCAGGGTTTTGGACATTGCGGACTCCTCAGGGATGGTACAGATTATTACTATGTGAGCCAGGCCCGGCTGGGATCAAATAAATACATTATGGATCTGCATATCCATCGGATGGTTTGGTCCTCTACCGGATGGCCTACCATTTCACCGGAAAGATATGTGAATGTGCCACAAACAACTATCACATCAACCAGCCTGTTCGGAAAATGGGAACATATTGACCTTGTTAATACTGCCTCCTTCAATGAATCCATTACCATTGATCTGGCAGCTAATGGCATGATCAGCGGTGTTACCAATTCTGACTGGCAGTTCCAGGACGGGACCCTCACCCTTAGCTTTAATAGTGGAGCTAAAACCTACTATTGCAAGGTATTCAACGAGTGGGATTGGGAACTTAAAAAACGGACACTTGCATATTCAGGCATGACCCGGGAAGGAATATCGGGATGGGGAAAAAAAGTGAATTGATCCCTAACATGAATAAAGTTTAAACATTTTTTGATAAGTACCATATAAAAAATTCTAAAAATGATTTCTAATAGACAAATACCGAAAATCTTTAGAATAAGGAAAATCAGAGAAATTACTTTGCTCCTGCTGATGATCTTACCTTTGCCATCATTCTCACAGGTTGAAAGAATCCATGTGCATGATCCTGTGATGATCAAGCAGGGAGATACCTTTTACCTCTTTTGCACCGGGATGGGCATAACTATGTGGTCTTCCAGCGATATGGTGAAATGGAAAAAAGAGAAACAGGTTTTTGAAAAGGCTCCAGCCTGGGCTGTCGAAGCAATTCCAGGTTATTCCGGACACACCTGGGCTCCTGACATCTCATTCCATAATGAGCAATATTATCTGTATTACTCTGTCTCTGCATTCGGTAAGAATACTTCCTGTATTGGAGTTGCCATCAATAAAACGCTCAATCCCAATGATCCCTTGTACCAGTGGATTGACCATGGCAAAGTTGTCCAATCAGTACCGGGAAGGGACATGTGGAACGCCATCGATCCTAATCTCATGCTTGATGACTCAGGAACACCATGGCTGGTGTTCGGGTCATTCTGGGAGGGGATTAAGCTGGTGAAACTGAATCCTGAGATGACAGCACCGGCAGAGCCACAGGAATGGCATACTGTTGCTGCACGCCCACGTGATTATTATACAGACGAAAAAAATGCCGGTGAAAGCTCTATTGAAGCTCCATTCCTGTTTAAAAAAGACAAGTATTATTACTTGTTCGTCTCATTTGATTTCTGCTGCAGGGGATTGGAAAGTAACTACAAGGTTGTGGTCGGAAGATCAGAGAATATCATAGGCCCCTTTGTCGACAAAAACGGTTTTAAAATGATCTATGGCGGGGGAACAACGGTATTGACCGGAAATAACAACTGGCCGGGTGTAGGTCACAATGCTGCATACACATTTGACGGTCAGGATTATATCATCTACCACGGTTATGATGCCAGAGACCAGGGTAAACCAAAGCTATTAATTGACAAGCTGAACTGGAATGCGGATGGATGGCCAACCGCAGTTAATAATTAATGAAGAAAAATATTAATCAATAACTAAATAATACTAAAATGAGCTTTAATTTTTTTAAAATCCGGATAGTATTGATTTTACTGACGACCTTCCTAACAGTTACCTTGTATTCACAAAATGCCAGGATTAAGATCGATATTGATCGCACAATTGGCCAGGTCGATAATAACCTCTACGGGAATTTTGTCGAGCACCTGGGGCGATGTGTTTACGATGGAATTTATGAACCAGGTTCCCCACTTTCTGATGAACAAGGATTCAGGAAAGATGTGCTCGAGGCTGTCAAGGGGTTGAAGGTATCTCACGTCAGGTACCCGGGCGGTAATTTTGTTTCCAACTATCATTGGCTGGATGGTGTAGGTCCCAAGGATGAACGAATTCCCAGGATGGAACTTGCATGGGCAAGACTCGAACCCAACACCTTTGGTACAAATGAATTTATTCAGTTCTGCCGAAAAGTGGGTACTGAACCCTACCTATCGGTGAATATGGGCACAGGAACAATCGAAGAAGCACAGCGCTGGGTTGAATATTGCAACGTGAAGGAAGGGTCCTATTATGCAGAACTACGTAAAAAGCATGGATTCCAGGACCCCTATAATATTAAATACTGGAGCCTGGGGAATGAAATGGATGGTTTCTGGCAAATGGGGCACCTCAATGCGGAGGATTACAGCAAGAAGGCACGTGAGGCAGCCAAGCTTATGAAACTTACTTCACCGGATATTAAGCTGGTTGCGGCCGGGTCATCCAATTACCGTCCCAACGCCGATCCTGATGAATGGAACGCTACCATACTCCATGAGCTACGCGACGTGGTCGACTATATTGCCCTTCATATTTATGTGGGTAATCCTGATAATAACTATTACAACTTTCTGTCAACCCCCATGGTTTGTGAACAACGTACAAAACTGGTAAGGGGAATGATCAACAAGGAAATGTCAAAAGCAAACCGGGGTACACGCGACCCCATCTATATTGCCTGGGATGAGTACAATGTATGGTACCGAGCCCGTACTGATGAATCCATGAAAGGAATCAGAGCCCTTGAAGAACCCTATAACCTGGAGGATGCCCTGGTCATTGCCGGTTTCCTGAACGTATTTGTGCGTAATGCTGATATAGTAAAAATGGCCAACATGGCCCAACTGGTTAATGTGATCGCCCCCATCTGGGCAGAAAAGGAAGGGATATATAAGCAAACCATATATTATCCTTTGTCCTTATTTGCAAATAACGTGAAAGGTACATCGCTCGATGTATTTGTCGATTGTGAGACCTACAATACTGAAGAATTCTTCATCGGACTTGGCGAAAGCAAAACCAGACAAACCAATGTGCCCTACCTTGATGTATCAGCCACATACAATAATGGGGAGGTGGTTTTATGCGTGGTGAACAGGAACAAGGATAAAGCGATTACAACCGATATCCTGTCGCAGACGGGTGAATTTACAGGAACATTCAAGGTATTCGAGGTCAACGGTCCAGACGTGAAAGCTATGAACAATTTCGATAAGGAGAACGTGAAAACAGTAGCAAAGTCTGATATAAGCGCCAGGGGAAGTAAAATAACCTATTCATTCCCTGCCCATTCGTTTACCATGATAAATGGACGAATAAAATAAATATGGATTGTACCTGTAAAAAAGGGAGCTTAAAGGCAGGTAGGCTCCTTTTTTTAGAATCAAGAGCCAAAAAAACATGACAAGAGATCGAATGGAAAGGTGTGAGAGAGTCTAATAGGAATAAGGCACGAAGGACTAGGGACGAGGGACGAAGAAGAAGGACCATGGATTTAGTGGAAGTAAGTTAATAATCTGAAACATATAACATGCAACCTGCCTCCGGTGAAGCTACGGCAGGCAAGGCCTGCAACATGCACCTACTTCACATTCAGCTGCATCTCTGCTTCTGCCTCTTTCAGTTCCAGCACTTTTGTTGTGCCACCTGTTTCAAGATTTATCCCGTGAGGTTTGTTGGTTTTCCATGAGCCGCCGGTAAAGTCAGGAACGTCAATTGACTGCGACCTGTTGGCAACAGACCATTCGCTTAATGGTGCAACTGAGCTCCAGAGAGCACCGTCATAAACATTCTGGTCCAGTGGCAACCCATTTCTCAGACAGTCGATCGTTCTCCAGTCCATTATAAAGTCCATCCCACCATGACCACCAACTTTCTTAGCCATCTCTCCTACCCTTTTAACAATCTCAGGTGTGAATTTATCCCAGATAGCTTTCATTTCATCGTCTTTAGCCCAGCTCTCTCCCAATGCAATAAGCGGTTCGGGATATTTACGAGCCATCCCCTGTACACCTTTTACAAGGTGAATTCTTGAATAAGGCTGAGTGGACGATACATCATGTTGTATCATTATTGTCTTACCAAGTGTTGTCTTTACCAGTGTCGTGTTCATGTTGCCCCTGAACTTAGAATTTTTCCATTCTGCAAAAAACGGATCATTTGCTGAAAGTTCCTTTTCCCTGGGACCCATTGTAAAATCAAATGTTGACATTGAGGAGAGATAATCCATTTTATCACCACGGTTGATGTTCATTACCTGGCAGATTGGACCTAACCCATGAGTAGGATAAAGATTACCATCTCTGGTAGCATTCTCTTTAAGCCTCCACATACCTGTGTACGCTCCATCTGTCTGTTTGTCGTCAAGTGGTTTCTTGAAATTATAACCCATAAGGTTGTGGATATAAGCACCTTCTCCGTGAATGATATCTCCGAACATTCCCTGCCGAGCCATATTGAGTGTAAGCAATTCAAAGAAATCATAACAGCAGTTCTCAAGCATCATGCAATGCTTTTTGGTTCTTTCCGATGTCTCAACAAGTTGCCAGGCTTCATCAATGGTACGTGCTATCGGAACCTCGCATGCAGTGTGTTTTCCGCTTTCCATTGCATATACAGCCATCGGTGTGTGCCATACCCACGGAGTACATATATATATAAGATCCAGATCGGCCAATACAATCAATTTTTTCCAGGCATAGTTATCGCCATAAAATTCCTGTGCAGCAGGTCTTCCGATGCTTTTGAGGTATTTCTGTGAACCTTCAACAGCAACCTGACGCATGTCGCATAATGCTTTGATCTCAACACCTTCGATAAAGGAGAGCCGTTCCACTGCACCGCTTCCCCTGTCGCCCAGGCCAATAACACCAACTCTTACTGTCGGCAAAGCCGGAGCTGCATATCCCGACATATTAAACCTCTGGTTATGAGACTTTTTAACGGATTCAAGAATCACTGCCAAATTGGATTCGGGCTGTTTCGGAGCACAACCGGATATTAAACCACCGGCCATGGCGCCTGCACCGGCGAATGTAGCGGTCTTTAAAAAATTGCGACGATTGGTTGTCATGATGAGATTATTTTCAGGTTAGTTCAATAAAATTAATTCACCGCAAATTAATATTTTATTTAGAAAGAAATGCAATCCTGCAATGCAAGAATAAAAAACTCTGTGTTAGAATTATCTTCCTTATATTCCTGCTTTCTACTTTCTACTTTTTACTTTATTCTTTGATGTATATTTGAGTAATGTATATATTTTTACAAAAAAAACATATTGAAAATCTTTAGAAATATTTCTCTCAAAAGGTATAATACTTTCGGTTTCGACTACAGAGCGAATTGCCTGATCTTACCTAAAACAGAAGAGGAAGCAATATCACTTTTCAGGGGAGAAATTTCCTGGGAAAAACCTCTTCTTATCATGGGAAGCGGAAGTAATATTCTGTTTACAAGTGATTTTAAAGGTATAATTCTCTGTCCTGAAATATGTGGAATAAAAATTGAAGAACAAGACCAGGAAAATGTTTTAATCTCAGCTGGCGCCGGAGTAAATTGGGACAATCTGGTTGAATGGACAGTCAATAAAGGGTTTGGTGGATTGGAGAACCTCTCATTGATTCCCGGACTGGTCGGAGCCACTCCGGTTCAGAATATCGGTGCTTATGGAGTTGAAGTTAAGGATACAATTGAAAAAGTCAGGGCGGTATCAATAGAAGATGGGGCCATAGCAGAATTCAATAATAATGATTGCAGGTTTGAATACAGAAACAGCATTTTCAAGGGCAAAATTAAAGGTAAGTACCTGGTAACCAGAGTCTATTACAGACTAACTTCCAACCCTTTGCTAAAACTGGATTATGGTTCCTTAAACGATGAAATCAAAAAATTGGGAGATGTAACCCTTAAAAATGTCAGACAGGCAGTAATAAATATCAGGAGAAGTAAATTACCAGACCCAAAAATAATTGGTAATGCAGGAAGCTTCTTCAAGAATCCGGTTGTGAGCAGTTCTACTGCCGAGAGTCTTAAAAAAATGTATCCTCAGATGCCGGCTTATGAAGATCAGTCAGGGGGTATCAAACTGGCGGCAGGGTGGCTGATTGATCAGTGCGGATGGAAAGGCAAAAGGATAGGAGATGCCGGTGTGCACGATAAACAGGCTTTAGTCCTTGTAAACCTTGGAAAAGCGAACGGAAAAGAAATCTATAATCTTTCTGAAGAAATTAAAAAATCTGTCTGGGAGAAATTCAGCATTGAATTGGAACGGGAAGTTGAAGTCGTTGGAACTATTTGAATATCTTCCTCTTGTCAAGTTCTTTCTGATATAATGCCGCATAATGGATATGCTCCGTAAGTGTTCTGGAGAAGTTATGGTAGCCCGAGAAATCAGCTTTGGCAGCAAAATAGAGATAATCGTGCTTTTCGGCATTCAGCACTGCATCAATACCTTCAATGGTGGGACATCCGATTGGTCCGGGAGGAAATCCGTTATGTTTATAAGTATTATAGGGAGAGTCGACAAGCAAATGCTTTTTCAATACCCTGGTGATCGTAAAATCGTTTAACGCAAATTTGATTGTCGGACAAGCCTGAAGCGGAATACCTCTTTTTAATCTGTTAAGGTAGATACCAGCAATACGGGGCTTCTCTTCCGGTTTTGCAACCTCATCATCAATAATAGATGCCAGAATAGCAACTTCAATAGGATCAAGATTCTTCTCTTTTGCTTTGTCCAGCCGCTCTTCATTCCAGAATTTCCTGTATTCCTTTAGCATCCTGGTGTAAAGTCTTTTGTCATCAGTATTCCAGTAAAACTCATAAGTATTCGGGATGAAGAGAGCAATAATATCCTCTTTTTTAAATCCGTCAGAGCTGAAGTTAGAATCATCTGAAAGAAAGTAAATTATCTGAGAAGAATCAGCTTCGATCTGTTTTCCTATTTTGCCAGCCAGTTGATTCAGCGTTCTGATATTATTAAAAATAATTTTGACAGGTGATTGCCTGCCAGATTTCAGGAGATTGATTAATCCATTATAACTTAAGCCTCTGTCGATAACATACCTTCCTGGTTTTATCAACGCCGGATAGTTTTTCTTATTTGCCACCCAATCGAGGACTTTCAGGTTTTTTATTATCAGGTTTGATTCAAGAGTATCAAGTACCTGATCATATGATGAACCCGTTGGAATATAAATAACCTTATTATTCTCTTCTGCACTAATGCTTACACCAAACAGATTTCTGTAGATCAGGCTTATAATTACAATAGCCACAATTCCAAGCCCTGATAAAAAATATAATATTTTCTTTTTCTTCATTGTCTTTCAACCGATCTGCAAATTTAGGGATATTGTTGTAAGTGACAAAAAAATCGACTCAGGACTCACGACTCACTGGAAATCAAATTATTTTCTTCCTTGTGTCGTGTGTCGTGCATCGTAAGCCCATATTTTTTAATAAATTTGTGCTGATTGATTACCAAACTAATACTCCAATAAAATGTCAACATCAATGCTACTTATTCTTATCGTCATAGGAATCGTCACCGGAGCAATGGCAGGAATGCTTGGAATTGGCGGTGCAATAATTATGATTCCTGCTCTGGTATTTTTTATGGGATTCAGTCAGCAGATGGCACAGGGGACCAGCCTTGCAGTAATGCTACCTCCTATCGGAATTCTTGCTGCTTATAACTACTATAAAGCAGGACAGGTAAATATCAAATTTGCCATTATCCTTGCGGTTGCTTTCCTCGTTGGTTCCTATTTTGGATCGAAGTTTGCATTGACACTTCCACAGCCGTTACTGAAAAAAATATTTGGGATTCTTTTGCTTCTGGTTGCAGCAAAAATGCTTCTATCAAAATAGGAAGGATAATCCCTTTATGATAAAAAAAAGACTCACCACAACCAGGAGAGTCTTTTCATATTATTTGTTTTCTATTTCTAGAACATCAGACCCAAGCTGAATAAAAAAGCGTTAGCGCGGTCATCAAGGTTAAAAGTAGTACCTGCAAGGTTCTCTATCTGGTTCTGGTACTTTTTAAGGCTGCCTTCATACCTTAAGTCAAAAGTAAGAGTCTTAAATATGTCAATGCCCAATCCTGCCTGGTAACCGATAGTCATCCTATTATACATGTTTTTAAAATCAGGACTATCAATAAGTTCTTTGGGTGAATTGATCAGAAGAGAGGCTGCCGGACCTGCATTCAAACGAAGCGGACCAAGTTTTAAGCCTAGCATAACCGGAATTTCCAGCTTATTGAATGTCTGTTTCACAATGTAAGAGGCTGATGTTTGACCACTCGTAACATTTTGAACTGTATATTCATTGCTCCGCGTTGATAGTAATAGTTCAGGTTGAAGATAAATGCCAAGAAGAGCGAGCCTCATAAATACACCTCCATGAAGACCATATTTTGCCGAAGTCAATGCATCCACAGTATACTTAGTGGTACCTGAAGTTATTGTTTTAAGAGTCTCCATTGACAAGTTTGTTGTACTTACACCTGCTTTAATCCCAAATTTTATCTGGGAGAAAGCCGGAATTGCTATAAGAACTACAAAGATAATTGCAAATAATTTTTTCATAATTTTATGTTTTAAGTCTTCTAAATCAATATATTAACAACAATTCATTGTTATTACATATTATAATAACGTAAACATATACCAAAATGTTACATTTGATGACCTCTTTTTATGATCCGTCACTTTATAAACGGCAGAAAAGTTTAATTATTTTGCAGCCAGTTCAGTAAAGATCACCTTTTTCATCTGGTCAAATTCCTCCCGTTCATACAATCGTGTAAGAAAAATTATTTTACCTGACCGGTCAATAATCACATTTCTTGTTACCCCTGCTTCTTTCTCAGCAAAAAGCCCGAAAATATCAGCTCCCGGATCAAGGGCCAGCGGATAGGAAACTGCAATATCTTTTTGGAATTGGAGAACTTTCTCAACTGGTTCGTCCCGGTCAATGCCAATAACAAGCAGGCCGGCAGCCTTTTTTTCCCTGACCGATTGAGCATGAACTGATTAAAACCGTTATCAATAAAAACATCCAATTCTTTTTCATAGCTAGACCATTTTTTTGATTTTTTTTCAAAGATAGAATAGTAAAACAAATTGTAATAAATAATTACCTTAGTAAATTCAACAGTGAAACATTAAATGCAAAATCCTTAACTCAATGAAGAAGATTTTATTTTCAATATTAACCTTAAGTTTTATCACAATATCACTGAATTACAGCCAGCTGGCACCTGTGGAAAAAGGGCTTCAGGCAATTACTCCGGATGCAATAAAAGCCCAACTGAGTTTTTTAGCATCCAACTGGACCGAAGGCAGAATGGCCGGAGAGAAAGGGGAATCTCTTTCAGCCGATTACATTGCCAGCATTCTTCAGCTATATGGTGTTAAACCAGGCGGTGATCAATCACAGGTAAGAGCCCTGGCAAATAATTTATCGGGAAATGAAAGATCCTATTTTCAGAATTTCATTCTTTTAAAAACTATGCCCGGTGATGAACAGATACTTAAAGTAAAATCCACAGATGGTAAAATGACTAAAACAACAAATTTTACCTATAATGTTGATTTTACCATCAGACCTTCAGACTCAGATATTGAAATAGAGGCACCTGTGGTTTTTGCAGGTTATGGATTTAAAAATGACAAGCTTAAATACAACGATTTCAATAAACTCGATGTAAAGGGAAAATTCATACTGAGAATTTCAGGTATTCCAAAATTTATCAGGGACTCCCTCAATCCGACAGAAATAGAATCCTATTCATCGGAGATGGAATCAACATTAAACTCAATGGGTGCAATAGGTATAATAGAGTTTAATCCTGTGGCAACCTTAGCTGGCAATCCGGATAGGAGTAAATTTCTGAATATGTCTCCCTCAGAGGGGAATCCCCGTTCAGGAAAACCTTTTACAACCTACTCAATACCAGAAAAAAAGAATCCCGACAACCTTGTCAGAATTGTAGTGTCGGTAAAAACAGCTAATGAAATATTGAAGGGAACAGGGATCGATATTGATGATTACGTTAAAAAAGCCAATGCCAATGAGCTTTTTTTGATACCTGCTATGACCGATAAGTCAATATATATCAGGACATCGGTAAAAACTACCCAGGTTGCTGTAAAAAATGTTATCGGGATTATTGAAGGGAATAATCCTGAACAGGTCATTGTTATCGGTGCGCATTACGATCATATGGGAATGAATAACGGATATATATGGAATGGCGCTGACGATAATGGATCAGGAACTGTAGGAGTTATGACACTGGCAAAAGCAATAATGGAAACAGGAAAGAAACCTGAAAAAACCATTATTATAGCGTTATGGACAGCTGAAGAAGAGGGACTATTAGGATCTCGATATTACGTTCAAAATCTTACATACCCGTTGAAGAATCTCAGGTTGAATGTGAACTTTGATATGATCTCAAGATATATTTCTGATAATGAACCTAAGAAAGTCACAATGACTTATACCAGCTCATATCCCGGTTTTAAGGATATGACAACAGCCAATATTAAAAAGTACGGGATTGATCTTTTGATTGACTATCAGCCTTCAGCCAATCCTCCGGGAGGAACTGACCATAGGTCATTTGTGGCAGTTGGCGTACCGATAATGAGATTCAAACCAGGTCACCGGGAAGAGTATCATAAGCCAGGTGATGAACTCAAAACTATAGACTGGGATATTATGGAAAAGATAATCAGGATCAGTTTTGTCAATGTGTGGGAACTGGCTAATACAAACTGGTAGAATTAAAGCAAAAGAGAAAAGTAAGAAGTAAGAAGTAGGAAGTAAAAACGCGAAACGATAAACAATAAACGCGAAAAGAATTAATTATCTAAAACTGATTAAAACATGAAAACATTTTTTGCTTTTTTTCTGATCACATTAATGTTTGCTTTTTTACCTGTAGTCAGGGCTCAGGATAAACAGGATCATAAACTGAGTATTATCATTATCGGGGCTCATCCTGATGATCCTGATAAAGTCGGGGGAACAGCTTATAAATGGGCTCAGATGGGTTATGATGTACTGATGGTTTCAGTTACAAATGGTGATGCCGGCCATCAGAAAATCAAGGCTAAGGAACTGGCAAAAATCCGCAGAGAAGAAGCACGGAAGGCCGGGGAAGTCATTGGAGTAAGGTACATAACATTGGACAATCACGACGGACAATTAATGCCGACTTATGAGAACCGATTACAGATCATAAAGGTTATCAGGGAGCAAAAGGCTGATATTGTTATCTTTCCTCGACCATACGATTATCATCCTGATCACAGATATACGGGTGTTCTGGTGCTTGATGCCGCCTATATGGTGACAGTACCAACAATACTACCCAAGGTCCCTCACCTTCAGAAGAATCCTCTGTTTCTCTTCATGAGTGACGGGTTTATTCATCCTGAACCTTTTAAAGCTGATGTCTGCATCGACATAGATGATGTAATTGAAAAGAAAATTGATATGTATCATCAGCACAAGTCGCAGATGTACGAATGGCTGCCATTTAACAGGGGGAACCTTGATCAGGTTCCTGTTTCAGATTCTGATCGGAGGACATGGCTTGGGGAAACGAGAAAAGGCGGATCAAACGCTGCTCCCTACCGCGATAAGCTGATTGAACTTTATGGTAATGAAAAAGGGAGTAAAATAAAGTATTGTGAAGCATTCCAGGATTCAGGATACGGAACAAGACTGACCAAAGAAAATATCAGTTATTACTTTCCTTTCTTAAATTACTGAAAAACAATAACTCTCAGCCAGACATTCAATATATTACTGATATTCAATATATTGACTATTTTGTCTTAATTCCATGAAATCATCACCGGTTTCGCGATAACCGTATTCAAAGCAATAATGAAACTTCTGGCCCTGTGTTGTTTCAATAATATGGGTAAAGAAACTGAAGTTATAACCCAGGGCAAAAAGGGCATCTTTATGAACTTTCACTTTACCCTCAGAATAGAGATCTGAAAGTATTCTTCTGTTCTTTCTCAACAGCCCGTGAACATTTCTGACAAAATTGTTTGAATCGCGGTTTTGCCTGTTGTTATAATTATTCCGGCACTGATCAGAACAGAATTTTTTATCGGTACGGCCACGCAAGGCGTCGCCGCAATCGAGACATTTTTTTTCCACAGCACTAATGTTTTGATAAAGATATAAAAAAACATTTTCAAACGGATACAAACGACTATAAATGATTGCAAACCGAATATAAATGCTTAATAACCGGGACAGTATCTGAGGGTGGCTTAAGTTTGATAAGAAATTAAATTAATGTCAAATTAAAACTTAAAGTCATGAATTCATTAAAAAACAGAGTCACCCTGATCGGAAACCTTGGTCAGGATCCGGAAACAAAAACCACCGAGACCGGAAAAAAAGTAACCCATTTCACACTTGCCACCGATGATGGGTATAAAAATTCTGATGGTCAGAAGGTAAATGAAACCACTTGGCACAATATTGTTGCCTGGAACGGACTGGCTGATATAGCCGGGAAGTATCTGAAAAAAGGCCGACAGGTAGCAGTTGAAGGAAGGATCGTCTATCGCACTTATGAGGATAAGAAGGGTGCCACAAAGAACATTACTGAGATTGTTCTTAATGATCTTATCCTGCTCAGATCAGGAAAGGACCATGGAAAAGAGGAACCGGACAAGGATGAATAGGTCGGTGTGCCGGAAAATGATCGCTGCATTTTCGGTGAAGAGAGGCTGTTCCATTTTGAGAAACAGCCTCTTTGTTTTATTTATTACGCCTTTCTATTTCCGCAACTGTGGCCAGAACGATTGATTGATCAGAGGGTGTTTTTTCGATCATTTCGAAAAGGATATGAGCAAGAGTGTGGTACGGCAGATTGATTTTTTTATTTTTCAGAAGCAGATCGATATATCTTATCGCCCTATCGATCAACTTATTGTTACTGGCTCTTACATATGTCATCACATTTCCTTCGTACCTTCCCAGTCTTCCCATTATAAGTGTAGAATGAACATTTAAAATCATCTTAAGTATAAGGTGCGTAAAGAGCGGGTTTGAAAAAGGGGTAGTTAAAAAATATCTTTCATTACCCAGTGTAAAGTTAATTCCGTTTTGATCGTACAATATTTTAAACCGGTGTTGCCTGATAGGTTTTTGCTGGTGTTCTCTCCTTGAAAGAACTTTACTACTGAAATCAAAACCAAGTAGTCGTTCTCTGGAAGCGATACCATTTATATCGGGCCACTCAAGTGTCCTTGGAGATCTCCATAATAGTTTCTCCCATGCTTTTTCACTATCTGCTGCATCGGGCATAAAAAGATAACAGAGCGACAAATTTTGTTCTGCTTCATTTGCATTTTCAAATGGAAATAAACTGAATGTCGGTGAACGCTCAGTGGTATCCGTAATAACCGTTATGCCTAACTGATTATCAGTTTCATATAATAAATAGTCTCCGTTTTTATAATAATCAGATTCCAGAACAATGAATTTTTCGATAAACTGAGTATCCGCAGAATCCCAAAACCTGATAAAACCATCTATCTCTTTTTCGATCGTTTCATTACTATCCTTATAATAAAATAGTGCAATCCCTGCGGCTGCAAGGAGGATTGTCGATGACTGCATCCTCGTACTTCCTGTGACAGCCATTGGCCCGACAGTAAGATTTATCTTTTCAATATCAGGGTTTTGAATCACCAGTTTTGATCTTTCAGCAACTTCGCATAAAATATCATCTGGATTGCAGTACATAAAAAATGGTTTCCTTTTTGATATTTGTGCTGCCTTTTCCACAGCGCCGATCACGAAGGGAGTTTCACCACCTTCTGTAGTGCCAATCAACAGGTCGCCATCTTTAAATCCGGATTCCAGCAGTTGTCGGGCTCCGTAATGAGGAAAATCCTCGAAGTTTTCTATAGAACGGATAAGAGCAACATCCCCTCCTGCCATAAAACTGAATACCCTGTCTTTAATATTATTCTTTTCATATACCTGGCGCCAGAGCGTTTCAATGGTAAGAGATAATCGTCCGGTAGCTCCGCATCCGCAGAAAAAGATGTTATTTCCTGATTTTAATGTATCATGGATGATATCTTTCAGATAACATATCTGTTTCTTCTTCTCTGATAAAACCCCGATAGTCTGCCTGTCGAGTTCCTTCAATATTGAAATAGCCTCCGGCAGATTATTTACAGCCAGAGATGACAGGTCTCTTGTAGCAGGATGAGGTGATTCTGTAATAAGGCTTCCTAGTTTAAACTGAGAAGCTATTGACAGAAATTTTTCTGCTTTATTAACTGAATCACTTACCATGGGTACACTTTTTATTTTCCTGTCTACAAGTTAAACAATTTCAGGGAAATGCTATTAGAATTCAAGCAGATCCACACTGGTTCTGTAATCCCCCAGAAGATGTTCAGCAAAATAATACCACATAATCCTGTCGAAATAGGGAACTTCATTTCCATAAGCATGTCGCTGACCAGGTAACATCATGAAATCAAATCGTTTATTTGCCGCAATAAGTGCATCAACTACCCTGAGTGTATTCCCGGGATTAACATTATTATCAATATCTCCGGTAACAAGCATCAGATGGCCTTTGAGGTTTTTTGCAAGATCCTGGTTTTTCTCAACATTCCTTTTCCATCGTAGAGATAAAGCTGACCCCATCCTGTTCTTTCTGACCACCAGATTATATCATTTCCCTCATTAAGGACAGATAAACGGGTATACTCATCATTAAAATAGGGCCATGTTTCCTCGCTAAAGAGAACAGAAAGCACTCCGGTTTCAGCATTAACAAGACACACATCAAGGTTTTTCAGTTGCCTGTCCTTGCGTATGAGGATTAATTTTTCAGCTGTTTTGAAATCAGCCTTTTGGGCGGTTGAAAAAAGAGAGAAGCTGAACATGATAAGAAAAAGCAGCAAACGTTTCATATGAATTAAATTAGGGTTATTATCTTTATCAAATAAAATAAAAATTATTCTGATAATAATAATTAATGAAAAAAATACTGCCCGTTTTTCTTGTCTCTCTCTTTTTATGCCAGATTATTAATTCTCAAACTACAGAAAATACAAGTAAGCCGATTGCTGAAATTTTTACAGATTTTCACTACAATCTTAATGATACGGCACAAACAACAGGTTTCGGATTGAACAGGGCTCACCTTGGTTACAATTATCTCCCCGAGGGTAATTTTTCTGCTACAATAATTGTTAATATCGGTAGTCCCGAAGAACTTACTGTGGAAGCAAAGCACCGCAGGTACGCTTATTTCAAAGAAGCATCCATCTCCTGGTCAAAAGACAAACTCAATTTATCACTGGGAATTACAAAGACCCGGATTTTTGATTATCAACAAAAATTCTGGGGGAAAAGATATATAGCAGACACATATCAATCAATTAACGGGTATGGCTTCGTCGCTGATCTTGGTCTGGTTATGGATTATAAATTCAATGATATCTGGAAAACTGATATTACAATAATGAACGGAGAAGGTTATTCGGAACTTCAACTTGATAATAGCGTAAAAACCTCAGCAGGCTTAACAATTACCCCGGTTAAACAATTGGCTATAAGACTATATGGAGATTTGACCAAACCACATGGGATATTGCAATACACTTTGATCGGATTTGCCGGATTTAAAAATGAACTCATAACATTCGGAGCTGAAACAAGTTACAAATCAAATCTTGATATGATCGGAGGACATCATGCCTGGGGCTTATCAGGAACCGGTGCAATCAGTATTTCCAAAAAGACAGAAATCTTCGTACGATATGATTATTCCTCTTCAGTTATAGTACCAGGTGATATAATTCAATGGAATTACCATATGGATGGAAGCTTCGCAATAATTGGCGTTCAGTACACGTTCAGCCAGAATGTAAAAATGGCTCTGAATTACCAGGGCACGTATCCTTATAACCATGGCAGACAGATTACTGATACATTTTTCCTGAATGCCCTATTCAAGTTTTGAAAACGAATTCTCTTCCGGCTTTAAGCGCTTTCAGATTGGCTTCAACAACCTCTTTACCTTTTCGTCCAAATAGCTTCCTGATTGCATTTTCGAGACTTTCAAAAGACATATCAATAAACGGGGACGCAGCTCCCAGAATAACAATATTACCGGAGCGTGCTGATCCTGCTTCCCTGGCTATTACATCTGCGTCGATAATGATATGGTTTTTAATCTTTTTTATCTCTTTTATTATCTCATCTACTGGTGGATAGTCAGGTATATTATTAAAAGGGGTTGAGTTGGTTACCAGCCAGCCATCTTTTGAAAGCCATGGAAGATATCTCAATGATTCCATAGGTTCAACAGAGATTATCAGGTTTGCTTTCCCATAAGGGATCAGATCAGAAGAAACCGGCTTATCGGAAAGCCTCAGATGCGACTGAACATCTCCGCCTCTCTGGCTCATTCCGTGAACTTCCGACTGCTTGAGAAAGAGGTTATTCGCAACCGCAGCCAAGCCAATAGTAGCTGCAATTGACAAGATACCCTGTCCTCCTACTCCTGATAATATAATGTCATTCTTCATTTTAATTCTTTTTGGGGTTACTCGTTTGAACCTTCTGATCTTTTTCTTTTTGTGGCTGTCTGAATGCACTCGCGTGAAGCAATAATTACTGAAACACCTTTATATTCAAGCTCCTCTTTCATTATACGTATGTTTTCCTCATGATTCTTACGTAATGGAACTATAATTTTCAGATGCTCGCGTGCTACTCCAATACCTTCACAGATTTGTTCGATCCTACCGGTAGCCTGCGACTGTTGACCACCAGTCATCCCTGTTGTTGAATTATCGGAGATTATAACCGTTACTGATGAATTTTTCACGACAGCATCAAGCAGACCTGTCATACCGGAATGGGTAAAAGTTGAATCACCTATTACGGCAACCGACGGGAATAGACCCGCATCGGCTGCTCCAACCGCCATAGTCACTGAAGCACCCATATCGACACATGAATTTATAGCATTATATGGAGGCAGAGCTGCAAGGGTATAACAACCTATATCAGAAAATACCCGTCCCGGACCATAAGGTTTCACAGCTTCAATTAAAGAATTGAACATATCGGCATGTCCGCATCCCTTGCAAAATGAAGGTGGCCTCATCTTAACCAGCGATGGAACATCTTCACCAAAACTTACCGGTAAACCAAGGGCTTTTGCAACAATAGTGGGGTTTAGTTCACCATCGCGGGGAACAGTTCCATCAAGCCTGCCATAAATTTTAATCCCATTGTCAAGAATTCCACGCAAGGCTTCTTCAACAAGAGGGGCTCCCTCCTCGAGGATAAGGATCTCTTTGCACCTGCCGGTTATATCCTTAATAAGGTCTTTGGGAAAAGGGTAAGTCGAGATCTTCAGAACCGGGAAATCATCAACAGTGCCGGCAATATTCTCCATCAGGTAGTTATAGGCTATTCCACAGGCAATTATCCCAAGATCTCTTTTCCTGCCATCTTTAAAAGAGTTGTATTTTGAAATTCTGATGTCATATCTTAATGATTCATAAGATGACAGCAAAGCTTTGTACTTTTTCCTTGCAAATGAAGGAAGAAGAACAAACTGAAGAGGATCTGAAGGCAGGGATAGTTTTTTTTCAGGAAGGGCCTCTTTTAACTGAACACTTGCCCTTGAATGAGCAAGGCGGGTAGTAATCCGGAAAAGAACCGGAAGTTTATATTTCTCAGATGCTTCAAAAGCATCAAAAATCATTTCATACGCCTCCTGCTGATCAGATGGTTCAAAGCAGGGGACAAATGCGAACTTCCCATAGAACCTTGAATCCTGTTCGTTCTGGGAGGAATGCATGGAGGGATCATCAGCCGAGACTACAACAAGGCCGCCATTTACTCCTGTCAGTGCAGAATTAATAAAACCGTCGGCAGCTACATTCAGGCCAACATGTTTCATGGCAACCATAGCCCTTTTACCGGCGTAAGACATACCAAGAGCAGCCTCTATGGCAGTTTTTTCATTTGAGGACCACTCTCTGTGTACTTTACGGTCAGAAGCATCTTTTGACGATTGGACATACTCCATTATTTCGGTGGAAGGAGTTCCGGGGTAAGCATACATTCCGCTCAAACCTGCATCTAAAGCAGCCTGAGCTATCGCTTCATCACCCAGTAATAGTAGTTTTTGCATATAGGGTTTTAATAATTTTATGTAAAATAATGATATTGAGTTATTAGGTTATCAGGTTTTTGTGAAACCAGATAGAATGGTCTGAAATTTAATGAACAAATATTGAAATATTTTCCATATTTAAAAATGACGAATGAATTAAATATAATATGAGTATCGGAAATCATTAATTGGGAATATCTATTATTAAATGACTTTAAAATATAGTTAAATGTTTTACCGTTACACACAATAATGTTTATTTTGCATACGCAACTCGATTTCACCAGATAAAAACACAGTTCTAATTGAACAGACTTTTTTATACAATCGCATTCTTTATCCTGTCTTTTCTCGCTGTAGATGGTCAGACAAATGAAACGAAGAGATTCGTCCAGGTAAGCGGGATTATCACTGACGAGTCATACAGGCCTGTACCAGGTGTTGCGGTTATCTCCAGGAAACTCCGCAGGGGAGCCGTAAGTGAAAGAACAGGTATCTATTCCATAACAAGCACCCCGGGCGATACTATATTTTTCAGAGCTTTAGGATTCAAAAGATATCATACAATTATTCCTGTGGCTTATGAAGATAAGCATTGTAAAGTTGATATTGTCCTGGATATTGATACTATTTCGATTGCTGAAATAACGATTCTCCCATGGAAGAGTTATAATGAGTTTATTAAAGACATGACGAAAGAACGTCCTATTGATCCGATTATTGAAAATATGAATGATAACCTTGCTTCAATTTATGTGGCTGTTGCAAATCAGACCGGGGTAAGAATTTCACCAGAAGCTGGTTACAGATACGCAATGGAGCAGAATTTCAGTGCCATGTCGACGAGGAACCAATATCCGGTAAATAACCTTCTAAACCCGTTTGCCTGGGCGAAATTCATTAGCGGGGTTAAGAACGGATTATTTAAAAATCAGAAGTTCAACAAGCATGTTAACGCCAAGGTCAGAAAAAAGATCAGGAAATCGGGAAGCAAATAATCAGCATTTTCTGTATGAAAAAGTATGAAGGGAGATTGGTCGGCATTCTGGGTACAGTAATAATTCATCTTATTGCCGGAATAATATTCATGTCATTCCAGATAAAGTCATTGCAGAAGGATCCATCAGATGAATTTGAAGTGGAATTTGCCCAGGTTGAGGAATCTGAGACAAAGGAGAAGCTGATTGAATTACCTGCAACCTCTATTGAAAGGATTCTTAAAGGTGACGATGAGATGCTGAATATTGCACGAAATCTCGCCAACAAATCGGAAGAGATGATCGATCCTTCTGATTATATCGACATGGTGAAGGAGGAACTTATTAAAAGCGGGAAACTCGGAATTGACAATTATATCGATGAGCAGAAGAAGATGGATGAAATGAAAGCTGACGAAAAACTTGCATTTGAGAATGATACTGTCGGGAAAAATGAAAGTGACAAGCCTAAAAAATCGCAGGAGATGGCTGCAAATTACAAAGGTCCGACACGTATCTACTACGACCTGCCCGGCCGAACCCATACATACCTCCCGATTCCTATTTATAAATGTCAGGGTTCAGGCAAGGTTGTACTGTCTTTAGAGGTCAACCAGAAAGGAGTTGTTGAAAAAGCGCTGATAATTGCAAATGAAAGCACCACTTTAGACCCGTGTCTTATTGAAACGGCAGTAACAACAGCTTTAATTTCGAGATTCAACCCTGATGTCAACTCCCCAAAAATTCAGACTGGCACTTTGTCGTATCACTTTGTGGCGCAGTAGCTTATTTGATTGTCTTGCGCTTAGCGTTGTCTTGAGGTCTCACGGTAGTTAAGTCTTAGAAAAACACATGATTACCTGTTAAAGTATTCGTTTAAAGTGAGTTTTAAAGGTACAGGAAGAGAATAGCTAAAAAGATCATATTCCGGCCATGGTTTAATCTGCGATACTACCCTATACATCATCTTATCGATGTAGGAATAAATTTCAGGACCATTCCATGCACTTGAGTTAAACAGGACAACCCATGAAATTCCATCAGATTGTCTTTTCATCATACCGGCGCTGCCAGGGAATGAACCTGTTCTCCACCATGTACCGTTAAAAATTGTAGTCTTCCATCCCACTGGTGCAAAACCGTTGTCGTTATCTGTCATAAACCTGATACTTTGATCACTTAGTATATCCGGTCTGGTTTTGTAGCCATCAACAGCAAGCAACAAACGCATTAGATCAGGAGCAGTGGCCAGCCAGGCTCCGGCACCGCCCAGAGCCCTGATGTCATTTCCTCCGTAACTTGGTGTAACCAACTCTCCCGTACCATAGATTGACGGTTTGAGTACCACGTTGGAAGGTTCGTAGTAGGTAACCTCAAAAGGATTTTTCTCTGAAGGCAGGTTACCGGCAATTTTCATATCATAAATACCAAGAGGCTCTAAAATTGCCTGCCTGCAATACTCTTCATACGATATTCCTGATAATTTTTCAATTATCAGTCCAAGTATGCTGTATCCAAGGTTTGAGTATTCACGGCCGGTTCCGGGAGTATAATGGAGCCTTTTATCAAGGGCAAACCTTACAATTGTTTTAGTGTCGACAGGAGGTTTTATTCCCATCATTTCAGCTATCAATATCGGCATAAACATTTGATCTCCATATCTTTGAGTCCAACCAGCCTCATGGCTTAAAAGATGTGCAACCGTTATACCATAAACTCTCTTATCTTTCGGTTCACTGAAATATGGATCATTAAGGATTCCGTCCGGACCAAAAACGCTGTCGTTCAGAGATAATTTGCCCTCCTCCTGGAGCTTCATTATCCCGATTGCCGTAACCAGTTTTGAAATACTTGCTATCCGGAATTGACTATATGGTTGAGTTTCAGTCAAAGATGCAGTATCGGCGTATCCGAAACCTCTTGCAAAAATCAGTTTACCATCTTTTGATATAGCTACTGAAGCTCCTGCAATCGACCACTTCCGTAAAAAGAAATTTATTGTCTTTTCTGCAGGTGCAAACTCCTTCCCCGAAGAGTTGCTATTTGCGAGTCTTACATTCCGGGGTATAAGCTTGTCAATAATGACAACACTGTTTTCTTTTGCACAGGGATTGAAACTCACCAATGAGACTAAAAGAGTAACCAACAATATTTTCCTTTTCCTGGTCAATAGATAATTATTTTTTCAGGAGCAAAAATAAAAAGTATTCCTTTTCACTCAGCAAGTATATCACAAATATTACAATAAAATTTTGTTAAAAAAAATTTTACAAATATTTATTATTCTATTATTTTAGAGGTCATAAAAAGGAATCAAAAAATTATCTTTGTATTCATGTGTGTAGTCAGGGTATCAGTTTTACGGATATTATTACTTGTTGCAATCCTGTTATGCCTGGGTAATATGTATGGCCAGTCGACTAAAATTGACAGTTTATTGCCTAGTTTACCAGACATTGATACATCCGACTATATTCCATTTATTTTAGACGGGGCTCTCGAATATAACCTGATGATAGCAGCTTCAAAAGGATATGTTACAGAAATTATACGACTCATCGGGAACGGCGCTCATACAAATGCTCAAACATATGAAGGGGCTACTGCGCTCATTTTTGCTGTCGCAAATAACAGATTATCAGCCGTTAAAACACTTCTAACATTTTATCCTGTTCTTGATAAAGTTACGACAAGTTATGAAACACCCTTCCTTATTGCTGTAAAAAATCGAAATTTTGAGATTTCCGAAGCGCTTATAAGAGCAGGCGCTGATATAGATTTTCCTGACGGACATGGTGCAACGCCTCTTCATCATGCTTCGTTGAATGGATACCTGGATATCGTTGACCTCCTGTTGTATTACGATGCTTCAATAGATGAAAAAACTGATGAAGGGACAACTCCACTACTTGCATCAATCTGGGCAGGATATGGGGATGTTTCAGATCTGCTGATTCAGAATGGTGCCAATCCTGAGGAAAAAGATAATGATGGGTTTACTCCGTTTCTTATGGCCTCATTTTATGGAGATACCCTGGTTATGGATCTTTTAAATAAAAAGGGCGCTGATATTTATGCCAAAAACAATTCCGGGCACAATGCATTAACACTCTCCATATTAGCTGGCAACAGTGAAGCAACTGAATTTCTTTTAAAAACAGGAGATAAATGGACAAACTCCGGGAGATATGCTGTAAATCTATATAGTGTTGCATCAAAGTACCGGAGAAAAGAGATCATCAATATCCTTGAAAAACATAATATTCCAGGGAAATTGAAGTATGAGATAGACCAGGTAGCTATAGGTATCTCGTCAAAATTCTTCTTAAATGATATTTACTCCGGCGTAAGTCTTTCATTTAAAGAACCATATTTAAATGGAGGTTTCATTGCCGGTTGCGATACGAAATTATGGTACACCCGGGTTCTGATAAAAAATTCTGAGAATTTGTATTATCAATACATGGATAAGGGTTCGGTTGCTTATGCTGGATTGTTTAAAGATTTTGCATTAACTGATCGTCTGGACAAATGTAATTTTGCATTTTCAACCTCTCTTTTAGCCGGTTATTCTTTTGGAAACAAGCTAAAAGGGACTCTTATTGCTCCCGGGAATAAATTCATGGTTATTCCTTCCATCTCTCTGAAAATGATAAAAATGAATTTTTCTTTAAACTTAGGTCTCGAATACTTGAAAACTGAATTTTATCATAACGGGCCGGTCTGGCTCAGAGTTGGTTTTTCATATAACCATTTTTTCGACAAAATCAGGACCCAGGTTAAAACTTTAAAGTGGTATTAATAAGTATTATGAAGATTACTATAAGATTATTCCTTTTTCTTATCCTTGTTATCTGCTTCTCATGTGAAGAACAGGGCATTTTTATTAAATGTCCCGATTGCACAGCAGAAGAACCTTTAAAAACCGATCTTGAAATTAAGCTTGATTTAACTTTTTATAGTAGTGCAACGTTAATAGAGGTTTATGAAGGCAATCTTGAAGATAATATTCTGTATAGCTCTTATAATACTCTTAGAACAAAGACAACGATTCCTGTAACCATTAATAAAAAATATACTGTAACGG
>JBAWXY010000005.1:0-37257 GCA_037143835.1 Bacteroidota bacterium
TTAAAGCTCAGGACCCAATATTCACCCAATTTTATAATAACCCGCTGTATTATAATCCCGGTAACGTTGGACTAAATCCCGGAATGCGCGCGCGAATCAACTATCGCGACCAATGGCCCGGCCTTCCGTATAATTTTAAGACCTATAGTTTCAATATGGATATTGCCGAGCGCAGTATCCCGGGCTCTGGCGGTTTAGGATTTATTATTCTTAACGATAAAGCAGGAGCGGGGAAGTTGCAAACAACCTCAGTTGGCTTATCCACAGCAGCAAGGGTTCCGATACGGCAAAACTCGGTAGCACAGGTTGGCTTTAGCGTCTCGTTTGTACAAAAAATGATCAATTGTAACGACCTGGTTTTTTCCGATCAACTTAGTCCACGTTATGGCAACATTTATACGACTGCTTTTCAAGCTCCTGACAGATGGAATGTAACTTATCCCGACTTTGCCGTTGGTGGGGTATACAGGTTTTCGGAAACCAACTTATCCATTACCGGAATTCAGGGAACATTTGGAGTTGCAGTTCATCATGTTTTCAGACCAAATGAATCGTTATCGGGATTAAGGGCACCGCTTCCCCGCAAGTTGGTAGTTCATGGTGATCTGGTTATGGGTATCGATCAAAGTTCCAGGAGCTTTTACAACCGGAGGAACAATCCAAAATCTTTAATGTTTAACCCTGGTTTCATTTACGAAAAACAAGGCAATTTTTCTACCTTTTCTATTGGAGTAAACGTTTTGCAATCCTCTGTCTATACAACAGGCATCTGGTTCCGAAACCAAATCTTTGATTTTGTAAAAGCGAATGATCTTATGTTTGCACTGGGGCTGTATTTGCCATTTAATAAGGGAAGCCGGATGAAGATTATATATTCTTATGACCTCATCCTTACCGAGTTAAGGCCTGCGGCAGGCGCAGCACATGAAGTTACGATAGCATTCGAATTTGACGACGTTAGTTTGTTTGGTAGTAACTATGCTTATGGCAGCAGATTTGGCTCCGAAAATCGTAGAAGAAGACCTTATCAGGAACTGGAACGCTATCCGTTCTGATTTGTTGCTGACCTGAAACGAACTATTAATATAATGAAGGTGATCAGTACCGTTAATGAGCTGCAGTACCAGATCAGAAAAATGCATCTCGCTCCAATCGGTTTTGTACCTACGATGGGGGCTCTTCATGAAGGGCATCTTTCGCTGGTTAAAAGCGCTGTAACGCAATGTCCTGTTGTTGTTGTGAGCATATACGTGAACCCGACACAGTTCAACGATAAAAATGATCTGAAGAATTATCCCGGAACACTTGATTCTGATCTGGCACTCCTTGAAAAAGTCCTCAGGGAAACTGATATTGTCTTTACTCCCGATAATAAAGAAATCTATCCTGAAGAAGATAAAAGAGAATTCCGTTTCGGGAACCTCGATAATGTAATGGAGGCCATGCACCGTCCCGGCCATTTTAACGGCGTTGCACAGGTTGTGAGCAGGCTTTTTGAAATAGTCAGACCCGATATTGCCATTTTTGGCATGAAAGACTTTCAGCAACTTGCCGTGATAAAAGAACTTGTAAAGCAGACAGGAAATAAGGTAAAAATTATTGGAAACCCTATAATACGCGAAAATGACGGATTGGCGATGAGCAGTAGAAACCGTCTCCTGGATGCTGAAATCAGAAAACAAGCATCCATAATCTATAAAACCATCTTGTCTGCCTCTGCAATGATTACACAATACGACATCCCTGTAATAAAATCATTCGTTGAAAAAAGAATCAATAATGTCCCGGGATTCAAAATCGAATATTTTGAAATTGTGGATGATACCGAACTGATTCCGGTCAGCAAACGAAGTGAAATGAAAAAAGGGAAAAGGTATTTTGGCTGTATTGCTGTAAGAGCAGGTAAAATCAGGCTTATAGATAATATCGAAATCGGGTTGGTCTGATCCAAAAGGTTAATTACCTTTGCATATTAATTAATATCAACAGGATATCATCTTATGTTAATAGAAGTAGTAAAATCGAAAATCCACAGGGTTTCAATTACAGGGGCAAACCTGCATTACGTTGGTAGTATTACAATTGACGAGGATCTTATGGATGCGGCAAATTTAATTGAAAACGAGAAAGTCCATGTATTAAACTTAAATAACGGTGAGCGTCTTGAAACCTATGTAATAAAAGGTACCCGCGGCGCGGGTGATATTTGCCTGAATGGCGCTGCCGCCAGAAAGGTGATTGTGGGCGATGTAATCATTATAATGTCATACGCCATGCTCGACTTTCAGGAAGCAAAATCGTTCAAACCGGTAATTATTTTCCCCGATACAAAAACTAATAAATTGATCTGAAGTTGAGAAAAGGTATTCTACAGACGTTGAAGTTTATAGCTTTCCTTGCTGTCGGAATAGTCCTGCTCTGGTTTGCATTCCTTAATGTTGACTTTACAAGGCTGGCAGCCGATTTAAAAGAAGCCGATTACTCATGGCTTCTCTTATCAGTTCTCTTTGGACTGTTTGCATTTGTCAGTCGGGCCCGCAGGTGGATACTCCTTATTAATCCGCTTGGTTTCAACCCTTCTCTACGAAACTCCTTTTATGCACTTATGACCGGCTATCTGGCAAACCTTGCGTTACCAAGAATTGGTGAAATAACACGTTGTGTGGCATTGGGTAAAAAGGAAAAGATACCTGTCGACCAACTCTTCGGAACGGTGGTTGTTGAACGTACAATTGACTTCCTGTCGCTGCTTCTTATAATGATCATCCTGATCTTCACCAGCGGGGACCAGATAAGCCTGTTCCTGAAAGAGAACATCCTGGTGCCTGTTCAACAGAAAGTATTATCAATATTTGGCTTCACCTGGATTATCCTGGTGACACTTTTTTCCCTGTTAATAATTATGCTGGTTTTGGTGATCCGGTTTAAAAAAAGTTTCAGGAAGATCAGGTTTTTTTCAAAGATGTTCGACCTGGCCAGGGGAATCATAAACGGACTGAAAACGATTACAAATCTCAAAAGAAAATGGGAATTTATTTTCCATACCATTTTTATCTGGATCAACTATGCTCTTATGACATGGGTTGTTTTTTTCTCAATTGAGAGTACTTCGCATCTGACCTTTGGTGATAGTATTTTTCTTCTCGTAATAGGAGGACTTGCCATGTCAGCACCGGTACAGAGTGGCCTTGGTGCATTTCATTACATCATTTCCCGCGGACTGCTGTTTGTTAAAGGTATTCCCATTGAAGAGGGGCTTGTTTATGCATTGCTGGCTCACGAATCGCAACTGATATTTGTTGCCATAGTTGGGACAATATCCTTCTTCATCATTTTTAGAAAACACCATAAATAAGATAATGATTAAAAAAGAAGAAATTTAATAACTTTTCAATACAAAACTCCATAGTGGAGAATAAGATATGGCAAAGAGTAAAACAGTATTTGTATGTCAGAATTGCGGTGTCGAATCGGCAAAGTGGATCGGAAGGTGTCCTTCATGTAAAGAGTGGAATACATACCATGAAGAAATAATCACTCCCTCGGCTTCACGCGAGGCGGCTTTCGTTATAAATCAGGAAAAAAGAAAACCTGAACTTCTGGATAATATAAAAGCCGATGAACATGGCCGTCAGAAAACCGGTATATCGGAGCTTGACAGGATACTGGGCGGTGGTATTGTGGGGGGATCACTAATCCTTCTCGGTGGCGAGCCCGGTGTTGGTAAATCAACCCTTGCCCTTCAGCTTGCTCTTGCCCTTAAAGGGAAGATAATTCTTTATGTTTCCGGCGAAGAGAGTGAAGAACAGATAAGCCTGAGGGCACAAAGGATGAAGAACTCCAACCCTCAATGTTATATTCTGAGTGAGACTGAACTTGAACCCATTCTGACACATGCTGAAAATATTAAACCCGGATTAATAATAATTGACTCTATTCAGACAATAAGCACCGGGATGCTTGAGTCTTCAGCTGGCTCCGTTTCGCAGGTCCGGGAATGTGCCGCACAGCTACTTAAATACTCCAAGATAACCGGTATCCCTGTCTTCCTGATTGGCCATATTACTAAGGATGGCACACTTGCCGGGCCAAAAGTACTTGAACATATTGTTGATGTGGTTCTCTATTTTGAAGGTGACAATAATTATGTTTACCGGATACTGCGTTCGGTTAAAAACAGGTTTGGGGCAACCTCCGAAATAGGCATCTTTGAAATGGTTGAGACAGGTTTACGGGAAGTCGACAATCCATCTGAAATGTTTATCAATCAGCACGATGAAGCTCTCAGTGGGATTTCAATAGCTGCCACGGTAGACGGGTTAAGACCTTTTCTTATTGAAACCCAGGCTCTTGTAAGCAGTGCCGTATATGGAACACCCCAGAGAAGTTCCACCGGTTTTGATATCCGGCGGCTTAATATGCTGCTTGCTGTACTCGAGAAAAGAGCTGGTTTCAGGCTTGGGGTAAAAGATGTTTTCCTGAATCTTGCCGGAGGCATTAAAGTAAACGACCCTGCTATTGATCTTGCTATAATAAGCTCTGTTTTATCCTCTAACCTGGATATCCCAATCGGAAGAGAGATCTGTTTTTCCGGCGAAACCGGCTTGTCGGGCGAGATAAGACCCGTTTCGCGTATCGAACAACGGATCAGGGAAGCATCAAAAATGGGGTTCACGAAAATATATATTTCCAAATATCACAGGAAGGTAATAACAAAAGGTTTGAATATTGAAGTGATACCTGTAGCGAAAATTGAGAACCTTGTAAGATCACTGTTCAGCTAAAAACGACGCACGGCTTCTTTAAGCTCAAACCCACCCCTTGCCCCTCCTTGGAGGGGATCCTACTTAAAGATCATTTCTCCCTTTCGTCCATTCACCAATTCACCCTTTCGCCCATTCACCAATTCACCCATTCGCCCATTCACCAATTCACCCAGTCTCCCATTCACCCAGTCTCCCCTTCTTCGTTTTGTTGCCGTTGCACCCTTATGCCTTTAAGCCTTTGCACCGTTTTAGTATCTTCCCCTGAATGAATTATCCTTTCGGGAATTTTCTTTTTTAACCTTATCACAATCGAGTTCCCGGTTGAAATCGACGGGACGCTCAAACTCATCTGCCTCCATGATCCCGAACTGAGGATCAGCATATACTTTTTTAAGGAATATAGCCATGATTGGCAGCGCCATATTAGCCCCTTGTCCTTCACCTAATGTTTCAAAATGGATTGCCTGATCTTCCCATCCGCTCCATACGCCACCGACCAAATTGGGCGTGAGTCCCATAAACCAACCATTGGAATGGTTCTGGGTTGTTCCGGTTTTCCCTCCAATCTGGTTCAATAGATTATAAGGCTCCCTCCTGATTCTTCCACCGGTTCCGGTTTTTATAACCCCCTGCAGAAGATTAATCATCAGATAGGCCTGGTCTTCGCTTAATACCTCTTCAATTTTTGGTGTAAACCTCGAAATTGTATTTCCATTCTTGTCTTCAATACGCGTTACATACATTGGTCTTGTATATACCCCTTTATTGGCAAAAGTGCCATAAGCGCCTACCATCTCCTCCAGCTTAATATCGGGAGTACCTAAACATATTGAGGGTACCGGATCAATAAAACTTCTGATCCCCATCTTGTGCATAAGGTCAGTTACGGCCGTTGGCTTGAATTGCTGCATTAACCATGCTGAAATATAATTTTCCGAATGAGCCAGTCCCCAGGCTAATGTGACCATTTTGCCATGGAATTCTTCCGGACCGGAACTTCTTGGTGTCCAGGGAATAGGATCGCCGGGGAGATCAAAAGATCTTGGAATATCCTCCACCTCATAGCAGGGAGAATATCCGTTTTGCATTGCAATCGTGTAAAGAAAAGGCTTTATTGTACTTCCAACCTGCTTTTTCTGCTGTGTTACAGCATCATATTTAAAATATCTGAAATCAGGTCCTCCCACATAAGCCTTAACATAGCCGTTGTGAGGATCTTCCACCATAAATGCTGACCTGATAAAATATTTATAATATCTTATAGAATCAAGAGGTGTCATTATGGTATCCCTGTCTCCCTTCCATGAAAAGACTCTCATTTTTACCGGAGTATTAAAAGCAAGCATTATTGAATCTTCAGGTACTCCTGCCCGTCTCATTGAATAATATCTGTCGGTTCTTTCAATGGAAGACATCATTATTTCATCAATTTCTTTCTTGGTAAGATCATCGGAATAAGGAGGGTTTTTGAAACCTTTTGCTCTCTTATAAAAGTCAGGCTGAACCTCTTTAGAAAGATGTTCGGCCATAGCCTCTTCTGCAAATTTCTGCATACGGGAATTAATAGTTGTATATATTTTCAGCCCGTCTTTATACACGTTATAACTTGTTCCATCCGGTTTTTTATTCTTATTACACCAGCCATAAAGCGGATTGTTTTCCCATTCCCATAATGCGTCCTCATACGATGATTCCCTTAAATATTTATTTTTGTCCGGTTCAGGCTTTCGCATCGTGTTCGTTATGTACTGCCTCAGGTAAGTGGCAAGTCCTGTATTATGATCCTCAACCGTGAAATCGACCTCAATAGGCAATTTTTTAACTGAGTCTGCAACGGAAGGTGTAAGGTACCCATATTTTGCCATCTGGGAGATAACAACATTCCGCCGCTTAAGCATTAGATTATAATTCCTCACCGGGTTATACTTTGTGGAAGCTTTAAGCATTCCGATCAGAACAGCAGACTCCTGAAGGTTCAGTGAGTCGGGAGTTGTATTGAAATAAACCCTTGCTGCTGACTTTATTCCTATTGCATTATAGCTAAAGTTAAATTTATTAAGGTACATGGTTATGATCTCCTCCTTGGTGTAGCTTCGTTCAAGCTTAACGGCTGTCTGCCACTCCTTGAACTTGAAAACACCAAGTTTGACCTTCATCATAAGGGCAGACATTCTGGCGGTATCTCTCGGGTAAAGTTGCTTTGCCAGCTGCTGGGTAATTGTACTTCCTCCACCGGTGCTCTGACCCAGAAGAATTGTGCGGACAACCGCCCTGCAAAGACCACGTATATCAATACCCGAATGTCTGTTATATCGTATATCTTCTGTGGCTATCAGAGCATCGACAAGCCAGGGAGAAAAATCTTTATACTCTGTCCATGTAAGGTTCTCAATACTGATCTTTCCCAGAAGCACTCCATCTTCAGAATAGACCTCTGAAGCCAAATAATATTCCGGATTTTCAAGCTCATCGAATGAAGGCATTGGCCCCAGTTTTTCCATTGATATAAGAATGAACAATGTTATTGCAAAAGCGAATGGAAAAATAAACAACGCCCAGAACCAAATCAGATATTTTTTGATGTTTGAATTGCCTTTCATTTATCTAAGTAGTTTGGCCCAAAAATAGTAAATAATAAAGAATCTTAACGGTTTATTTTGAAGTTTGGTACCTAATTGATTTACTTTGTCGTCTGATAAAAAGAATAAATATCTCCTGTAATGATCGAAAATCTTGTAATTGTTGAGTCGCCTGCAAAAGCAAAAACTATTGAGAAGTTCCTTGGAAAAGATTTCCGTGTTGTGTCAAGTTTCGGGCATATCAGAGACCTCTCCAAAAAGAATCTGGGGATAGATGTTGAAAATAATTTCACTCCCGATTATGAAATCCCGAAGGAAAAGGCAAAAGTGGTAAGCGAGTTGCGCAAAGCTGCTGCTGATTCGAAGAATATCTGGATCGCTTCTGACGAGGACCGTGAAGGAGAGGCAATTGCATGGCATCTTGCAAGTGTTTTAAATCTTGATCTGTCAACAACAAAGAGAATTGTATTTCATGAAATTACTAAAGAGGCTATCTCAAATGCTATTGAAAATCCCAGGCAGGTTGATATGAACCTCGTTAATTCCCAGCAGGCCCGACGTATTCTCGACAGGCTGGTTGGTTTTGAGATTTCCCCGGTACTATGGAAAAAAATTCAACCCTCACTCTCTGCAGGCAGGGTTCAGTCGGTAGCTGTAAGGCTGCTTGTTGAAAGAGAAAGGGAGATTATCTCATTTGAGACAGAATCCGCTTTCAGGGTGACTGCATTTTTCCAAATCGATTCAGCTACCGGAGAGAATGCTGTTCTCAAAGCAGAAGCCTCAAAGCGTTTCCCTTATGAGAAAGAAGCATTAAAATTTCTTGAGTTGTGCAATGATTCCAAATATACAATTGCCAGTATCAGCATAAAACCAGGAACCAGGTCTCCGGCTCCTCCGTTTACTACCTCTACCCTTCAGCAGGAGGCATACCGGAAGTTGGGATTTTCTGTGGCTCAAACCATGGCTGTTGCACAGAAGCTGTATGAAGCAGGAAGAATAACATATATGAGAACCGACTCAACAAATCTTTCGAAACTGGCTCTTGCAAAGTCGCGGGAAATAATCATTTCAGAGTTTGGTGAAAAATATTCAAAAACCCGGCAGTTTAAAACAAAATCAAAGGGTGCCCAGGAGGCACATGAGGCTATCCGTCCTGCATATCTCGACAATCAAACCACTGCAGGTAGCCAGAATGAGAAAAAACTTTACGAACTTATCTGGAAAAGAACAGTTGCCTCTCAGATGGCAGATGCTAAGGTGGAGAAGACCTCTATTTCAATTGATATGAATAACTCTCCGGTCACATTTCAGGCTAACGGGGAAGTTATTAAGTTTAATGGTTTCCTCAGAGTTTATGCCGAATCGACTGATCAGGAAAACAATGATGAGGACAGATATGTAATCCCACCCGTAAAGGAAGGAATGCCGCTATCGTACGACAATATTACTGCCACACAAAAATTCACAACACCACCACCGCGATATACTGAAGCCAGCCTTGTGAAAAAGCTTGAGGAACTGGGAATCGGCCGGCCGTCAACCTATGCTCCGACCATCTCAACTATTCAGAACCGGGGCTATGTTTCGCGTGAAGACAGACCGGGAGAAAAACGTCAGATAAAAATTATTACGCTTCTTAAAGGAAAGTTAACAACTTCAACAAAAACAGAAATTGCAGGAAAAGAAAAATCAAAGCTTTTCCCACAGGATATTGGAATGATCGTTAATGATTTCCTTATTGAAAATTTTTCGGAAATCGTTGATTATCATTTCACTGCTGAGGTAGAAGAGCAGTTTGATGAGATTGCTCTCGGTAACCTTAAGTGGACCGGGATGATCGGGAAATTCTACTCCCCGTTTCATAAGACAGTAACTAACACACTTGAGAAAAAAGAGAGAAAAACCGGGGTAAGGGTACTTGGAAATCATCCTGAAACAGGAGAACCGGTTACTGTCAGGATGGGGAGGTATGGCCCTGTTGCACAGATCGGTGACTCAGCAAACGGGGAAAAGCCCAGATTTGCCAGTCTTTCAAAGAACCAGCTCCTTGAAACAATAACCCTCGATGAGGCATTGAACCTCTTCCGCCTTCCCCGTTCATTGGGTGAATATGATGGAGGAGAAATGGTAGTAGGGATAGGGAAATTCGGACCGTATGTCAGGTTTCAAAATAAGTTCTTTTCTTTAAAAAAGGGGGTGGATGACCCTTACACCGTCACCATTGAAAGAGCTGTTGAGATTATTCTTGAAAAAAACGAGAGTGATAAAAAGAAGATTCTTAAAGACTTTGGCGACATAATGCTGCTGAACGGAAGGTATGGACCTTACCTTGTTAAGATGAAGCTAAACTACAGGCTGCCGAAAGGTACAGATGCAGAAAAACTTACTAAAGAAGATTGCATTAAGATTATCGGAAACAGTGATAAAACCAAAAAGAGTTCTTAAAATATACTATGGTAGATCTGAATGACTATTTTAATCCTGTAAGCATCCAAGGACCTGATTTTGAGCATCTGACAGGGCAAGCTGTTTTCCCTCACAATATCACTATTCATACTGATAATACCCCGGTGAAAGATATCAGTAAATACAAGATTGCAATATTAGGAGTACCTGAGGGCCGGAACTCACCAAATGCAGGTTCTTTTAAAAGCCCTGATGTGATTAGGGGGCAATTATACAGACTTGCAAAAATCCCCGGAAGATCTAAAATAATTGATCTGGGCAACATGAAACAGGGAGTTACATTCAACGATACCATCGCAGGGCTTAGTGATATTCTGACTTTGTTGATTCAGGAAAACCTGTTCCCGGTAATTATCGGAGGTAGCAGTGCACTCATTCCTGCTATCGACAGGGCTCTCTCACAACAGAATACCAGATATACGCTTACCGCAGTTGATCCGAGGATTGATTTCAGCAATGAAAGGAAAGAACCCGATTCATTTAATTATCTTAATACAATCATCAACAATCACAAAAGCACTTTTCACCATTATATTAATATAGGTTACCAGACCTACCTTAATGATCAACAGGTAATAAACCGTTTTCTTAAACGCAGATCTGAACTTGTAAGGATCGGAGATGTACGACAGGCAATTTACCTTACAGAACCCCTTTTCAGAGACTCCGATGTGGCAATATTTGATATTTCCGCAGTGAGGCAGTCAGATGCCCCGGGGACAATAAGTCCCTCTCCGAATGGTTTCTATGGAGAAGAGATATGCCTTCTTTCAAGGTATGCCGGGATTTCCGATAAGCTGAAAATTTTCGGACTATTTGATGTCAATCCTGAATTTGATATCCGGTTCCAGACATCGGGTCTTGCTGCCCAGATCCTTTGGTTTTTCCTTGAAGGCTTTTCGCAAAAACAATATGAAACACCTGTTTTAAGTAACAGCAATTCAGGGCGATTTATTAAGTATCACGTCAGAATTACTGATCTCGACGACGATCTGATATTTGTTAAAAGTAATCTGACCGACAGGTGGTGGATGGAGCTGCCTGCTGAAAAAGATCAGTACTTTTATGTTGCCTGCTCACACGAAGATTACCTTAAGGCCAACCGAAACGAAGTCCCCGACAGATGGGTAAAAGCAAAAGGTTTGCCCTGCTCGTCAAAATAGATGTCGGTAAATTTGTAAACGATTCAGATTTTTATTTATTTTACTCGTTCAATTAAAGTGCATTACGCCTACAAATTAAAGAAATGAAAAAACTAAATATTGCATTTCTTTTTTTAGTTTTGATATTACAGCCTGTTTTATCGCAGCAAGATCCGCTGTCGAGTCATTATATGTTTAATACAATGACCTATAACCCCGGTGTTGCCGGCATATCAGGAATGATTTGTGCCACTGCTTTCAACCGGCAGCAATGGATAGGATTTGAAGGGGCTCCCTCAACTACAATTTTTAATATTAGTGCTCCTGTTTCGCTTTTCGGGATCAAAAGCGGAGTAGGTTTGTTAATTGAAAGTGATAACATAGGATTTGATAAAGACTTAAACCTTTCTGCCGCTTATTCATATCTTATGGATCTGGGACAGGGGAAACTCGGTATCGGATTAAATCTGGGTATGTTGAATAAAACTCTTTCTCCCACCTGGCAAATACCTTTGGGGGATGCCCATACTCCTCCTTCAGGAGATCCGCTGATACCTGAAAATAAAGAGAGTTACGTTGCTTTTGATGCAGGACTGGGCCTCTATTATAAAGCCGATAAATATTATGCAGCACTTTCGGTTACTCACCTGAATCAACCTAAAATTAAATTTACGAAAGGACTTCCCTATATCAGCAGACATTATTATCTGACTGCCGGTTATACCTTACAGTTACCAAATCCGTCGCTCGAATTACTTCCTTCATTTTTTGCTTTCAGCGATGGGAAAGTGTCTCAGTTTACTATAACTTCATTATTAAGATACAATAAAAAAGCATGGGGAGGCGTTTCTTACAGAGCCGGAGATGCGTTGATCGGGATTGTTGGTTTTGAATTATACAACGGAATCCGGCTGGGTTATGCTTATGATTTTACGATTTCAGACATAAGAAAAAACAGCAGTGGGTCGCATGAATTCATGGTTAATTATTGTTTCGACCTTAGTCTGGGCAAAAGCCCGATGAAATATAAAAGTGTCAGATTTTTATGATTATTATTAAAAAAATAACTTGCCTGCAATATAAAATTCTTAAGTAATATGAAAAAGGTATCTCTATCTGCTCTAATACTGATAATCTTGTTAACTGGTTGTGGTTCTTCAAATAACGGAGAGTTGACAGGCGTTCTGGGGCGAAAAAAATTTTTTGAACCGGAACCCTTTGAGATGGCATTCATTCCTGCCGGGAATTTTACGATGGGACCGAGCGATCAGGATGCACCATTTGCAATGAACAGTATGCCAAAATCTGTTACAGTGAATGCATTCTGGATGGATCAGACAGAAATCACTAATAACAAATATCGTCAGTTTGTATATTATGTACGCGATTCTATCCTCAGAACAAAACTTGGCAACGAAGGCATTGCAGACAGGGAGTATTTTATAGTTGACGCCGATGGAAATGTAATTGAACCTAATGTTATTAACTGGGAAGAAAAAATCGATCCTGAAGAAGAGACTACCAAGACTACTATTGAAGAGATGTTCTATCCTCCTGAAGAGAGATTTAACGGCAAAAAGCAGGTTGATGTCAGGAAACTTAACTATTCCTATTTCTGGGTTGATTACCAGCAGGCTGCAAAATCAAGATATGTCTATGATTATGCAAATAATACCGGCAAGTATGAAGGACAGGTTACAAACCTTGACGGTACACGTACCGATGTAAAAGACCGCTCTTCTTTTATAAAAAACAATATTATAAACGTCTATCCCGACACCCTTTGCTGGATAAGGGATTTTACCTATTCATTCAATGATCCCCAGGCATCACTCTATTTCTGGCATCCTTCATTTGATAACTATCCTGTTGTAGGTATCACCTGGGTTCAGTCAACTGCTTTCAGCATCTGGAGAACAAACTATATGAACACAGCACTCCGTGAGAACGGGGTTGCCGATGTACAGGAGTACAGGCTACCAACTGAAACAGAATGGGAATATGCTGCAAGAGGTGGTCTCGATCTTTCAATGTATCCATGGGGCAGTCCATATACCCGTAACTACAAAGGTTGCTTCCTTGCTAACTTCAAACCATTGCGCGGAAACTATATCGACGATGGAAACGTATATACAGGAAAAGTGGGGTCATACGAGCCAAATGAATATGGATTGTATGATATGTCAGGAAACGTTGCAGAATGGACACGTGGTGCATACCATCCTTCGGCTAACATCTTCCAGCACGACCTTGAGCCGAACTATGAATATAATGCGACTCCACAGGATCCGCCAATAATGAAAAGGAAGGTAATCCGTGGCGGCTCCTGGAAAGATATAGCATATTTCCTTCAGACTGGTTCAAGAGACTATGAATATCAGGATTCTACTAAACCATTTGTCGGATTCCGTAATGTAAGATCTTTTATTGGTGGAAATTAAATAATTAAAATAACCCTAAAATAATCAGGTTATGAACTTAGAAAAAATTGTACAAAGCAAAGGATTTAAAAATTTATTGACTAAACTTTATGGTTTCGGCGCTTCCGTCGTAATTATTGGTACGCTTTTTAAAATACAGCACTGGAGATTTGCAGATTTTATGCTTGGTGTCGGTCTTATGACCGAGTCAATAATCTTCTTCTTTTATGCATTCGAGCCAGAGGTTGACTGGTCACTGGCCTATCCTGAACTTGCAGAAACTCCTGAAGACAGAGCTAAAAGACTCTCATCATATGGTGGAAAACAACGTGATGCAGTTGGTGGCGGCGGAGGTGGTTCTGTAGCCCTTGCAAAATTTGATGAGATGCTTGAAAAAGCTGAAATCACTCCTGACCTGTTACAGAAACTTGGTGTCGGAATGAAAAAACTTGGCGAAACTACTGCAAACATGAATGCCATGGGCGATGTTACTGCAGCTTCTTCAAAGTATATGTACACCATCAATAATGCCAATGAATCTCTTGGCAGGTTGTCAGAATCATACCAGGCTACAACCAAAGTAATAAATGAAACAGGTTCTACTTACAAGAATGTGGCTGACTCACTATCAGTTATTGAGGTAGGGGGTAAATCATATCAGCAACAACTGGAATCACTTAATAAAAATCTTTCTGCACTTAATTCGGTTTATGAACTGCAACGCAAGGGAGCAGATGATCATTTAAAAGATTCTGAAACACTTTATAAAGGAATTCAGGGATTAATGAAAGACCTTTCAGAATCAGCCGGGGATACTAAAAAGTACCGCGAACAAATTACAAAACTCAACGACAACCTGACAGCGTTGAATAATGTTTATGGAAATATGCTTTCTGCCATGAATTTTAAATAACGTGACATTCTTTATCTGACTAAACTACCTGCAAAATGGCTCGCGACAGACTATCTACACGGCAAAGGATGATCAATTTGATGTACCTGATAATGATTGCCATGCTTGCACTTAACGTAGCAAAAGACGCTGTTGAAGCATTTAAAAAAGTTGATAAGGGTCTTACTCAGACTATCGCAAATTATACCCTTAAAAATAACCTCATTTATAGCGGGTTTGACAAAGCTGCTGCTGAAAATCCCGAAAAAGCCGGGAAATATAAAACTGCAGCATACAAGGTTAAAAAACATGCAGATGAGGCATTCAATTTTTTTCAGGATCTTAAGATCGAAATAATCATAACCGCTGAAGGTCCCGAAACTCCTGCTGTTAAAGGGAATGAGGTTATTATTGAAGAAGTTAGAAAGATTGATAATAATAGCGTTCCATCTCAAATTCTTATTGGAGATAACGAAAAAGGAAAAGCCAACGACCTGAAGGCAGTGCTTAATGATTACCGCGATTCTCTTATTGCTATTGCAACTCTCGATGGTAAAAACCCGTCCGTTGAAGATGCTTTGAGAAAAAGTCTGAACACTGATAATGTGAAAAATAAAAATGGCAAAACCGAACGCTGGGAGAACCTTAACTTCCAGACAGTACCTCTGGTTGCTGTTATTACCATCATGTCGAAAATGCAGATTGATATAAGAAACGCCGAGACTGAAGTTCTTAACTACCTCTACACTCAGATTGATGCTTCCTGGTTTAAATTTAATAAACTTAAAGCAATTGTTATGCCAAATTCAAATTATGTGACACAAGGCAGCGATTACGAAGCTCAGGTATTTATTTCTGCAATAGATACTACACAGTCTCCAGTCATTACAGTTGGCAACACTGTCCTTCCTCTTGATGAAACAGGAAAAGGGATTTATAAAGTCCGGGCTTCCTCTACCGGTACTAAAAAATGGGGTGGGATAATCGCTCTTAGAGACCCCAATGGCACAATTATGAACTACCCGTTCGAATCTTCGTATGTTGTTGGCGAACCGAATGTTATTGTATCTCCCACAGCAATGAACGTTATGTATATGGGTATTTTTAACCCCATTGACGTTTCTGTACCGGGTGTAAGTCCTGATAAAATAAAAATCAAGGTTGTGAATGGGACTTTAACGACAGATAAAGTAAAAAACTCCAAAGGGGTGAATTTCAAGGGCAGCTGGTCTGTCAGACCAAATACCATAGGACAAAATGTTCAGATTATTGTAACGGCTGATATCAACGATAAACCCGTGCAATATGCTCCTTATGAATTCAGGGTAAAATCTGTTCCCGATCCGGTTGCAGTATGTGCAGGAAAAAGTACAGGAAGTGTTCTAAGGGCTACTGCTGCTGCACAACAGGGTGTCTTTGCCGTAATGCGTGATTTCGACTTTGACCTTAATTACGTTGTCACCGGATTCTCAGTTCTTTATTCTGATAACAGAGGAGACTTTGATGAGCCAAGTACAAGCAGCAACTTTACTCAAAAACAGAAAGATTTGATAGCCAGGCTGACAAGAGGTAAATATTTAACTATAAAAGATATAAAAGCGCTTGGGCCTGATGGCAAGACAAAAGAACTGCTGCCCATAATTTTAAGGATAGAATAATATCAAAATAAATATACCATCATGAATAAGAAAATTCTTTTTGGAATTATCGCCCTTTCACTTTCAGGTATTGCTAATGCCCAGAGTTTCGGTGATTTTTACCAGAAATCGATTCCGGATGCAAAGAAAATTGAGTTCCCATATCTTCGGGAAGCCGATGTTTTTTGGTCAAAAGGGATATACCGCCTGATCGATCTACGTGAAAAGATTAATCAGCCTTTATATTATCCAATATCGCCAACTCTCGATGGAAGAAAGAGTTTTATAAACATCCTGCTGGAAGAGATCAAGGCCGGCAGGCTCAATGCATACGACCCTCTTAATACTAATGTAAACACTACATATTCAGATATTGAAGTAAAGATGGGAGCTGTAACTAAGCTTGTAACCGTGCAGATCAATGCAGAAGGTGCAACCAGAGAGGATTTGGTAAAACAGGATGCCAGACCTGAGGAGGTAAAACAATTACTGGTTTATGAACTATGGTATTTTGATAAAAAACTGTCAAAACTCGATGTAAGAATAATTGCTATTGAACCGTATTATATAGGTTTTGATAACCAGCTTGGAAAAGTTCTTAGAAAACCTTTATTCTGGGTTAAATACGACGAAGCCAGAGATGCTCTCGCAAAACAAGAGGTATACATGAATAATAATGATGCTCATAGAATATCGTTTGACGACCTCTTTATGCAACGAAGATTCGGAAGTGTTATTTACGGAGAATCAAATGTCTATAACGACAGGATGATTTCGGATTACCAACTTGGAAAGTACAATCTTTTTGAATCAGAACGCATTAAAACTGATCTTTTCAACTTTGAACAAGATCTTTGGGAATATTAATTTTATAAATATTTTTCTTTGGTCGATTTCTTTATATCTTCAAGGTATTGCTTGATATTCTGCTCCTCCTCCTTCTTAACGATTAAAAGCACATCTTCAGAATCGACAACAATATAATCTTTGAGTCCCTGCAAGACAGCTAACTTACCAGGGGCAATATTAAAAATATTTCCCTTATTGTCATAAGAAAAAACATCCCCCCTAACCAACGCGTTGCCCTTATTATCAACTGTTGAATGCTCATATAGCGAACTCCATGTTCCGAGATCAGACCAGCCAATGTCAGTGCACATAACATATACATTGTTTGCCTTTTCCATAATCCCATAATCAATTGAAATGCTTCTGCATTCTGCATACGTCTTTCCAATGAAACTTTTTTCCTGCTTCGTTCCAAAAATATTTCTGCCTTCATCAAATATGGTATAGGTATCCGGCAGATGCTTTTCAAATGCTGAAAGTATCGATTTGATGTTCCATATAAAGATTCCTGAGTTCCAGTAAAAATCGCCGCTTTCCAAAAAAACTTTTGCAAGGTCAATATCCGGCTTCTCAGTAAATGTCTTTACCTTAAGCAGGTTTTCATAGCCCTTAACAGGTTTCTTCTGATCTGCCTGTATATAACCGTATCCTGTTTCTGGCCTGTCAGGCTTTATTCCCAGAGTAACCAGGGCATCGTTCCCTTCAGCAAAGTCAAAGCAACTCTGCAATACTTCACAAAATTTATCTTCTTTAATAATCAGGTGGTCCGCCGGTGTAACTGCAATTACTGCGTCAGGATTTTCCTTTAATATCCTGAACGTGCCATATGCAAGACAAGGAGCTGTATTGCGACGAAAAGGTTCTCCCAGTACACGGGATGGATCAATACCCAACTGCTCAACTACAAGGTCTTTATGATCAGCATTTGTAACAACAAAAATATTCTCCTCGGGACATATTTCTTTAAAACGCCTGAAGGTCTGTTGGATCAGGGTCTCTCCCTTCCCAAGAATATCAAGAAACTGCTTTGGTTTTTCGCGACGGCTCAGAGGCCAGAAACGGCTTCCTACTCCACCTGCCATTATAATGACATATCTATTGTTCATAAGAGAATAATTTTTTTACAAAATCTTATGCAAATATATAATTATTTATGCATTCATGTTTCAAAAACCAGGGTAACGGAATTACCTTAAATATTCGTAATTTTGATGTGCAATAATATAATATCATGATTAAGTTTCTTACACAGATCGGGCTTTACTTCCTGCTTCTTAAGAAGGTCTTCTCCAAACCTGAGAAACCTTCTGTTTATTACAGGCAAACCATGAGGGAGTTTGTGTATTTGGGCCTGTATTCGATTGGTATCATTGCCATTATTTCCTTCTTCATGGGTGCAGTAATTACCCTGCAAACAGCTTATAATACCGAAAACCCGGTTTTCCCAACGTATCTTATAGGCCTGGGTTGCCGCGATTCCATCATCCTTGAGTTCTCTTCCACAGTTGCTGCACTCATCCTTGCCGGAAAAGTCGGTTCTAATATTGCATCTGAAATTGGAACGATGCGGGTTACAGAACAAATAGATGCCCTTGAGATCATGGGAGTCAATTCTGCTTCTTACCTAATACTCCCTAAAATAATTGCAACCCTTCTCTTTAACCCTGTACTGACACTTATCAGTATAATAGTCGGGATTTTAGGAGGATGGACTGCAGGTACCCTTTCAGGCGTTATAACTTCAGAGAATTTTATTTACGGAATTCAATATGCATTCATACCTTATTATATTACATATTCAATGATAAAAACGGTATTCTTTGCATTTATAATAACCAGTGTTTCAGCCTTTCAGGGATATTATGTCGAAGGAGGGTCTCTTGAAGTAGGACGTGCCAGCACAAAAGCAGTTGTTTACAGCAGCATCCTTATATTGCTGTTTAATGTAATACTCACTCAACTTCTGCTGTCATGATAAGTGTTAAAAATCTGAATAAATCATTCAATGGGAATAGTGTCCTGAGTGATATCTCTGTAACTTTCGAAACAGGAAAAACCAATCTGATAATCGGCATGAGCGGATCAGGCAAAACAGTTCTGCTTAAATCTATTGTCGGACTTCATGAAGTTGACAGTGGAGAGATTTGGTATGAAAATACTCTTTTCAACAAACTCGATTTTGCAGGCAAAAAAAAGATCCGCAGTGAGATTGGAATGCTGTTCCAGGGAAGTGCGCTCTTTGATTCATTAACAGCTGAACAGAATGTCCGATTCCCTCTTGATATGTTCACTGATAAAAGCCCGGAGGAAAAAAATGACAGGGTTAATTTTTGTCTCAACAGGGTCAACATTATAAATGCCAACAAATTATTTCCTTCAGAATTATCAGGCGGAATGAAGAAAAGGGTGGCAATCGCCAGAGCAATATCGTTAAATCCTAAATACCTCTTCTGTGATGAGCCTAATTCAGGTCTTGACCCGATAACCGCCATCCTTATTGACGAACTTATCAAAGAGCTCACAGAAGAATATTCAATGACAACAATTGTAAATACTCACGATATGAATTCTGTTATGGAGATCGGAGAAAAAATAATTTTTATCAGCGACGGTGTGAAATGCTGGGAAGGAAATAAAAATGATATCCTCAGTTCAGATTGTGAAACATTGAATGATTTTGTATTTGCGAATGCTCTTGCTAAAAAGTTGAGATCCACAGAAAAGTAATACTTATGACATTATTTGTTAACATCCTCATAATCGATATATTCGCCTATCTCTTTTGAAATTTTTTTGCTGTTTATCTTACTCCTCTTATCCGGTTCGGGTCTGGGTACAGAAGTATGCTCCTCTTCCCCATACCTCATAAAAGATTTAATTATCAGATAAACTATTAAACTGACTAATACAAAACGAATTAAAATCATCCTTTATTAAATAATTATTCAACCAGTACCATCGGTTTGTCGTATTTTTTCTTGATCCTGTTCCCAAAGGCAAGGTTTATCCCTAACCTTAAATTAATAGTATTCCAGCTTGTGGGAAGAGTAATGGTGCTTTTGCTATCAACTTTAATTTCACAATCTTTCTCATTTAATCTCTGTGCCTATTTTATAATTATAGAGGAACCTGTCAGTGCCGCCGACAATAAGATGCCAGCCACTTTTATCCGACAGTTTCCCGATTGAGAACATAGATGCTCCTCTGAGAGGGAATCCATTCATTGTTTCTCCGTTTATACCTATAAGATATATCTGCTTCTTATTAATGTCAAACACTCCGATTTTTCTGTCCGAACCTGAAAAAATAAAACTAATCGGTCCCCCAAGGTCAATTGAGCCAAAATCCCTGGAGAACATCTCTGATCTGTTATGATCATAAAGATACAACAGACCTTTGTCAATAAAAATATATTCACCAAAACCATCGCCATCTACGTCAAAATTATCGAATGAATGGTTATCGGAGAACTTCTTCAGGCTGAATTTTTTGATACTGCCGTCGAAATAAATATGTTGTACAGTACCATCGGTCGATGTGCATACCACCGAAGGTTCTGACCCCGGATTCAACCTCATTGCCGACCCGCTGGCTTTGGTAACTGATTCTTTCAGGTTAACTCTTTTATTGCCTGCACGGTCGAGAAAATAGACCGAGTTTTCATCAGAGGCTACAAGGTAATCTTTCCCTGAAACTTTAAAATAACTGATCTCGGCCTTCACATAACCTGCAGTCCGGAACGGATTCCAACCCTTTACAACATTCCCGGTTTTATCGTATGAATAGATCATTTTATCTTCCCCGGCAATAAAAAGCCTGTAATTAAGGTTATTGTCATAGTCAAACAGGGCCAGGGAGTTTGTGGCCGGCGATCTGAGTTTAACCGGATATCTCCCAACATAATTTCCATTTCTGTCGAGAAGATGAATATAATTCTTTCCGGAGAACATTAACTGATACTTCCCGTTCCGGAAATAGTCAATCATATAAATAGTGCCAATAATCCTCTCATTCAGCGGTACTTTCCAGAGTACACGTCCTGCAGCATTTATCAGGTATGTATTGTTCTTCATATCCTGAATGAAAATCTCTTTTGCTCCTGTAGTATGATTGGTAAAAAAGAATGGTTTTATGCCTGCAATAGTATCAAGCAAAGTCTCCCATTCAGTAGTCGATTCTTCCATGGCCACTTCCTTAAATCTGATTGATAAACTATTGTATATCATCCCGTTGCTCGAAGCGAACTGGTATCCGACAGCCTGAATCTTACCAATTGAATTTTTATTCGATTTAAGGGCTTTAATAATATTTTCATTAAGGAACCCTGCAAGATAATCTATAATATGCGATGGAACACAATAGAAAAAGTACCCGGCACGGCTGGGCAGAGTACTTTCGAAATCGCGATATGTCAGATCATTTGCAAGTGTCTTGTTGAGAATATTATCATACAATAACTTTGAGATTGTGACATACGAGTTTCCTGCTATCATGAAATTATCATAAAAAGCAAAATATGATTCATCAAATTCCGGGGCAAATCCCGGCAGAAGAACCTCGGTCAGCCCCTTAAAAGGAGTCTTGTAAACCGGTATCCTGGTCTGGTTATCAGGTTCAAAATAGAAAATTTCATTCCCGGTACCAAGTTCTTCAAGAAAGAGTTGTTCAGCCTGAACACGGTTAGATAATTCATATATAATCAATGTGTTATCACCAACCGGTCTCTCTTTAATATCAATGTATGCTCTCGTAATTTCCTCCCCGGTATATTCTTTTAATTTAACAGCAAGACCGGCTGCTTCCTGTGAAACAGTACTGTCGGACTTGCTGACAGGACTTTCAGCAGAAAGAACAAGTGTTTCAAAAAGCACCGTTGATGACGGGAGAATTTTATATGTATGAAATTCCCGTGGCGGAATAAACTTATACCTGTAAAGAAATTCCGATGAATCGGGACTTTCAGTATAACCGCTCAGAACAAGACCATCTTCATTGATATAAATATCCCCTCCTGCGGTACCTGCCAGTTTGGTAATCTTCGTTGCCACTCCCTGGACATCTTTTCCCAAAACCGATTTAAATAATCTGTTAAGATTAGCAAAAACCACAAATATTTTATCTTCGTTTTTCCCCGATGCCAGTAATACTCTTGAAAAACCCGGCAGATTTCTTACATCCTTTTCCCTGCCCATCTGAACACGGGCTTCTTCAAGAAGCTCCTTTGAACTGCTGCATAACATTAACCCTGATATAAGAGAGATATAAGCGGTGTCTTTATGGCTGTTAACTGCAAAAGGGATCTTAAGAACCAAATTACCTTTTAATTTACTTTCAATCACCTCCTTAATTCCCGAGGAACGCAACACCTCTTTAATCTGCCGGTATCTGATTTCACCGGGAACAGTCATCGAAAGAAGAGGCTGAAGTTTTCCTTCCTTAGTCGGATGAAATGATATAATCGAAGAACCGTCATACAGTAACTTCTTAAACTCAGTTTTATTAAGCTGACCGGTAAGATATTTCAACTTCCGGTTAAAATTATCAAACTCTTTGATCTTACCAGCCTCCCCAAATAATCCCTTCCCTGTTGTGAGAGAATTCATGAAGTTTTGCAGGTCAATGGTCTCAATAACAATACACGCACCAGGAGATATTGCCTTGTAAGGATCTGTAAATAAGTTTTTTCTGCCCTGCTGGAAAAAATATCCCATTATGGCAAGACCTGAAACCAGAAGTACCAGCAAAATGATTGTGACTCGTTTTCCCACTGTCAGATCATTAATAATTGTTGCATTCCAAAATTAACAAATAAAAAATTATACCTGTAATTCAAATGATTAATGGGAGGTTTTTTAAAATATCTGCTCTATAACAACCTATTAACCAATTATTTTGGAACATTTTTTGCTAGTTTTACGAATTATCCAATGAGACTTTATGATGAGAATAGTAATTTTTGGCTGTATATTGACCTTCTTTACAATACTTAATTGCTTTTCGCAAATAATTACAGTCGTTGACAATGAGGACCTTAAACCAATATCCGATGTAGCTGTCCTTAATGAGTCAAAGACAAAATTTATTTTAACAAACAGGTCAGGAAAAGCAGATATCTCATCATTCGGGGATAAAGAAATGATCTGTTTTCAACATTTTACCTTTGAACGGGTTTGCCTGAGCCGTGATGAGATCAAAAAAACGGGATTTGAAATTAAGCTCACCCGTAAGATTTTTGCGATAGAGGAATTCGTTATTTCTGCGAACCGTTGGGAACAGAATAAAAACGAGGTTCCGAATAAAATTACAACTGTTCTTAAACCGGCAGTTGAGCTTCAGAACCCTCAGACCGCAGCTGATCTCATTGGAATCTCTGATGAAGTTTATATACAAAAGAGTCAGCTTGGGGGAGGGAGTCCGATGATCAGGGGATTTGCAACCAACCGTATTCTAATTGTGGTCGACGGAGTGAGAATGAACAATGCAATTTACCGGGAGGGTAATATCCATAATGTTATTTCTCTAGACCCCTCCGTAATAGAATCAACTGAGATAATTTTTGGTCCCGGAGCATCAGTATATGGCAGCGATGCGATTGGTGGAGTGATGGATTTTCATACAAAGAAGGCTCTTTTTTCAACAGGTGAAAAACTATATATCAAGGCAGATGCGTTTACACGTTTCTCCTCGGCAAACAAAGAAAAAACAGGTCATTTTGACTTTAATGCCGGAAGCAAAAGATTGGCTTTTCTGACAAGTATCAGCTGGTCATCTTTTGGTAATCTCAAAATGGGCTCAAAAAATAATCCCGATTATGTCCGGCAGGAATATGTAGCGCAATTCAGCGGATTAGATTCCATTATTCCAAATCCCGATCCGTTGGTTCAGATGATTACGGCTTATGACCAGCTCAATACTATGAACAAGCTCCGGTATAAAATATCCGAGAACATCGACCTGGTGTATACAAACCATTATTCCCGGTTATCAAATGTTCCGCGTTATGACAGGCTTATACAGTATAAAACGGGGAATTTAAGATATGGTGACTGGTATTACGGACCGCAGGTCTGGGTAATGAATAATCTCCAGATTACTATCCGGAAAGAGCACAAAATGTTTGATGAGATCAGGTTGATAGCTGCTCACCAAAAATACAGGGAGAGCAGGCACGACAGAAGTTTTGGTAAAATATCGACTAACGAACAATTCGAAAATGTGTCAATTCTCTCCTTAAATCTCGACTTTGATAAGAAAATCAATAAGGAAAAGGAGTTGGTATATTATGGCCTTGAACTTGTTAACAACAGAATTAAATCGGTTGCGCAGACGCGTACATTAATTGCCAACAATATTGCACCGGCAGGTTCGAGATATCCGAACGGTGATAATAAATACAACAGCTTTTCATTATATGCCGGTTACAAAAATAATCTGTCGGATATGATATCTCTCAATACAGGAATCAGGTATAACCATGTAAGATTGTACTCAACAATTGCGGACAATTCTTTTTACAACTTCCCTTTTACCACAATATCAATATCAAATGGTGCAATAACCGGAGCAGCCGGAATAGTATTCAGGGTAAAGGAAAAAATGCAGGTCAACCTGAACACATCAACCGGGTTCAGGGCTCCCAACCTCGATGATGCAGGCAAGGTTTTTGATTCTGCGCCGGGGGTTGTTGTCGTTCCTAACCCTTCACTCGAACCAGAATATGCATATAACATTGATCTGGGAGTATCAAAAGACTTCGGAGAATTCCTCCATGTCGATTTTACAGCATTTCACACCTGGCTCACAAATGCAATGATCCGCCATGATTTTCTTTTTGACGGGCACGACTCCATAATGTACGGAGGGGAATTAAGCAAGGTTGAAGCTATCACAAATGCCGGATCTGCACGCGTTTATGGTTTCCATATAATCATGCAGGCAAATATCACTGACAACCTTTCATTAAAAACAATAATTAATATCACTGAAGGAAAGGAAAAGAATGGAGTTCCCCTTAGGCATGCAGCACCGGTATTTGGATCAACGCATCTGACTTATGAGCGCTCCAAATTGAAAGCCGATTTTTATTCCAGTTATAACGGGCCTAAAAAATTTGAAAAGATGCCCCCTTCCGAAATAGAGAAACCATATATGTATGCAACTGATGAAAACGGCAACCCATGGTCGCCTGGATGGGTTACTCTTAATTTCAAGTTTTCTTATAGCTTTTTTAACAGGATCATGGTCAATACCGGGGTTGAAAATATTCTCGATGTCAGGTATAGACCCTATTCCTCAGGAATAGTGGCCCCGGGAAGGAATTTCATTATTTCGTTGAGAGTCATAATATAATAAACTGCTTCCGGAATAATCAATTTTGGCACACAATTTGATTTAATGTTATTACACAGGCAATCTCAATTATATCCCTGAACCATTCAGGGCAGCCAGGCCAAAAGCCTGGCTTTTTTTTATATTAAAATGATCTGTAACCGATTATTTCCCTTACTTCCCGTATAGTTTTTGAAGCACTTGCCCTGGCCTTTTCAGCGCCCGCTGAAACAACTCTTGACAGATATTTGTCATCAGCCAGAATATCATTGATCCTACATCTTATAGGGTCAGTAACCCTGATAATATCCTCTGCAAGTTGCTTTTTCATGTCGCCATAACGGATTTCGCAGGAAGCATGTTTCTCTGTGAAAAATTTAACAGTATCCGGATCTGAAACAACATTCATAATAGTAAAAAGGTTCTTCACCGGCTCAGATGGTTCCTGCCCCTGGGCTGCCGGTCCGGTATCGGTGACTGCTTTCATCACCTTTTTCCTTATTTCCTGCGGTGTATCGGTAAGAAAGACCCCGTTGCCTTCACTTTTACCCATTTTACCTGTTCCATCAAGTCCGGGTATTTTTACCAGCTGTTTACCAAAATTATATGCATCAGGTTCCGGAAAGTAATTAACATCATATATCATATTGAATCTCCTGGCAAACCTCCTTGTCATCTCAATGTTTTGCTCCTGATCTTTCCCGACGGGTACCTTGTTCGCTTTATGAATTATTATGTCGGCTGCCATCAGTACCGGATAGGTTAATAGTCCTGCATTGACATTATCGGGTTGTTTTCTTATTTTTTCCTTAAATGAAGCAGTCCTTTCCAGTTCACCTACATAGGCATTCATATTCAGCAGCAGATATAACTCAGAGACTTCCGGAACATCACTCTGAATAAAAACTGTCGCAATTTCCGGGTCGATACCACATGCAAGATATTCTGCCAGAACCTGCTTAATATTACCGTGAAGGTCTTCGGGTTTAGGATGAGTTGTAAGAGCATGATAATCAGCAATAAAGAAATAGCAATTATTCTCCGTCTGCATCTTAAGAAAGTTCTTTATTGCACCAAAATAATTTCCAAGGTGCAGGTTTCCCGTTGATCTGATGCCACTCACTACTGTGTCCATTGTACTCTAAAATAAAGATTCACCGCAAAGCTAATTCTTTTTTCGAATTTTGAATTAAATCAGCAGACTCCTTCCCTCGGCTTTTTTACCTCATCCTCCTACTCCTTCTCCTCAAGGAGAAGGAGGGTAATACTAATATATTCAGAAAGTTAGCCCCTCTCCAAAAGGAGAGGGGTTGGGGTGAGGTAATAACAAAATGCGGGATTTAGGGTGAGGAGGATTTCAAAGCAGGGGATAGGGAAGTATGAATTCAGGGGCAAAGTGAATCAATAAGAATTTGCAGGAAAATCGTACCTTTACCAGATTAAATAAAATTGGCCATGGAATCGACAAGACAGAAAAAAGTATCGCGCTTAATCCTGAAAGAACTGGCCGACATCTTTCTCAAAAAAGGAAATGAATTCGCGCACGGGAAATTGGTTTCAATCACAAGAGTAAGAGTCAGCCCCGATCTCTCTTTTGCAAAAGTCTATATAAGTATCTTCCCTCCAACAAACCAGGAAGATATTCTAAAAGCTATCAAGGAGCACAGCTCAAAGATCAGATTTTACCTGGGGCAAAAAGTCAGATCTCAGCTTCGGATTGTACCTGATATTGCATTCCATATTGATGATAGCCTTGACTATATTGACAAAATAGACAAGTTGCTGAAATCATAGTATATATGCAGTACGAACCTATAAAAAGATCGCTTGGCAAATTCTTCGCAGGATCTCTGTTTATGAGAAAAATCCTCTATTTTCTACTTGACCTCCTGCTCCTCCGCACCTGGCATGTAAAAAAAGCATTACGAAAAATCGTCCGGCAATTTCCAGGAGACGCATCGGTTCTTGATGCGGGTTCAGGATTTGGCCAGTACACCTGGCGCATGAGCAAAATGAATACCAGATGGAATATAAAAGCCATTGATATCAACAGTGAACAGATAGAAGATTGCAACAGGTTTTTCAGAAAAACAGGTTTTTCGGGCAGAATAAAATTCCACACCATGGATCTCACTGTTCTGGATGACCTCAACTGCTATAATATCATTTTGTCGGTTGATGTAATGGAACACATCGAAGAAGATGTTTTAGTCTTTAAAAACTTCTACAGGTCACTGAAAGAAAATGGCATCTTATTAATATCAACTCCTTCAGATAAAGGGGGATCAGATGTTCACAATGACAAAAAAGAATCTTTCATTGATGAACATGTAAGAGACGGATACAGCATTAATGATATAACCGGGAAACTATCTCTGGCAGGTTTCAGGAATATTGAGGCAGGCTATACATACGGAAAACCAGGGAATATCTCATGGCGGTTGTCGATGAAATACCCGATAAAGATGCTCAATGTCTCTTATCTCTTTTTCATTATTCTCCCTTTTTATTATTTGATTTTTTTCCCTGTTTCAGTAATACTTAACATTTTTGATCTCCGTTTAACCCATATAACCGGTACCGGATTACTTGTTACCGCCAGAAAATAAGAATTGTGAAACTCTCATTGTACATAGCAAAAAGGTACCTGTTCGCAAAAAAATCGCGAAATGCAATAAACATAATATCGGCAGTTTCAGTTGCCGGTGTTGCTGTTGGCACTATGGCTCTGATAATTATTCTTTCCGTTTTTAACGGACTTGAAACAATGGTAAATGCTATTTTCAACACGTTTGACCCTGACATTAAGATAACTGCCGCAGAGGGCAAAACCTTTATTGCCGACACATCGCGTCTGAAACTGCTGGCAAATGTTGACGGGCTATCCTGTTATTCGCTTACTATTGAGGAAAATGCACTTCTGAAATATGGCGACAGACAATTTATTGCAACAATAAAAGGTGTTGACGATAACTATGCAATGGTTACAAATATCGACAGCTCGATGTGGGAGGGAGATTTCATACTGAGAAACGATAAAGGTCGGTCGTATGCTATTCCCGGAATCGGAGTTGCCCAATACCTGGGGATCAGGATTAATTTCATCACTCCATTAAATATAATCGTCATAAGAAATACAGGAAGTACCAATATCAATTCCGAAAATGCATTAAAAGAGAAGTTTATTTTCCCATCCGGAATCTTTGAGGTTGAAAAAGAGTACGATTCAAAATATGTTTACATCCCGATTGAATTTGCCCGTGAACTGACTGAAATTGAGGATGGTGTAAGTTCAGTTGAGATCAAATTCACAGACCAGGCCGATCCCCGGATTATACAAAAAAATATTGTGAAAATTTTTGGTAAGGGTTTCGTCGTTCAGAACAGGTATGAACAACAAGAGATATTTTATAAGGTGATGCGGTCCGAAAGGCTGGCTATCTTCTTCATCCTTACACTGATCCTTGTTATTGCTTCTTTCAATATAATAGGTTCACTTACCATGCTGATAATTGAAAAAGAGCGTGACATAAAAATACTTAAGAGCCTTGGCGCTGATAACGACCTTATCAGAAAGATTTTTATTTTTGAAGGATGGCTGATCTCTATAATCGGGGCAGTTGCCGGTATTATCCTGGGTTTTGCTATTTGCTGGCTTCAGCAAACATTTGGACTTGTAAAACTTCAGAGTGAATCTCTTATCATGGATTCTTACCCGGTGGTAATGAAGGTTAAAGATTTTATTATTGTTCCCGGAACAGTACTGCTGATCGGCTATTGGGCTGCGTGGTACCCTGTAAGATTTCTTACAAAGAAATTTCTGAATAAGGACGTATAATAATCAATTACTATATTTACACTTAAAGTCCGGATAAACCTGTTACACACCAAAAAATGAGAATAAACCCTAATAATGAAGTACTATGATCCGGTTTACGCTTCTCATAATGATACTGTTTTCATTAATAGCCGGCTCTTGTTCCAGCAGAAAGAATAAACTGGATCACAATGACCTGATACCTGAAAAGGAGCTGGTTTCTATTTTAACTGATGTCCATATTGCCGACGGACTTCTTTCTCTTCCAAACATTCGTTACTGGTTTTCTTCCCTTGACTCTCTTAAAGCATATAACAACATCATTGAAAAACATGGTTACTCAAAAGAAACCATGTACAAAACAATGAAATATTATTACATCAAAAAACCCAAGCGACTAATTGTGATTTATGACCAGGTTCTTGGAATATTAAGCGAGATGGAATCACTTCTTGAAAGAGAAGTTATACTGGCAGAAGGACGTATAAAAAACCTCTGGACAGGGAAGGAGTTTTATTGCTTCCCCGATCCGGCAGGAAACGATTCGACCCGGTTCGATATAACACTTAATAATCCGGGCATTTATACCCTGACATTTTCTGCCACTCTTTTCCCCGATGACCAGTCGGTGAATTCGCGAATAACCGCTTATTCGTGCCACCCCGACAGTATTGAAACAGGAGAGAGGGATTATGTAAAAACGATGAAATATATAAAAGATGGCCAGCCACATACCTATACCTTTATTTTTCGTGTCCCCGAAAAAAGAACTCTTCATCTGAGAGGCTGGCTCTATGATTTTGACAACAAACCTGATGAGTGGGGAAAACATGTGATAATTGAAAATATCTCAATTACCTATACCTCTGCGGCGGTATGAAGCGCTTTTCAGCCCAGTACATTATTACAAATTCCGGTCCTCCGCTTAAAAGAGCAATAATAACGACTGAGGATGATGGTACTATTTTATGTATTGAGGATACGGGTGGTAATCTGGAAGAAAAGCATTCTGTAGAATTTCATAATGGTATTATCATTCCCGGTTTTGTGAATTGCCATTGTCATCTTGAGTTGTCACATATGAAAGGCTCTATCGCTCAGGGCAGTTGTTTAGGAGGTTTTGTTGAACAGGTCAGAAACACCAGGGATAATAATAGTGAAAACATCATTGCCTCTGCATACTCTGCAGATAATGAAATGTATAGTGAAGGAATAGTTCTATGCGCAGATATTTGTAACACTTCCCTCTCCTTCAACATAAAAAAAGAAAGCAGTATCCGATACATTAACCTTCTTGAAGTTTTTGGAATTGACGCGGAAAAGGCCGGCCGGCGTATGGATGAAATAATCAAAGTCGCAGAAACAGCTGAAAAAATGAACCTTCCTTCTTCGATGGTCCCCCACTCTGCTTATTCAATGTCGCTGTCTCTATTACGGCTTCTCAGGGGAAAAAGTGATAACAACAAGGTTACCTCTATTCATTTTATGGAGACATACGGAGAAAAGGCTTTCCTTGAAAATCATTCCGGCCCTTTTATGGCTTCATACAAACTATCCGGATTAATCCCCTCCAGGCTGGAAACAGTTAAAAGCCATGTTGATGCTGTTTTGAATGAAATAACCCTTTCAGGCAACCTGATCCTTGTCCATAATACCTTTGCCGACAGGGAGACCATTAGAAAGATTAAGGAGAGAAAGAATTTATTCTGGTGCCTTTGTCCAAATTCAAATATTTACATCGAGAATGAAATGCCGCCTCTTGATTTGCTTATTGAAGAAGATTGTGAAATCGTTATCGGGACCGACAGCCTGGCTTCAAATAATAAGCTTAGCGTCCTCGAAGAACTTAAAACCCTTCAGGTAAATTTCCCTGCTGTTTCAATTGAAGAATTAGTTCGCTGGGCGACTGTAAACGGTGCTAAAGCTCTGGGAGAAGAGGGCCGTTTTGGAAAGATTGAATCCGGTAAAAAGCCAGGGCTGCTTCTTCTTCAGAATGTTGACCTTAATAATATGAAACTCCTCCCCGGAAGTTTTGTCACCCGGTTGATTTAGATAGAGTATTCTGCAATTTATATTAATTTTGAATCCGGTAAAAATGAGCAAAAATGGCCACATTTCTTTTTGATGATATAATATTCGGCCCAGTGAAAAGCAGAAGACTGGGTGTATCGCTTGGAATAAATCTGTTACCCACCAAAAGAAAGATCTGTAATTTCAATTGCATCTACTGCGAATGTGGCTTGACCCGGGATATTGAAAAAGCGGTCAGCCATCTTCCCCGCCGCGAAGAAGTATATGAGGCACTCGATCTCAAACTCTTCTGGATGAAAGCAAATAGCGAGTCGCCCGATGTAATTACATATGCAGGCAACGGAGAGCCCACTCTTCACCCCGAATTCCCAGGAATAATTGATGACAGTTTAATTTTAAGAGACAAGTACTTCCCAAAAGCTAAAATCGCGGTATTGTCAAACTCCACTACAATAACAAATCCTCTAGTAAAAGCAGCTTTGTTAAAAGTCGATAAGAACATCCTTAAACTCGACTCTGCTATTGATTCAACCGTGAAGATACATAACCAGCCACGTGTTAATATTAATGTGAAAGAACTTATTAATAACCTGGCCGGATTCAATGGGAAGCTTATCATACAGACACTTTTTATCCGCGGGATATACAACAACAAAGTTATCGACAATACAACTCCTGTAGAAATTAATGCATGGCTTCAGGCAATTGAAAAAATAAAGCCTTCGGAAGTGATGATATATACGATATCGAGGGATACGCCGGAAGACGGGCAATTAAATAAAGTACCTGTTAAAGAACTCAGGGTAATAGCTGCATTGGTTGAAAAACTTGGTATTAAAACACAGGTTTCAGGTTAAGATTAAATCTCCCTCCTCAGCCTGGCAACCGGAATATTAAGTTGTTCACGGTATTTAGCGACAGTCCGTCGTGCTATCTGGTACCCCTTTTCCTGGAGGATTTCAGTAAGACTCTCATCGGTTAATGGTTTGCGTTTTTGTTCGTTTTCGATACAGTCCTGCAAAATCCTTTTGATCTCCCTGGTTGAAACTTCTTCTCCGCTATCAGTCTGAAGCCCTTCTGAAAAGAAAAACTTCAAAGAAAATATTCCAAAGTGTGTTTGTATATATTTGCTGTTGGCGACTCTTGATACTGTTGAAATGTCGAGTCCGGTCATTTCAGCAACATCTTTCAGGATCATCGGTTTTAGTTTTGTTTCATCCCCGTCAATGAAATATTCCTGCTGGTATTCCAGTATTGCATTCATAGTCAGAAGAAGAGTGTTCTGCCGCTGCTTTATTGCATCGATAAACCATTTAGCTGAATCAATTTTCTGCTTTACAAACAGGGCGGCATCTTTCATCTCTTTTTTCTGGCTTTTATCTCTGCTGTAAGCATGAAGCATTTCGTTATATGCGGGGCTTAACCTGAGCTCCGGAAGGTTTCGTGAATTAAGATGCAGGTCGAAACCCTCCTCAGAAAGCTCCAGAATAAAATCCGGAATTATTGGCTGCGATGTTTTATTAAAAGGATCGCTGTAAACGCCACCAGGTTTGGGGTTGAGTTTCAGCACCTCATCAATTGCTGCTTTAAGTTCATTTTCGGTGATTTCCAGTCTTGCGATAATTTTATCATAATGCCTTTTGGTGAATTCTTCAAAATGTGAGTCGAGAATTGTATGCGCAAGATTCATGGAAGGTTGCGATTTGTCTTTCTTTTCAATCTGAAGCAGAAGGCATTCCCTGAGGGTTCTTGCCCCTACTCCTGTCGGTTCAAGATCCTGAATTATTTTAAGTACCTCTTCCAGTTCGCTCTCTGTTGTTTCAACATTCTGAAGGAAAGCAAGATCATCAACAATATTGATAAGTTCTCTTCTCAGATATCCATCATCATCGATATTGCCGAGAATGTATTCTCCAAGAATTTTCTGTTTATCGGAAAGGTCTCTGAGACCGAGTTGCGACTCGAGATGCTCATGAAATGAAAATCCTACCGAAAAGGGGATCTCGGTTCTTTTATCTTCATCTTTGCTGTAGTTTTTTGACTGCAGACGATAATCAGGAATATCGTCCTCTTCAATATAGTCATCCAGAGTGAATTCCTCCTGATCTTTGTCTTTCTCCTCGAATTGTTCTTCCTCTTCAGTTTCTGAAGGGATATCTTCTTCCTCCTGACCCTCTTCAAGGGCAGGGTTTTCCTCCAGTTCTTTTTTTATCCGCTGCTCAATCTGCAAAGTAGGAACCTCCAGCAGTTTGATCATCTGGATCTGCTGCGGGGAAAGTTTCTGAAGCAACTTCTGCTGTAACCTTTGATTTAACATCCTCTTCTCTTCAACAAAAGTATTCCGGTATGAGTTTTTCTAAAATTCAGCATTCTTTGGTGTTCTTGGAAAGGGTATCACATCCCTGATATTTGACATCCCTGTAACAAACAATATCAACCTTTCAAATCCCAGTCCGAATCCGCTATGAGGTGCTGTCCCGAATTTTCTTGCATCCAGGTACCACCCGAGATCCTTCTCAGGCAATTTCATCTCCTTTATTCTGGTAAGCAACCTGTCATATTGCTCTTCTCTTTGCGATCCGCCGATTATTTCACCGATTCCCGGGAACAGAACATCCATGGCTCTTACAGTTTTGCCATCATCGTTCTGCTTCATATAAAAAGCCTTTATCTCTTTTGGATAATCGGTAAGTATCACAGGCCGTTTGAAGTGCTCTTCAACAAGATACCTTTCATGTTCAGCCTGCAAGTCGCGGCCCCATCCAACCTGATATTCCCACTTTTTCCCTGAAGCAGAGAGAATTGACACAGCTTCAGTATAAGTTATTCTTACGAATTCATTTTCAAGAACAAAATTAAGCCTTTCAATAAGTGCCTTATCAATCATATTATTGAGGAACTCAATATCTTCGTGGCAGTTATCAAGCGCATATCTGATGAGGTATTTTACAAACTCTACTGCAAGATCCATATTGTCGTTAAGGTCATAGAATGACATCTCCGGTTCAATCATCCAGAATTCCGCAAGATGACGCGGAGTATTTGAATTTTCCGCCCTGAAAGTTGGTCCGAAGGTGTAGATATCACCTAATGCAAGAGCACCAAGTTCTCCTTCGAGCTGACCGGAAACTGTAAGGTTTGTCTCCTTTCCGAAGAAATCGTTTCTGAAATCTACTGATCCGTCCTCATTACGAGGTATATTTTTCAGATCCATAGTTGTAACATGGAACATTTCGCCTGCCCCTTCACAGTCACTTCCTGTTATAATAGGAGTATGCAGATAAAAGAACCCTTTATCATTAAAGTACTTGTGAATAGCAAAAGCCATTGCGTGCCTTATTCTGAAGACGGCACCAAATGTATTAGTTCTGAAACGGAGGTGAGCATTCTCTCTAAGGAATTCCATTGAATGTCCTTTTTTCTGCAGAGGATATGTCTCGGCATCGCTCTTTCCATAAAGCTCAATGGCGGAAGCATTTATTTCAATATTCTGTCCCTGTCCCTGCGATTCAACCAGCTTCCCGGTAACAGCAATACAGGCTCCTGTGGAGATATCCTTTAAAAGGTTCTCATCAAATGATGCTGCATTCACAACCACCTGGATATTCTTGATTGTCGATCCGTCATTCAGAGCAATAAAGACAATGTTTTTATTTCCCCTTTTTGTTCTCACCCATCCCTTCACCAGTACATCCGACCCAAGTATTGAGGAAGATAGCAATTTTTTTACCTTAATTCTTTTCATCATGATCAGTCAAAATCAACAAAAATAGTAGCTCAAAAATAATAAATAATATTTACCTTATATTGCAGTTATTATCAATAGGGTAAACCATCCGATAATTCCTGGTTTGAAAATTGGTAAAATCTAAATAACTTTGGATATTAAATTGAAAAATGTTAAGAACAATGGCTGAAACAATAATCGGCTTATGTCAATTGTAGTTCAGGGTGTTACAAAACTTTATGGAGAACAGAAAGCACTGGATAATGTATCCTTCCAGGTAAAGACAGGGGAGATCGTAGGGTTTCTGGGCCCCAATGGTGCCGGTAAATCGACTATGATGAAGATCATTACCGGTTTCATCCCTGCATCTTCGGGACAAGTGCTTGTAAATGGTCTGGAAGTGGGAACTGACAATCCGGAAGTTAAAAAGCAAATAGGCTATCTTCCCGAAAACAACCCGCTATATCCTGAAATGTATGTGAGGGAATATCTTGGATTTGTAGCATCAATATATAATACAGGCACACCAAAGAAAAAACTGATCGATAATATAATCGAGGTAACAGGACTGGTCCCGGAACAGAAAAAAAAGATTGGTTCGCTCTCTAAAGGATACAGACAAAGGGTCGGACTTGCCCAGGCACTTATCCATAATCCCGGCGTGCTGATACTCGATGAGGCAACCACAGGCCTCGACCCAAACCAGATTGTTGAGATACGGAAGCTCATCAAAGAGGCCGGAAAGGAAAAGACCGTAATGCTTTCAACACATATTATGCAGGAGGTTGAAGCAATCTGCGACAGGGTAATAATCATTGATAATGGTGTCATTGTAGCAAATGAAGAAAAAAGTAACATCTATTCAATAATCAGGCGTCCGAAACAAATTATTAAGGTTGAGTTCGATAAAGATATTAAGGAGTCATCGCTGGCGGCGATTGCCAATGTCACCACTGTAAAACAAATTAAGAACAATCTATGGCTCCTGGAGGCTGACGGTGATGAGGATATCCGACCCGCGCTTTTCTCTTTTGCTGTAAACAATAATCTTACGGTTCTTTCCCTCCAGAAGCAAGAGAGTAATCTTGAAGATGTTTTCAGACATTTAACTATCGGATAATAATTTTGCTTTTCCTGAATATTTTTATTTGCTTTGTGTCATTATATTTTGGTGGAAAAATTTGTGCTGATTGCAACCACAGGAAAAAAATGCTAAACCGCGGATAATTCCTTTTTCCCAATCAACCAAACTTCCACTCTGTTGTTTAATAATAAATTAATAATAGTGTTATGGGATATTTATTTACTTCCGAATCAGTTTCCGAAGGCCACCCCGATAAGGTAGCCGATCAGATATCAGATGCTTTACTTGATGAATTTCTTCGCTGGGATCCTGAATCAAAGGTTGCCTGCGAGACTTTTGTAACAACAGGACTCGTTGTTTGCGGCGGTGAAGTCCGTACAACAGGATGGGTGGATGTACAGGAAGCTGCCCGCAAGGTTATACGTAAAATTGGTTATACAAAAGCGGAATACCGTTTTGATTGCGATTCGTGTGGAGTAATCTCTACCATTCATGAACAATCGAGCGATATAAACCAGGGTGTTGTTCGGGAAAAGCCTGAAGAACAGGGTGCAGGCGACCAGGGAATGATGTTTGGCTATGCATGCCGCGAAATGGATAATTATATGCCCCTGACTATTGACCTGTCACACTTGCTGCTCCAGGAACTTGCAGCAATAAGGCACGAAGGGAAACAGATGAAATACCTGAGACCTGACAGCAAATCTCAGGTTACTGTTGAATATGATGACAATAATAAACCTGTCAGGATTGATACAATTGTTATTAGTACACAGCATGATGAATTTATTCTTTCTAAAAATAAATCCTACGCTTCTGAAAAAGCTGCAGAAAAAGCTATGCAGGACAAGATTGGTGAAGACATTAAGAAAATTCTCATACCTAAGGTAAAAAAACTTTTACCGGCAAGGGTTCAAAAGCTGTTCAACAGTAATTTCAGACTTCTTGTCAATCCCACCGGCAAATTTGTCATCGGCGGCCCTCATGGCGACACAGGGCTGACAGGCCGCAAGATTATTGTTGATACTTATGGCGGTCATGGCGCCCATGGCGGTGGTGCGTTCTCGGGAAAGGACTCATCAAAAGTTGACAGATCGGCAGCATATGCAGCACGTCATATTGCAAAAAATATGGTGGCAGCCGGCGTTTGCGATCAGGCATTGATCCAGGTAGCTTATGCTATTGGTGTAGCACAACCCGTTGGTTTATACGTTAATACATACGGAACAGCTAAAGTAAAAGACAGTAAAGGCAAATTACTCTCCGATGGAGAAATTTCACTTAAGATCAATAAACTGTTCGATATGCGTCCTTACTCCATCGTTCAGCGTTTCGGACTGAAGAATCCGGTGTTCCTTCCAACTTCCTCATACGGACATTTTGGTCGCGATTATGCTGTTAAAAATGTTGAGGTATATTATGAAGTACCCGGCAGCAAACCAAAAGTTGTGAATGGTAATGGCAAAAAAGTTTATCTCAAAAAAGTTGAATTCTTTGCATGGGAAAAACTGGATTATGT
>JBAWXY010000006.1:0-35931 GCA_037143835.1 Bacteroidota bacterium
GGGTCAGGAAATTGAATCTTATATCCAGTGTTCTTGCCTCTTCTCCATTTATCCCGCCAATGAACCACTCATCACCCCGAATTCTCTCTCAATTCTTATAAGCCATACTGATATTTTTTTAAGAACACGGGGATATATGTAATCAGATCACTCTTTTGCATCTTAATTAAGAAAAATTTAAATTATTATTACAATACCCTAAGAAATAGGGGGTGTATAATTAATAAAATATATAAATAATTAGTAATACCCCCATTAATAACAGGGTATAAACATAAAAAAGAATAAAATATGTTGGATATACCCCTAAAAACATATATGTTTGCCGTGAAAAAAATAGTATTTATGATTTTTAATTATCAACTATGAACCCAAGATGGAAAAGATCCCTGTTATTGCTGATGTTCCTGTTTTTCAGCTTAACAGGTTTATTTGCCGCAGATGGTACTGCAATTGATTCCGGGGCAACAGCATGGATGCTTACTTCAACTGCCCTGGTGTTGTTAATGATACCCGGACTGGCAATGTTCTATGGCGGATTGGTACGTTCAAAAAATGTGCTTGGAACAATTATGCATAGTTATGTTGCAATGGGGATCATCAGTGTTTTATGGGTAATTGTGGGTTACAGCATGTGTTTCGGAGGTAACGTTTTAGGTGGCTGGTTCGGATGGAATCCCGATTATTTTTTCCTGAAAGGGATCGACACCAATGTGATGGATGCAGGAATTCCTGAGTATGTGTTTTCGATGTTTCAGGGCAAATTTGCAATTATCACACCGGCACTGATAGCAGGAGCTTTTGCTGAAAGGGTTTCTTTTAAAGCTTATTGTTTCTTTATAGCTCTCTGGAGTCTTCTGGTTTATAATCCTCTCTGTCACTGGGTGTGGGGTGCCGATGGTTTCCTTTTTAAACTTGGGGCAAAAGGAGCAATCGATTTTGCAGGTGGCACTGTTGTACATATCTCAGCAGGTATCAGTGGTCTGGTAGCTGCCTTATATCTGAGAGCTCGCCGCGGTTATCCTTACCAGGTGATTCGTCCTAATAACATGGTGATTACAATGCTTGGGGCCGGATTACTCTGGGTTGGATGGTTTGGATTTAACGCCGGGAGCAGTATCTCAAGTGGTTTAAGTACAGCTCAGGCCTTAACAGCCACACAGGTTGCAGCTGCAGCAGGAGCCCTCTCATGGGTGATCATTGAAAGTATGCACCAGGGAAAAGCCACAGCTCTCGGCTTTGCGAGCGGTATCCTGGCCGGACTTGTTGCTGTTACACCCGCTGCAGGAGTGGTTCAGCCTTATGGAGCAATGGCACTTGGTATTGTTGCATCCATGTTATGCTATATGGCAATTATGTTGAAAAACAAACTTGGGTATGACGATAGCCTGGATGCTTTCGGGATTCATGGTGTTGGAGGTATCACAGGAGCTCTTCTTCTTGTCTTTTTTATACGCCCATCCTGGATGACTGATGCCGCCTCAATTGCAGGTGGTTCCTGGACAGTCTGGAACCAACTTGGAATTCAGGCACTGGCTGTAATCATTGCAATTGTTTATGCCGCAGTGATGACTTATGTGATAATCTTTACCCTAAATAAGTTCATTAAGTTTAAATCATCAGAAGATGATGAAATGGCTGGTCTCGACAGATCTTATCATGGTGAAAGAGGATACGGAATGTTAAACCCCAGTTAATTAAACTACTTTGTAAATAATAGGCAATGAAATTAATAACAGCAATAATCAGGGAAGTTCAGCTTGACAAAGTACGTGAAGCGCTTATAGAAGCCGATATAAAGAGAATCACAGTCAGCCGTGTTTCAGGTCATGGCCAGCAGAGAATTGAAGAGATGTACCGTGGCCAGATCATTGTTCCCGATCTGATCCCAAAAATCAAAATTGAAATAGGGGTCAATGAGGCGTTTGTTGACATTACAGTTAATACAATACTGAAATCTGCACGCACAAACGGTGCAGGTTCTGTTGGTGACGGAAAGATATTTATTACTCCCCTGGAGGAATGTATCAGGATACGTACCGGAGAACGGGGAGGTACTGCTATTTAGTAAGGTAGGTTAATTAATTAGTGTCTGTCCATAAAATTGCATTATTTTGATTTAAGAACAAGGAACACCGATTGTTGATTTTAGAAGTAATGAAACACTTATATTGATCTTAATATCAATATATGAATTAATATTATACAACAAATGTAAATTCAACACAATAGTTTTCTATTACAATAAAAAAATGCAAATTTTTTCTAGGATATAAAATAATGTGCACAAATGAAGAGATTAAATTGATTTTGTTAAATATTAAGATGTTACCTACATTTACAATAACCTATTATACTTAAAGAAGATGAACTGGAACAATATTCTTACATTTTTCATTTCAGCTAGTGCCATTACAGGAGCTTTTGTTTATATCGGGAAACGAATTGTAGATAAATCTCTTGATATAGCCTTAGAAAAATATAAAAGCACTTTAGCATTAGAGCTTGAGACACACAAGAAACAATTAGATAAAGTATTAGTTGAACATCAAATTAAGTTTGGAAAGTTACATCAAGATAGATTAGATGTAATTAAATTGATTCACAATAAGCTATATGACCTTGAAAAAGCATTACGTCATTTGACAACAATATCACAAAAAGAGGAACGGGATTTAGAGAGGGAAAATTATGCAATTAATGAATTGGAAAACTTAAAAGACTTATTAGAAATAAATCAAATATACTTCAATGAAGAGGTTTGCAATCGCATAGAGGATACAGTCAATGAAGGCGAAAGGTTTCTGTCCGAAATGATAAGCATAAAAAACAGGGAAACAAGAATAAAAGAAAAGTTTGAAAAATATAATAAAGAGTTTGCTAATTCTTCAGCGCAATCTAAACCAATTTTTAACGATTGGATAGGAGAGGACACTGTAATTCCTTTTAATGATTGGGTATGTTTAGAATTAGAAGTTCGAATGAAAATCAAAAAAGCAAGATTTGAAATGACGAATGAATTTAGAAAGTTAATAGGTGTTGATTGAAATATATTTGAGTATATGGAACCTTATGATGATAATACATAGTTCAATTTGAAAAACATGCCATTACTGCATTACAAAACCCGACAGGAACCATTTGGGTTTTATATTTGCACAATATCGGAATAGTTCTGATATTTGTTATCAGCGGCATTTCCTAACCTTTAGCACGAAGGTTGCAGCGAGACATTTTTATTTCAATCAGGAGATGCCGCTTTTTTTATTATTCATATTATCATATTCAAATTGAGTTCTCCTCCCAATTTTATCTAATTTAGTTTATCCCACGTTAGATAAAATAATTCGGCTGTCTTTTTCTGCCACTTGTCTTGAACCTCTTTATTATTCCAAATGCAATTTTCAAGTTCAATTATGTTTGTTGTATTTGGTATAGGATTTTCAATAAGTATTTGAAGTAATTCCTGAAATTTTGAATACACTTCAAAGTCAATTTTGTCTCTATTATTTTTAATTATATCAATACTTTCTAAAAATTGTTTTCTTTTATCTTTATCAACAACAAATGAAGGTAGGGTTATGCTTCTAGTGTCAACCTTGTCTGTCATAATTGTATCTCTTTTAACAAACTTCTTTGTTCCCTGTTCTAGATATATTCTGATAAAAGCATCCCTAGTGTGGTAAATTGTATTTGTTAATTCAAAATTATAAGTGAATAATAGAATTCTATTTAAATATTGATATTGTTCTTTCAGTAAATCCTTTTCCAATACCATTTTCATCTCATAATCCTTATTCCCTTTAAAAAATAGTTGGTTACCAAGAATACCAATTATTGTACCGAGAAGAACCAAAAGAAATTTCAACACAAAGTCATTTATTTTTATTTCCTTATCATCATTAATTTTCTTTTTTGTTGTCATAGTATTAATTATTTTTTAACGTTTTGGTTCGAAATATTTTTGGTCTATAACTCTGTATTTTCATAGCAAATTAAACAATTTGACCCGATTACATTAGTTTGTAATCGGTTTTTTTTATTTCTATCCACTTTTTAACCTCTTTTCTCACATAATCTCACCTCGTCCTGTCTTAGGAATACCACTAAACAGGAGAATCTTGGCAAAAATGGCTTGAATTAGCCATCTTCCTTTTACTTTTTAATGCAGATAATCCTTTGCAAGCCTGAAATAAAGTGAATACAGGTTATGATTTTTGTTTAAGATTTTATAAATTTGCGAAATAAAGAAATCCTAATAAATTGAATTATGAGAGCAATAACCAAATTGACCATCCTGTTATTTTTGTCATTATTTATAACCCAAAATATTACTGCAAGATATTCTGGATTAAATGAGATAGTTATGCAAGAACAAGTTTCGTTAAAAACTACTTCGCAACGTCATCTAACTATTGGTATCAATGAGTTAATTACCGTTATTAATAAAAGTACTGAAATGAAGATTAAGCCGTTAAGTGAGCCTTATACTCTCAAAGATGATTCTGTGAAAATTAAAGAAATAGGTGCTTTTTTAAAATATAATATCGTTGTTACTAATGATCTTTTAGGATGTTGCAAGGCATTTGACGATATTGTTGAAAAATACTATATGGATAAAAATGAAAGAGTAAAATTTTATAAAAAGGTAAATAAACTAGAAAAAGAAAATCAGAGATAGCCTAACAAATTTAACCTGAAATTCAAAATTGAAAATTATTCCACAGGAAATTTACACTTCTGCTTAACCCCTGTAGATTTTTGCGAAGGGAGTCCCTACTTTTGCCTCAAAATTAGGGTGTATATTCAGAAATTAATTGACCCCCTGTTCAGGTGAAACAGACCCCCCTAGAAGAGCAAGTTTTTTCTGCCATTCTGGCAATATTGACCCCCCTTTGGTGAAAATATTTTCTGTCATTCCGGCATATTGACCCCCTATGAACTGTTTGTTTTTGAAGAAGACTATAAGCAGCAATTACTGATTGAAATGTCTACTGCAGGGGCTTATTTGCAATCCGACCATTTTCAAAGAATCATTGAAAAAACAGAAGTGGTCGCAATTTTCGCCCGGTTCCTGAAGCGTTTACTCTTAAATGTGGTAAAAAATGTATATCTTTATTAGAATAAAATGAGTTCTGTTTATATAAGAATGAGGTAGTTAAGATTGACAATAATCTTAAGTTATTTAAACAAATTAACTAAAAACCGTACATAATGAAGGAAAGAAATAAGTTGATAAGAGTTTATACAGGAACTGAAGTATCAGTCATTTTACTTAAAGGTAGATTAGAAGAAATTGGAATAAATTCTATGATCCAAAATGACTACAAATCAGGGATTGAGGTTGGTTTTGTCGGAGGAGTTCAATCTGCGGTTGATTTATATATTCAACAATCTGACTATAAAAAGGCAGATCCAATAATTAATGAATTTATTCAGAAAAATAGAGGATCATAACTTATCGCAGATTTTGAAGGTGCTCTTGTTACTCTCAAGTGGTTTAGGTTACCAGTCGCACTCCTTAATCCAAAACTGATGTCACGAATACTCTGGCAATTGCCAAACTGACAATATAACATCCAAACAAGATGAGTCCATGTATTTATTCCTTTTGAGTTATAGTCACTGTTGTACTTTTCAACATTTAAATGGATAATATCTCTGGGAATTAATCTGATTATCTGGGCGAAAATTGATAAATTTGTCTTCATGAGCTGTCGGGTTTGCAAGCTTAATAAACTTAGCAGAAATTGCTAAGTTTTCCAACCGCTCTTTTTATTATGTGATTTTACCTATTTTGGACAGACCTGATTTTAAATCGTAAATTTGCAAAAAACAGTTGCCATGATACAGAACCTAGCAATAAAAAATTTCAAGTCAATCAAAGATTTGAATATCACTTGCAAAAAACTGAATGTCTTTATTGGTGAACCAAACAGTGGTAAGAGCAATATTATTGAAGCTTTTACCCTCCAAAGCAGAATTTTGTCTACAATTGGACTTAACCACCAGATATTCAGATATAAGACTGTCAGTGATCTGTTTTTTGACTTTGATACTTCCAAATCAATCGAGGTCAATACTGATCAGAAACAGTTAAAATTAAATTATGGCATGAAAGCAGATGGAAGTATTGATAATCAGTTCCATTTAGAAATAGGCAGAGAGAGAAAAAGAAATGTCGAAATTAGTCATGATGGAACAATACCTCGTCAAAATTTACTTCATGATTCAAATGTACTTTTTTACGAATTCAGACGTCTTGAACATTCTCCAAAATCTGTTCAACCAAATCTTTCTCCCCCTTTTGGCGATAACCTTGCTTCTATTCTGCTAACTAACGGAGATTTCAAAAAATGGGTAACTGAGTTTCTTAAATCAAAGCAATTTAAACTCACTTTTAAACCAAATGAGAATGAAATATTATTCAGCAAAATAGTTGAGGATGAGATTTACAGCTTTCCATTTTTTATGCTTTCTGAAACTCTTCAGCGAATAGTCTTCTATACACTCGCTATTAAGAGTAACAAGAACAGTATAATCCTATTAGATGAACCTGATACTAATACTTTCCCTTTGTACACAAAAGAACTTGCCGAAAGAATTGCACTCGATGAAACAAACCAATTCTTTTTGACCACACATAATCCCTACTTGTTATTAAGCCTTATCGAAAAATCGAAGGAAAAAGATATAACCGTTTTCATTACACAGATGAAAAATTTTCAGACTGTTGTTAATAAATTAACAACAGAACAAATCTCCGAAGTTCTGGATCTTAATTCAGATGTTTTCTTTAACTTCGATAAAATCCTTGCCTTATGAAGGTAGTTCATGTCGAGTGTAGGCCGGATGAACTTCTTGTTTCAAAACTTGGCTTTACAAAAAAGTATGTCACCCACCACCAGGGTAAATCGAGGGTGTTCCATAAACTTTCGCTGTCAAAATCATTGCTTGCAATGGTAGATGAAGACCCGGGCAGCTCAAAAACCAGCTATGAAAAATCTCTGAAATTTATTGAGGAGAAACATGGCATTAAATATTTTTCTGACAAAAAAGAGAATAAAGTCTTCATTCTAACCGGCAAGCTTGAAGATTGGATTCTGAATGCCTGTAAGCTTCAAAAAATAGACCCGATTGAATTCGGGTTACCTGCTAATCCTAATAAACTTCACGATATTTTAAATCATCGGCTGGATAAATTCGAAAAATTAACCGACGAACTCATAAGGAAAAAGAATCCTTCAATCCTCCAATTAAAATCCTGGATGCAATAATGGCGAAAACAAACAATGGTACTAATAAGTCTATTAATTCTGTAGCCTCCATGAATAAAGCAATAAAGGGAATTTGTAATCCCTGCTAAGGGTTCCGTTCGGTTGCAATCCATGCCTTTTACTCGGTTGTTATCAATACTTTACCAAAAACCCACCCTCACCCCTCCCAGGAGGGGATTTCACTTTAGTTTCATTTCCTCAATCTCCCCTTCCTCCATTCTTCCGTCAATTTTTAACTTTTGTCTTTTTCCTTTTGTCTTTTATCTTATCTTTTCCTATATTTGATCTGCGTTTTCTAAAGTGCTAGTAAACTTATTATTATGTTAGTAAGAACATTTGCCAGTGCCGTTGCCGGTATTGATGCAGTGACAGTAACAATTGAAGTTAATGTGTCGCGCGGTATCCGTTTTTTTCTTGTCGGTTTGCCTGATGTTGCAGTGAAAGAGAGCCAGCAAAGGATTGAATCAGCTTTGCGGGCACTAAATTATCACTGGCCGGGGAAACAGGTGGTTATAAATATGGCCCCGGCTGATATAAGGAAGGAAGGATCTTCGTATGACCTCCCTCTGGCTCTTGGCATTCTTGCCGCTGATGAAAAAGTCATAAAAGGAGAGATTGAGTCATATATTTTAATGGGAGAACTTTCGCTTGATGGTACTCTGCAACCGGTCAAGGGAGTGCTTCCAATTGCACTCAGAGCAAGGGAAGAAGGATTTAAGGGAGTGATCGTTCCTTTGAAAAATGCACGTGAGGCTGCAGTGGTAGGAGGACTTGATGTATATGGGATGGAAAACCTTGGCGATGTGGTTGATTTCTTTAACGGCACAAGAAAGTTCACTCCCGTCATTGTTGACCTGTTGGAAATATTTGCCAGTGAGGCTAACAAATATGATGTTGATTTTTCAGATGTCCGGGGACAGGAGAATGTTAAAAGGGCTCTTGAAGTAGCAGCAGCCGGCGGCCATAATATAATCATGATTGGTCCTCCCGGAGCCGGCAAAACCATGCTGGCCAAGCGATTACCGACTATAATACCTCCACTTACACTTGAAGAGGCCCTGGAGACAACAAAGATACATTCTGTAGCAGGCAAGATTGATGATCATACTGCGCTAATGACTAAGAGACCATTCCGGTCGCCCCATCATACAATTTCCGATGTGGCACTCGTCGGAGGTGGCACATTCCCTCAGCCAGGTGAAATTTCCCTGGGGCATAATGGTGTTTTGTTCCTCGATGAACTGCCGGAGTTTAAACGGACAGTTCTGGAAGTTATGCGACAACCTCTTGAAGATAGGGTAATTACCATTTCAAGGGCAAAATCAACAGTGGACTATCCGGCCAGTTTCATGCTCGTGGCTTCCATGAATCCATGTCCATGCGGGTTTCATAACCACCCTGAAAAAGAGTGCATGTGTTCGCCGGGGATGGTGCAGAAGTACCTGAACAGGATATCAGGCCCTCTGCTTGATCGTATTGACATACATATTGAGGTTGTCCCTGTTAATTACGATAAGCTTTCCGATTCAGGAAAAGTTGAACATTCATCCGTAGTCCGTGAAAGGGTTGTAAGAGCCAGGGCAATACAGGCAAAACGGTTCGAGTCGATTAAAGGAGTATATTCAAACTCACAGATGTCATCGTCGATGCAACGAAAATACTGCCAGCTGGATGAATCGGGTGGAAGACTACTTAAAACTGCAATGGATATAAGAGGACTTTCGGCCCGGGCTTACGACAGGATATTGAAAGTTGCCAGGACCATTGCAGACCTTGGTGACTCTGAAAACATCACTGCCGAACATATCTCTGAAGCTATTAATTACCGCAATCTCGATAGAGAAGGGTGGGCCGGGTGAGTTCATTTTTTATTAAATTTGTTTGTTAAAAACAAATAAAATGAAAAAAATCTCTTTACTCGGCACAGGCCTCATTGGTAGTTTCTATACCATGTCATTACATGGTCAACGCAGGAGGGACGTCATTCATAACGTATGTTCAATTCCTGCAGAATCGGCAAAGGAGTTTGCACATAAATGGAATATCCCAAAGTATACTACCAGTATGAAGGAAGCAATAGAAGATCCTGAAACTGACATTGTTATTGTGGCTCTGCCTAACTGCTTGCATAAAGAAGCTATCCTGATGGCTTGCAGGGCAAAAAAGCATGTATTATGCACAAAACCACTTGCTATGAATGCAGCTGAAGCTAAAGAGGTATTGGATGCAGTTGAAAAGGCAGGTGTTTTTCATGGTTATCTTGAGGATCTTGTATATACTCCAAAAACATTGAAGGCTATCGAAATGGTTAAGAACGGATCATGTGGCCGGATTCTCTGGACAAGGTCGCGTGAAGCACATTCAGGCCCGCACAGTGCCTGGTTCTGGGATAAGAAACAGTCAGGAGGCGGAGCCCTTATCGATATGGGTTGCCATTGTATTGAAATCGGAAGGAGTTTTATCGGGAAAGATATTAAACCGGTCGAGGTTATGTGCTGGGCAGAAACCCAGGTTAAACCGATTGAAGCAGAAGATCACGCTATTGCTTTAGTCAAATATGAGAACGGTGCAGTTTCGCAGGTTGAAGTCAGTTGGAATTTCAGGGGAGGAATGGATCTGAGGGATGAAGTATCAGGAACAGAAGGTACGATACGACTCGATCATTGGCTCAGGACCGGATTCGAAATGTTTACAACAGGCACTACAGATAAATATGTTTCGGAAAAGACGGAAAGCGACGCCGGGTGGCTCTTTCCCGTTGGCGATGAAGTACATGCTCTCGGGTATCCGCATATGTTTACAGATATGCTTGATTCTTTGGAGCAAAACAAAATGCCAAGGGAGACATTTTACGATGGTTATGTCGTAAATGCAATTATGGATGCCTGCTATAAATCAGCCGCGACAAAGAAATGGGAACCGGTCGAACTGATTGGGTGGAGAGGAAAAGAAGGAATATCTTCATCTGTTGAATTGATTGAATTTGATGAGACCCATTTTCTGATTAAAAAGGAAAAGATGCCAGATGGAAAAATTAAACTGATGTTAAAAGAAAAGTCAACAGGAAACATTATCCAAAAAGTGATAAATGAATAAAAATGCTGTATAATTCAACAGGTGTTGAAAATATATACAGCGATAGTAAATCATTTCGATAACAGAACTTTACAAGTCTGATTTATATACAGTGTAAGTAAATTCAACACTTCACACCTTTTTTCTATTGCTCCATCATTGTATTAACGCTCAGATATACAAGACATTGGTCCTTGTATTTTTTATTGGCACTATAGTTGAAAGACATTTATTGTTAATAAAATAACAAAGAAAAATCCGTTCGTTGTTTTTGTAATATTCAAAACAGACGAATTAAAATATTAAGATGATGAAAAAGGCAATTTATTTATTAATCAGTTTGTTACTAATGAATTATAGCTACTTAAGCAGTAAGGATTTAGTAACTGAAAATAATCCTTCCCCCGGGGACTCAATAAAAGTATTGAGTACTCCGGATTTATATAATCTCTCAAATAAGTGGGCAGATGAATATAACAGATTATATCCTGAAATGAAAATCAAGGTAATAAATGTTTCAGATACCCAAATGGCTGATAAGTTAATTACAGACGGGGATATTGGTTTTGTTTCAAATGAATATTATTCAGCCTTTAAAACAGAATCATTATGGAAAGTTGTTGTGGGACGCGATATTATTATCCCGGTTATCAATTCAAAAAATCCTTTTCTCGATGAAATTTATCAGCACGGCATTTCCCCCGAAACTTTTGTAAGGTTTTTAAATAATCCGGATTCCCGGACGTGGGGAACTCTCCTGAATAATGAACAAAAATCACAGGTTAATTACTATTGGATAAATGATGAATCAATAACAACCGGATTGACCGGCTTCCTGAAAACAGATCAGATTAAAAATGATGGAATTCAAGTTGAAAACGGAGAAGAAATGATTTCAGCAATTCAAAAGGACCCTTACGCAATAGGATTTAGTAAAATGGTAAATATCCTTGATTTTCAGAATCAAAGCATTGTTGAAAATATCAGATTGTTACCAATAGACAGAAACGGGAATGGCTTAATTGAATATAATGAAAAGATTTATGATGATATTAATGTCTTTTCCAGGGGAGTATGGATTGGAAAATATCCCAAAACTTTAGTCAGTAATATTTATTCTGTTTCCTCAAATCAACCTGAAAATGAAACTGAAGTCGCATTCCTGAAATGGATCCTTACTGACGGACAACAATTTTTATATAGTAATGGCTATTCTGATCTCTTAATAAGCGAAAGACAAACTACAGTTGATAAATTATATAATGCTAAAATCTTTCCGGGTGTAACTACGAATGACAAGTCTTCTCTAAAAATAATGCTGTTGATTATAGCTGCATTAATTTTAACGGGTCTCACCATGGATGCTTTGGTACGGTACCTGAAACGTAAAAATTCAACAGTACAGATTGCCGGTTATGTTTCTCACCCTGTTCTTGATGAAAACTCGGTAATTGTCCCGGCAGGTATTTATTTTGACAAAACACATACCTGGGCCTTTATGGAACAAAATGGAATTGTAAAAGTAGGGATTGATGACTTTCTTCAGCATATAACCGGAACGCTTACCCGTATAAAGATGAAAAATGAGGGGGAAAGAATAAAAAAAGGAGAACAGATTCTATCCATCATTCAGAATGGCAAACAATTAAATCTTTATGCCCCTGTCTCAGGAATTATTAAAGAGCAAAATAAAGCACTGGACAAAAATTCATCAATAATAAATTCTTCGCCATATACGGATGGTTGGATTTATAAGATAGAGCCGACAAACTGGCTCAGAGAAAATCAGTTATTATTTATGGCCGATAAACATAAACAGCATATAAAAAAAGAATTTTCCAGGTTAAAGGATTTTTTAGCGGTATCTCTTAATGCAAATTCAGAAAAATATGCCCGGATCATTCTCCAGGATGGTGGTGACCTCAGAGACGGTACTCTTTCAAATCTCGGGCCTGAAGTATGGGAAGATTTTCAGACAAATTTCATTGAACCTTCAAGACAATTTTGGTTTTATGAATTATTTTAAAAATTTAAGAAAACAAAAAAATATGACTTTAAATCGAAGAAACTTTTTTAAGGTAATTGGTGTTACAGGAGCTACTCTAGCCATAGGCAAGCAATTAAGAGCTGCCCCCAAAACAGAAAATAATATTGAATTCTCCGGTGTTCTGTACGATTCAACCCGTTGTGCGGGTTGCCAGACCTGCGAATCTTCCTGTGCTGAGGCAAATGGGTTGCCGGCACCAGTTGACACAATTCAGGCAGGTGTTGTAAGAAAAACAGACGAATCGCACAGGACTGTTGTAAATGCATTCAACACTTCAAAAGGTGAAGCGTATCTTAAGAAACAGTGTATGCATTGTAATGAACCTGCCTGCACAGCAGCTTGTCTTACCCAGGCAATGTATAAAACAAAAGAAGGAGCAGTTATCTGGAGAGGTGATAAATGCATGGGATGCCGTTATTGCATGGTTTCATGTCCGTTTGATGTTCCGAAATTTGAATATCATAGCTCAAATCCGAAAATTGAAAAATGTAACATGTGCTATAACAGGCTTAAGGAAGGAAAAATTCCTGCCTGTGTTGAGAACTGCCCTGCAGAAGCATTAGTTTACGGAACGCGAAGAGAATTGATAAAAGAAGCACGTAAAAGAATTAATGATAATCCCGAACAATATGTAGATCATATATACGGAGAACATGAAGCCGGCGGAACCGGGTTTCTATATCTATCAGCTGTTCCTTTTGATGAGCTCGGTTGTAATACATCAATTCAGTCAAAATCATACCCGGAATTGTCAAAAGGATTTCTTTATAGTGTGCCCACCATATTTGTTCTTTGGCCCGCAATATTATTAGGTATCCGTGAAGCAACTAAAAATAATAACTCTGACCCAGATGAAAACGAGTAATACAAACTATACTATAGCAAAAGATAATGATGGAAAATCCATCTGGCGGTTTCTGGCAGACGAATTAAAACCCAGGGGTAAATTCCTTACACCTTTTAATATTATTTCCATTCCCATAATGATTTTAGGTCTGGTACTGATTGTGATTCGTTTCTGGAAGGGGTTAGGATCAATAACAAATCTTACTCAGGAAGTTCCATGGGGGTTATGGATTGGTTTTGATGTGGTTACAGGTGTTGCTTTTGCAGGTGGTGCTTATGTGCTCACCTTTATGGTTTATATTCTGAATATGCAGAAATACCATTCCATTGTACGAATAACTGTTTTAAACGGGTTTCTGGCTTATGTGTTTTACGCCGGAGCCTTGCTCTTAGACCTGGGACGCCCGTGGAACGTGATCAATCCTATTATCGGAAACAATTTTGGTACCAGTTCAGTTTTATTTCTGGTTGCCTGGCATTTTTTGCTTTATATGATAGCACAGCTTATTGAATTTTCACCGGCTATTGCAGAATGGCTTGGAGCAAAACGTGCAAGGAAAATCCTGTCAGGTATGACTATTGCTGCAGTTATATTCGGGATCACATTATCCACACTCCACCAATCCGGATTGGGTGCGCTTTACCTGATGGCAAAAGATAAGATACATCCGCTTTGGTATTCTGAATTTATTCCTGTTCTGTTTTTTGTTTCAAGTATTTTTGCAGGATTGTCTATGGTCATTTTTGAAGGTTCCATAAGCCAAAGGGTATTTTTTAAACAAATCAGTGAAGAAAATCATAAGGCACATAACGGGATATTAACAGGATTATCAAAGATTTGTGCCGTTGCCATGTTTGCATACTTCTTTTTACAGGTACTCGTCTTTGTACATGGAAAGCACTGGGACCTGTTAAGCACACCAATGGGATATTGGTATCTCCTCGAGATGTTTGGTTTTGTCCTCTTGCCGATGATGCTATTCTTTTACAGTTATCGTAGGAATAGCATTTTTATGATCAAAGTCGCAGCCATACTGACAATGCTTGGAGTTATCCTGAACAGACTTAACGTCACAGTTATTGGTTTCAGATGGGATGCTGCAATCCGATATGTTCCGACATGGATGGAATTAGCTGTCACTCTTACAGTAATATTTACTGAAATATGGATTTTCAGATGGGTAATTAACCGTATGCCCGTTTTACGCGAATCACCCTCTTGGGTAAATGATAAAAATTAAACTAACCGGTTTTCACATATTCTGATGTGTGAGCATAAAAATTTTAAAAATGGACGGATTCAGCTACAATAATATCTTTGAAACAAAGGGAATTGAATATCTGATAATCATAGCTTTCCTTGCAATGATAATTCCATTCTGGATTATAATAAACAGGCAAGCCGGAATAACAAGGCAAATTAAGAGAGCAATTGGGGTTCTCTCTGCCAGTATTTTAAGAATTCCACAAGGGTTGTTTTACAGCAAAAATCATACATGGACTCATCTTGAAAAATCCGGTACAGCCAAAGTGGGATTGGACGATCTTTTGTTGCATATTACAGGAGAAGTGAAATTCATCAATCTTAAAAATCCGGGTAATTTTATAAACAAGGGAGAATTGCTTGCTGAAATTGATCAAAACGGGAAACTACTGCAAATATATTCACCTCTATCAGGGAGGATCATGAATACAAATACAATGCTTTATGAAAGCCCCGGAGTTATAAATGAAGACCCTTATGGAAAGGGGTGGATTTACAAGATCAAACCCTCAGAATGGATCGCAGAAACGGACTCATATTATCTGGCTGATGAAGCTATAGCCTGGTCAAAAAAAGAACTGGAAAGATTTAAGGATTTTCTGGAGATATCGATGAATAAATATTCACCCGAAGTTTCAATGGTAATATTGCAGGATGGTGGTGAATTATGCGACCGGCCTCTTTCAAAACTACCTGACGAAGTATGGCAGGATTTCCAGGAATCTTTTTTAAATTAGACCTGCTGAAAAATTGAATTCTGTACAATGCCGGACTATTGATTTTTAATGTTAATTTTATAACAGTAAAAAATTAAAACATACAGGAGCTTGGCAATGTGGCTGACAGGTAATTCAACATCAAAAGATAATAAGGTAAAAACATTTCTTAAAAAGTATGTTAAATTCCGTTCATCGATCTATAGCCGGGTTGTCTATATCATATCGTTATCGTCCGTTATTCTGTTTGTGGTATTTGGTGTCATTTTCAGATCTGTATACGAGCAAAATTTAAATATAGTTATTCGTCAGAGTGGTAATAATATAGGTTCCATCGTTGAGGGGTCTTTATATCATTCGATGCTCGAAAACGATAAAAGTACACTTCAGAGTACTCTTGATATTATTAATACCATGTCGGGTATTGATGATGTTAACATGTATGATGTCCGGGATAGTCTTGTTTATTCATCTTTTACTTCTGATACAGCCAGCCACAGCAATCCAAATTGTTTGAGTTGCCATAAGAATATTCAATCGATGTTTCCCAGGAAGGAGAAGTCTTACAGGATATTTGATGTCAAAAGTGAATGTAGTATGAATCAAAACGATAACAGTCACAGACATTTGTTAATCAGATCCCCTATTCTTAATGAAAAATCATGCTATACAAGCTCCTGTCATGCCCATCAGGAGAGTGATGAAGTTCTGGGTTTTCTTATAATAAAAATGCCCCTTGATGACCTGGATAATGCCGTAGAAAAGTCTTCAAACAAGTTTTACCTGCTGGCAACAATTACAACTCTGCTCCTTGTCTTAATTTTAATATTGTTCACCAGGAAACAGATTAAAAATCCATTAAATGATATCATAAAAGCCAGCATGGCTGTTGCCAATGGTAATAAAAGCACAAGATTGGAAATAAAACCCAATCAACTTGATGATATGAGGATGGTTTCCCAGGCATTTAATGATATGCTTGATAATCTGCAATCTGCAACAGAAGAATTGCAAAACTGGTCGCAACAACTTGAATATAAGGTTCAGAAAAAATCCGAAGAATTAGGGGCAGCTCAAAACGAGCTGATACATATTGAGAGGATAGCATCTCTTGGAAAATTATCTTCTTCTGTTGCACATGAAATAAATAATCCACTATCGGGGATTTTAATCTATACCAAATTGATATATAAACAGTTAAGTAATCCTGACTTATATGCATCCAAAAAGGATTCCATTCTTAAGCATTTAAAACTAATTGAAAATGAAACAAAACGTTGCGGAGAAATAGTTAAAGGTTTATTGGATTTTTCAAGAAAAGAGCAGGAAGATTTTGAATCTAAACATCTTCATAAGATATTACAGGAAACTTATGATTTAATGGCCCATCCTATTAAAATTGCAAATATCAGCTTCCTGGCAGATTTTACAGCTAAATCGGATCTTATATCTTGTAGTCCGAACCAGATTAAACAGGCTTGTGTTGCGATTCTTGTAAATGCTTCGGAAGCCGTCCCGGAAAACGGAGAAATTGTAATCTCCACCAAAAACCCTGACGGAGATACAATAAAAATTGAAATATCAGATAACGGAATAGGTATTCCCGGGGATGACATTCCGCATATTTTCGAACCATTCTTCTCGACAAAACATGATACAAGCGGTATTGGCTTGGGTTTGGCAATTGTTCATGGTATTGTGAAAAGTCATAACGGTAAAATCGAAGTAAAATCAGAGCTTGGAAAGGGAACTACAATATCAATAACTTTACCTTTAATAAGGATTTAGGAGAATAAACAATGGCGAAAAAGATATCAATATTAATAGTTGACGATGAAGAATCAGTAAGAGACTCATTGTACAACTGGTTCATAGAAGACGGATATCGCGTCGAATGTGCCGAAAATGCCAAGAGAGCGTTGTCAATGCTTGAATCTGACAACTTTGACATTATCCTTGCTGATATAAAAATGCCGGGGATGGACGGGTTGGAAATGCTAAGAAGGATTAAACTCCTGAAAACAGATTCAATTGTCATTGTTATAACAGCTTTTGCCACCGTTGATACAGCTGTTCAGGCATTGAAAGACGGTGCATATGATTATATAACAAAACCTTTTGATCCGGACGATCTTTCGCATCTGATCCGGAATGCTTCAAAACAAATCTCTTTGACTGAAGAAAATGAAAACCTGAAGAAAAAGGTTGTTTCACTTGAAAATGTTGAAGATCTGATTGGCAACAGTGAAGCAATGAAAAAGGTTCTTAAGGATATTGAAAGTGTTGCCCAGTCTAACTCTTCAGTTGTAATTACAGGTGAAAGCGGCACTGGCAAAGAGCTGGTAGCCAGGGCCATCCATTCAAATTCTCCCCGTAAGTTTTTCCCATTGGTCAGCGTACATTGCGGTGCTTTGACAGAAAGCTTACTGGAAAGTGAATTATTCGGGCATGAAAAGGGAGCATTTACCGGGGCTATGTATAATCGTAAAGGCCGGTTTGAAATGGCTGATAACGGGACTATCTTCCTTGATGAAATTGCCACAATCTCTACAAAAATGCAGATAGATTTGCTGCGTGTTCTGGAATCCAAGAGTTTTGTACGGGTAGGAGGGAACAAGGAAATTTCATCAGACTTCAGGGTAATCTGCGCCACAAACAGGGATTTGAAAAGCATGGTCGAAAAGGGAATCTTTCGCGAGGATCTGTATTACCGGCTGAACGTTGTGAATATTTATGTTCCACCGTTGCGTGAACGGATTGAGGATATTCCCCTGCTTGTAGATTATTTTATAAAAAAGTATTGCTTATCTATGAACAGGCCACCTGTTGCAATAGATTCCGCCGCTTTAAAACGTCTGGAAGAATTTAATTTTCCGGGCAATGTCCGTGAACTTGAAAATATGATTGAGCGGGCAATCGTAGTAGGAAACGGCAAGAAAATCTCACTTAAGGATCTTCCTCTGGAAAAAACCATTATGAGTAGTTCCATTGAGAGCCTCGATGACCTCGAAAAAACACACATTCTTCAGATTCTTAATAAATATAACTGGAACATTTCGCGTGCCGCAAAAGCTTTAAAAGTCGATAGGGTAACTCTTTACAATAAGATTTCAAAGTACGGTTTAAAACCTGCAGATTGATATTATCCTTTCTGATTAACCAGAATTTTTCAGTAATGAAGATTTTTTACGTTCAGTTGCAGGATAATAATTAATCTGACATTTATTTTTTGAATGGATCTGCAAAATATCACATTGATCTCTTTCGGGTATTTCGAGGAAGATTTTCTTAAGAATATTGCTGAGGCTGTAAAACATGAATTCCTCTTTTCAGTGAATATTAAAGAAGGTCATCTTGATTTAAGCGAATTCTACGATCCTGGCCGCAGACAATATAATGGAACCAAACTTTTAAAGGAAGTTGATTCTATTTACTCTTCCGATTCTGATAAAAGCCTTGGATTATTCAGTGTGGATCTTTTTATTCCTATCCTGACATATATTTTCGGACAGGCATTTTTAAACGGTCGAACAGGAATTGCTTCTCTTTACCGGTTTAGCAATGAACGTTATGGTATGAATACAGATGACAAATTTATTCTTGATCGTTTTAAGAAAGAGGTTATCCATGAACTTGGTCATACTTTTGGATTAATACACTGCCATATTCCAACCTGTGTAATGAGGTCAAGCACTTATGTTGAAGACATTGATCAAAAAAGTGCAAACATTTGCATCAAATGCCGGAATGAGATGAACTCAATACTAATCTGAATTCAGCAATAAGGGTGAAGAAAGGACTGATTAAACCAATGTTTTGAAAGTAAGTGCATTACCATCCCATTCAGCAAAGCTGCCGTTTTTAATCCAGTCGCCCAGAAATACTATTATTGCACCTTCCTTTAGTTTATAGGTCATTGCCAGATGCCGGTGACCAAAAATGAAGTAATCAATATTATCATTTTCAAGAACAGCCTTTGTATACCTTATCAGTTCCTCTTTTTCCTCACCAAGAAATTCTTTCGTCACATCCTTTCCAAGTCTTGAGTTTAATGACCATCTGTGTCCGATGCCAACTCCAATTGAAGGATGGAGTGCTGAATACATTACTCTTAGTGGTTTGTTCCGGAATATAGAAAGAAGGATTTTATACCCGGTGTTTATGGATCCAAGCCCTTCTCCATGTGCCAGATGGAATTTTTTCCCGTTAAATAAAGTGGTAATCGGGGTAGTGTGAATAGTTACCCCGCATTCATGGGAAAGATAATCACCTACCCACATGTCGTGGTTCCCAGTAAAAAAATGAACCGGGATGCCCGAATCGGTTATAGCAGCAACTGTTCCCAGGAACCTTGTAAATCCGCGTGGAACGACAAGTTTATACTCCCACCAGAAGTCAAAAATATCACCAATCAGGTATATCTCTTTTGCTTCAGGAGCAATGGTGTTTAACCAACTGACTACCTTTTTCTCCCTTTCGACAGGAGGTGATCCTGCCGGTAATCCAAGGTGAAAATCAGAAGCAAAATATATTTTCCCGGTTTCTGCCAAAGCGGATGTCTATTTATTAAACAACTGTTCAAGTCTCAGCTGAAGTGATCTGCCGTGAAGGTTTGATGCAATGATCTTACTGTCCTTGTCAAACAAATAATTGGCAGGGAGATTTTTCACATTGAAGATCAACGCATTTTTTGGATTGAGGGGATCATCTTCCCTGGTGCTGATCCATGGCAATTCATCAAATTTAACAGCCGATTTCCAGTCAGTCTCACTTTCGTCGAGATTAATCTGATATATCTCAAATCCTTTTTTATTGTATTGTTTGTAAAACTCCTTCAGCTGCAGGTTTTCCTCAATACAATCTTTTGACCGGACCGACCAGAATGTCAGGAGAACATATTTTCCCCTGAGCGAGGAGAGTGCTATTCTCTTTCCTGCAATATTTTTTAAATCAGGATCAAGTTTTGTTTGGGGCAAATCTTTGGTTATCTGCTCAAGCCGGGCAGCATACATCTGATTCATCTCTTTTTCAAAATCTCTTGCAAGGGCCTGTACATGTTTTGAGTTTGGATAATGATGTGTCAGGGAATCAGTGACAATTTTAAGATATTGGAGATCGTGTTGCTCATAAAGAACATATGTTTCCGGGTCGATCCTCTGGTATAATGCTTTTATTGAAGCCAGAGAGCTTATGTTGTTAATAATGAACTCAATATTCTTTTTTCGCTGTTCTTTTATCAATTTGCCATACTCTGCTTCCAGTGCCGGACCTTGTACATCGAATCCGATCTCCCCGGAGGCTTTTTTATAAGCTGTAATTAAAGAATCAAGTTTTCTTTTTGTATCAGTAAGTGCGAGATCGAGGATCTGTATCTTTTCTGATCCAGCGGATCCGCTGACAGAGTAGTCTTCAAAAAGATTTTTGCCATTAAACATAAGTTTGATCTTTTCCCCCGGTTCAGCCAGGATAGTAATGAAATCTTTTGAAGAAAAACCAAGTTGGTAAAAATCAGCTTCTGAAGCCTTGACTTTAAACCGGAATCCACCTTTTTTACTGATTTTTGAAGAGTCAATCAATACCGGAGTATCTACATCTACTCTGTTGATATAGACATATTTTTTTGTTTTACCATTAATAACTCCATCGACAGAGAATGTACCCTTGTCTTTGCATCCTGATATAATAAAAACCAGAGCCAGGAAGAATAGTATTCGTTTCATTAAAATCGGATTTCCAGTTTTCTGAATTCAGTTTAATTGTTATTTGTTAAATAGCTCAGCCAGTTTAATTTGCAACTGTTCACCCCTGAGGGTTGAAGCAATTATTCGACCCTCTTTATCAAGAAGGAAATTATAAGGAATGGATTCAATCTTATAAAGTGGGACAACTACCGAATTCCAGTATTTAATGTCACTGACATGAATCCAGTTCTCAAGTTTATCATCCTGAATACCTTTCATCCAGGCCTCTTTGGTTTTGTCAAGCGACACCTGGTAAATCTGAAATCCTTTCTTATGATAAAGGTTGTATGCTTTAACAAGGTTAGGGCTCTCCTGCCTGCAGGGAACGCACCATGCGGCCCAGAAATCGAGCAATACAACTGATCCCCTGGTGGACGAAAGTTTAATTGTATCACCATCCGGTGTCGGAAGTGAAATTTCGGGAGCTTCAGTTCCCTCTCCTGATGCATGAGTTATAACCGTTTCCCCTTTAATACCGGCAACCAATTCCTGAACCTGTTCATGAAGTAAAGTAACCGGCTCATATTCCGGGTACAGTATAGACAGGGATGAGTCAACCTTTACAAAATACTTCAGATCCCTGGAAGGATTAATAACATAAACATTCGGCGCAACCTGTTGATATAATGCAACAAGGCTTACAAGTGATTTAAGGTTCTCATCAATGTAACTCTTTGTGTATAAATTAATCTCATTCAGATATGTCTGAGCTATACTGTCGAGCGATTCAATCACCGCCGGTAATTGAGGACTATCAGCATTTTGCATATAAATGTTATTCAACCCTGTTAATTTATTGATGGTTTTTCTTAGAGTTCTGTTGTATTCAGCCATCGATTCTGTTCCTTTTGATCCGATGACAGATATAGGATAATTCAACGAATCGTAATATGCATTAAGAGTGATTTTTTCGCCAGGTTCAACAAGCATTGTCAGAAAGTTATTTTCATTAATTTTGAGCAGGTAAAAGGAGGGAAGTTCAATCTCCCTTTTAAAGTCAAATGTTCCACCATCCGTAATCTTTATGGAATCGATAGTTGTAAGTTCATTCGACTTCAGTTCATCAAGAAATATATATTCTCCGATGACAGGATTTATCAGGTTGCCTGAAACCCGGGCAGTATTATTTTTACAACCAGCAAATAACATTGTTGCAAACAGGTACAGAAAAAGCTTCTTATTCATTAAGTAAGATGTTAATTGGTAATTATTTTGAAATATTGAAATGCAAAGTTATTCTTTTTTTTATCCGGCACTACTTTTAAGAAATTTTATTAATTTACTTCGCATCAGTGAGGTCAGTTTGCATGGTTAAATATTTTTTGTTATCTTAGATAGATTTTTTATTTCAGACAAACAGTAATCATATGAGTTACATTAAGTTCGAAAAAAGCCAGGTAGTAAATCTTGAGTATTCGCTGAGAAGGGAAATCATAAGGACAAACAGGGCAGGATCTTACTCCTCGACTACTATTGTTGGCTGTAACACTCGTAAATACCATGGATTACTTATATGTCCGGTGGATGAGTTTGGCGGCGAAAGATTTGTACTTCTCTCCTCTCTTGATGTTACAGTGGTTAATAATGACAAGAGTTTTAATATGGGTATAAGAAAATATAAAGGTGATTATTTCAGTCCAAAGGGGCATAAATATATAGAGGACTTTAACACTAATACCATTCCGTCAAGAATTTACAGGGTTGGCGGAGTTATCCTGAAACAGGAGAGATTACTGGTTCATTATAAAGAACAATTTCTTCTCAGGTTTACGATTCTTGAAGCATCTGAACCAATGAAGCTCCAGGTACGCCCGTTTCTGGTTTTCAGAAATATTCACCAGCTGACACATGCCAATATGGCTGCAAATACAAAGGTTGACTTCATTGAAAACGGGATCAAATCAAAATTATACGAAGGATTCCCTTCATTAAATATGCAGTTTTCTGCAAATGTTGAGTTTATTCATAATCCTGATTGGTACTTAGGTGTCGAATATCCTGAAGAACAAAAACGGGGATATGATTATTCTGAAGATCTTTTTACTCCGGGTTTTTTTGAGGTTGAGGCTAAAGAGGGAGATATTATAGTATTTTCCGCTTCAACGAAAGAGGAAAAAGCATCAGGACTAAAGCAGAAGTTTACAAAGACAGTTTCCGGGAAAATTCCCAGAGATAGTTTTATTAATTGTTTAAGAAATGCTGCTCAGCAATTTGTTGAAAAACGGGGGGGGGAAACTCTTATTATTGCCGGCTATCCATGGTTTGGTGCATGGGGGAGAGACACTTTTATTTCGCTTCCGGGACTGGCTTTGGCCCGTCACAGACTGGTTCTCTACAGGGAGGTGCTGGATACCCAGATTGACAGGATGAAGGATGGTTTGTTCCCTAATATGGGAGATGCAAGCAACCCCGCTTTTAACTCAGTTGATGCCCCTCTATGGTTTTTTTGGGCTGTTCAGCAGTATGTAGAACATGGCGGCACCGATGGATGGGAGCGATATGGAGCAGCCGCAAAATCTGTACTGAATGCCTATAAAAACGGCACTGCTTTTAATATCCATATGAGAGATAACGGACTTATTTATGCTGATGCCCCGGGGAAATCACTTACCTGGATGGATGCAGTAGTAAATAGGATTCCTGTTACACCGCGTAGAGGTTATGCCGTCGAAATAAATGCACTCTGGTATAATGCCGTATGCTTCTCTCTTGAAATGGTCAGGATTGAAAATGATAAAAAGTTTATTAAAGAATATGAAAAACTGGCTGTCCTTATAAAAAAATCATTTCTTGAAATATTCTGGGATGACAAGTTGGGCTATCTGGCTGATTATGTTAACGATGATGAAGGTAAAAATAATTATGTCAGGCCAAATATGGTTATTGCTGTTTCGCTGCCTTATTCGATGCTTGATAAAGAACAGATGAAGAAAGTTCTGGATATTGCAGATAAAGAGCTTGTTACGAATAGAGGGCTGAGAACTCTTTCTCCAGGTAATAAATTTTATCAGGGCATATATAAAGGAAATCAGAAGGAGAGGGATAATGCATATCATCAGGGTACGGTTTGGCCTTGGTTGTATGGCCCCTTCTGTGAAGGCTGGTTGAAAGTATATGGGCAGCAAGGGGTACAGAAAGTAAAAAAACTGATTTTTGGTCTTGAAGCTGTGATGAGTGAGCATGGAGTAAGTACAATTTCCGAAATCCATGACGGCGATCCTCCTCATTCACCACAGGGGGCTATTTCACAGGCATGGAGTGTAGGCGAGGTGCTGAGAATAATTGAGCTGCTTGAAACTAAGTATCCAAATCAATAATAGAGGTAGGATATGCGTGTATTAATGTTTGGATGGGAATTTCCGCCTCATATCTCAGGCGGATTAGGTACTGCCAGTTTTGGTTTAACAAAAGGCATGGCAACCCTCGATGATCTGGAAGTTATCTTTGTTGTTCCTAAGGCATGGGGAGATGAGGATCAGACCATGGTCCGGCTGATTGGTGCAAATAAGGTACCGGTATCATTCAAGAAGGTTTATTATAAAGGGTTCAGACGGCCTCTGGAAAAAATTGAAGTATCATCAAAAATTGTTCCTTATACCGATCCTGAAGATTTCTGGAAAATGGTCACATCAGAAGTCTCAGGTTATAATCTTTTTGTCCAGACAAACAGTAGAGGCATGGTCGATTTTTCAGGAAAATATGACGATTTCCTTATGGATGAAATAAACAAGTATGCCATCGTTGCCTCTGTAATAGCTGAGGAAAATGAGTTTGATATTATCCATGCGCATGACTGGCTCGCTTATCCGGCTGGTATTGCTGCCATGGAAGTGTCGGGGAAACCTCTTGTTATCCATGTCCATGCAACAGACTTCGACCGCAGCGGAGGGAATGTCAATCCCGATGTATACCGCATCGAGAAGAGCGGAATGGATGCTGCCTCTAAAATAATCACAGTCAGTAACCTCACCAGGGATATTGTTATAAACAAGTACAATATCAATCCCGACAAGGTTGAAACTGTTTACAATGCCGTTGAACCGGTGACGATTTCCGAAAATCTGATCATAAGAAAAGGTTTTGATGAAAAGGTGGTCACATTTCTGGGCCGCATTACCCTGCAGAAAGGTCCGGAATATTTTATTGAAGCCGCTTATAAGGTTTTACAGGTGATGGACAATGTCAGATTTGTTATGGCTGGATCGGGAGATATGATGGAAAGGATGATGCGAAGAGCTGCCGCACTGAAAATAACTGACCGCTTCCATTTTACGGGATTCCTTAAAGGAGCAGATGTTTTTACAATGCTTGATATGAGCGACGTTTATATTATGCCTTCAGTATCAGAACCATTTGGTATATCTCCGCTCGAAGCAATGCAGTCGAACGTTCCTGTTATTATAAGTAAGCAGTCGGGTGTTGCTGAGATACTTACACATGCCGTGAAAACCGACTTCTGGGATATTGATGCAATGGCCGATGCAATTTATGGTATCCTCAACTATCCGGCCCTGTCTAACATGTTTATTAAAAACGGTAAAGAGGAAGTTATCCGGCTTAAATGGGATAATTCAGCCAGACATGTAAGGGATATATATTACAGAGTTATTGGGAATAATTAAGTATTAAGATATGAGAGCATCAGGCAAAAAAGCGATATGCTTTTATTTTCAGGTTCATCAACCTTTCAGACTTAAGCGATACAGGTTTTTTGACCTGGGTCACGATCATTATTATTATGATGATTTCTCGAATGAATCTATCATGAGAAAAGTGGCAGAGAAGTGCTACATCCCTGCCAATAACATTATTTTGGATCTTATTCAGAAACACAAAGGGAAATTTAAAGTCACCTTTTCCCTCTCAGGTCTGGCAATCAGCCAGTTCAGGCTTTATGCCCCTGAGGTTCTTGACTCTTTCAGGAAGCTTGCAGAGACGGGAATGGTGGAATTCCTTGCAGAAACCAACTCACATTCACTGGTTTCACTGAAGAGCAGGAGTGAATTTGAACGCCAGGTTACAAAACATAAAGAGATGTTGAAAGAGTTTCTGGGAGTTGAAGCAACATCATTCCGGAATACTGAATTAATATACTCTGACCTGATTGGATCGTGGGTTGCTGATATGGGATTTAAGTCTATTCTGACTGAGGGCGCCAAGCATGTATTGGGGTGGAAAAGTCCCAACTATCTGTATTGTAATTCAATAAATCCCAGGCTTAAAGTTCTTTTGAGAAACTTTGTATTAAGTGATGATATTGCTTTCCGGTTCTCTAACCGAGACTGGAATGCATGGCCGTTAACAGCCGATAAATATGCATCATGGATAAATAAGCTTGCCCATAAAAGTGAACTTTTAAACATTTTTCTCGATTATGAGACATTCGGGGAACACAACTGGAAAGAGACAGGAATATTTGATTTCCTCTATCATATGCCAGGCGCTGTTCTCAAGAAAACGCCATTCAGATTTATGACCCCGACGGAGATTGCCGATATACTGCAACCGGTATCGGCAATAAGCATTCCTTCTCCAATATCATGGGCTGACGAAGAGCGCGACATCACCGCATGGCTCGGAAATGAGCTGCAGGTAGCAGCTCTTGATAAATTATATAGCCTGGCAGGAAAGGTAAATAAATGTGAAGACGACCAGTTAAAAAAGGACTGGGAATATCTCCAGTCGAGCGATCATTTTTACTATATGGCAACGAAATTCTTTTCAGATGGAGCAGTTCATGCCTATTTCAATCCATATGAAACACCATATGACGCATTTATGAATTATATGAACGTGCTCAGCGATTTTGAGATCAGGCTGAGAAAATATTTCCCTGATACTGCAGAACAGATTCAGATATTTAAGCTCGGTTCACAGATCATAGAAAAAGATATGATTATCGGAAAACAGGCATCAGAGATTGAGAAACTGACAAAGAAAGAACCCAAAAAGGAAGCAAAAATTCCGGTAAAAAAGCAAACCAAAGTTTCTGCGAAGGCACCGGTAAAGAAAAGTGCAGGAAGACCACTAAAAGCAAAAACAAAAACAGTAAAAAAGACAACTCCTCTTAAACCTGCTAAGAAGGCGAAAAGCAGTAAAAAGAAATAGAGTAATAATCGGATACAAATATAGACATATAATGAAGGTTGAATTTATTTTTGAAACCAGTTGGGAAGTATGCAACAAAGTGGGAGGCATACATACGGTAATCTCAACAAAAGCACTTAATATCGTAAATGAACTTGGAGATAATTACATACTTATCGGGCCCGACGTATGGAGGGAAGATGTGACAAATCCGGAGTTCATCCCTGACGAATCGCTGTTTGTTGAATGGAAGGGCAGAGCTGTTTCAGAAGGATTAAGAGTGAAAACAGGGAGATGGAACATTGCCGGAAAACCAATTGTTATTCTTTTAGATTTTACTCCGTATTTCGGACAACAGAATGAAATATTTGCCGGATTCTGGGAAACATATAAGCTCGACAGTATTGCAGGGCAATGGGATTATGTTGAACCCGCACTTTTTGGATATGCCGCCGGTAAACTAATCGAAAGTTTTACCATTTTTTACTATGAGAATCATAATATCATTGCTCAGTTTCATGAGTGGATGACAGGTACAGGGATATTGTACCTGAAAAAATTTGCACCCTGGGTTGCCACATCATTCACAACCCATGCCACAGTACTTGGCCGGTGTATCGCGGGCAATAATCGTCCGCTTTATGGCAGGATGAAAGAATATAATCCGGCGCAGATTGCACGCGAGTTCAATGTTGTGGCAAAACAATCGCTCGAAAAAATTTCAGCTGTTGAGGCAGATGTTTTTACCTCTGTAAGCGAAATAACTTCAAGAGAATGCAGTCACTTTCTTGGGAAGGATGTTGATATAGTAACTCCTAATGGTTTCGAAGATTCTTTTGTTCCGGCAAATGAAAAATTCGGAAAAATCAGAAATATTGCCAGATCGAAACTGAAAAGCGTTGCCGAGGCAGTACTTGGTTATTCCCTTTCCGAAGATTGTGTTTTGGTGGTTAACAGCGGAAGATATGAATTCAGGAATAAAGGAGTTGATATTTTTATAGACTCTCTGGGGGAGTTGAACAAGAAGGATAGTATTAAAAAAGAATGTGTTGCCTTCATATTGATGCCTGCCTACCATAAAGGGCCACGGCAGGATATTGTGGATATTCTGTATCATAACGGACCAGGAAACGGTGGTGACAGATACCTTACCCATAGTCTGCATTACCCATTGACTGATCCGGTTTTACAAAAAATAGCAGTTAATAACCTTCATAATAATCAAAATTCAAAGGTTAAGATCATTTTTGTTCCTTCCTATCTGAATGGGAACGATGGTATTTTTAATATACCATACTTCGATCTGCTTATCGGATTTGACCTTTCGGTTTTCCCGTCATATTATGAACCATGGGGATACACTCCCCTTGAAAGTCTGATGTTTTCCATCCCAACCGTTACTACCTCACTTTCAGGATTCGGCCTCTGGGTTAAGAAATATTTTGAAAATCCGGGTAACGGCATATCAATAATTGAAAGAACTGATGACAACGAAAATATGGTGATAGCTGATATCAGGAATTTCATGTCAATGTTTATCGGGTTAAACAATGCCGAAATAAAAGAAGCCAGAGAGAAAGCACATGCTATTTCAAGGATAGCAATGTGGGATAGCCTGGTAGAATATTATTTCACCGCCTACGAACATGCCCTGGTTCATAGCAGCGAAAGAAGGGATGAACCCCGGGAATTTTTAAGATTTATTGAAGCTCCCGGGTTACATGTTCGCAAACCACACCAGGTGCCGGTGTGGAAAGATATTTATGTTCAGAGCGATGTGCCTGAAAAATTGGCCACTCTGAAGGAACTGGCAAATAACCTCTGGTGGTCGTGGAACTCAGAAGCTGAATCATTATTTAAAAGCATGGATCCATCCCTGTGGGAGCAGGTTCGTCATAATCCTAAATTGCTTCTTGAAAGGATTGATTATAAAAGACTTATGATACTGGAGGATGATGATGATTTTGTGGCTGATCTGAAAAAGAATTTTGACCTCTTCAGTGCATATAAAGATCGTCCGGATGACGCCGTGAAACCTTCAATTGCTTACTTCAGTATGGAGTTTGGCATACATCCCTGCCTGAAGACTTATTCCGGAGGACTTGGAATCCTGGCAGGCGACTACCTTAAGGAAGCCAGCGATTCGAATATGAATATCACCGGGGTCGGACTGCTTTACAGATACGGCTATTTCAAACAGAAACTTGGGCCAAGAGGAGAACAGCTTTCAATATATGAAGCTGAAGAGTTTTCGCGTCTTCCTATCAGCCCTATAAAAGATTCAGATGGAAACCATCTTTCCGTGAACCTGGCATGGCCCGGACGAACAGTAAAAATACGCGTATGGGAAGCCATGGTAGGGAAAGTACAGCTGTTACTTCTTGATACCGATTTTGAGGATAATTCACCAGAGGATCGTACTATTACTCATTATCTGTACGGAGGGGATAATGAAAACAGGCTGAGACAGGAACTTATCCTTGGTATAGGTGGGATAAGAGCTCTGGTAGCTATCGGATTGAAACCTGATATCTATCACAGCAACGAAGGGCATTCGGCATTTATCAGCCTCGAAAGACTCAGAAGCCTGATAAATGATCACCATCTTACATTTAAAGAGGCACTTGAAGCAGTAAGATCATCAACCCTTTTTACTACTCATACTCCTGTGCCTGCAGGACATGATGCATTTGATGAAGACCTGCTTCGTAAATATATTTCTCATTATCACAGTCGTCTTTCGATCACTTGGGATGAACTGATGGCTCTTGGCCGCTGTGAAGGCGATTCTGATAAAAAATTTAACATGAGTTATCTGGCAACACGTATGTCCCAGGAAGTGAACGGTGTAAGCAAACTTCACGGAGAGGTTAGTCGGGGGATTTTTAATAAATTGTGGCCGGGCTATCTTAAAGAGGAGCTTTTCATAGGGTATGTCACAAACGGGGTTCATCATCCTACATGGACTGCTCCGGAATGGAGGGAGGTATATAAGGAATTGACAGGAACACTCAATTTTGACCAGACCGACAGAAGCCTCTGGGAAAAACTATATAGTGTAGAAGATAAAAAGATTTATGAGGTCAAAACCGGCCTTAAAAAGAGCCTGTTTTCAAATATCAGGAAACGGCTTCAGACTGACATGATGGAGAAGCATGTCAGCCCGCGCACCCTTCTGAATATCAGCAGCCACCTCGATGAAAAAGCCCTTACAATAGGATTTGCACGGCGGTTTGCAACATACAAAAGGGCATCCCTTCTTTTCAGAGATCTTGACAGGCTCGCACATATAGTTAATAATCCCAATAAGCCTGTCCAGTTTATTTATGCCGGAAAGGCTCATCCCAACGACGGAGGTGGCCAGGATCTTATCAAAAGAGTTTTTGAAATATCACAGATGCCCCAGTTTACAGGAAAAGTAATATTCCTGGAGAATTATGATATTGAGATGGCCAAATACCTTGTGAGGGGTGTTGATATCTGGCTTAACACCCCTACAAGGCCTCTTGAAGCTTCCGGGACCAGCGGCGAAAAAGCTGTAATGAACGGAACAATCCATTTCAGCGTTCTGGACGGATGGTGGGTTGAAGGCTACCGGGCATTTGCAGGATGGGCTTTACCAAAGAAAAGGACTTATGAAAATCAGGACCTGCAAGATGATATTGATGCTGAAACTATTTATAATATGCTTGAATTTGAAATAGTTCCTGCCTATTATGCATTTAATGATCAGGGTGTGCCTGTTGAATGGATAAGCCTTGTAAAAAATACTATGGTAAAAATTGCTCCTGAATTTACCATGAAAAGAATGATAGATGACTATTATGAAAAATATTATTCCAAACTTTTTACCCGCAATAAATACCTGGTCGAAAACAACTTTGAGAAGGCAAAAGAACTGGCAGTCTGGAAAAAAACTATGAGAGAGGAGTGGGATAATATTGAAGTCTTAAATTATAGTTTTGAACGGGCCGGAGAAAACGTTTACCGTTCCGGTCACGATTATACTGCAGAAATTGCACTTGATGTTAAAAAGATTCCAAAAGAAAACGTAGGCGTTGAATTTATTATAACCTACATGAGTAAACAGGGCGAACATGAATTTGTAGCAAGCGAAGAGTTTAAGTTAGTCAACTACAAAAGTGGCAAATGCCTTTACAGGGCTAATCTCGTACCGGAAAAAGCCGGGTCTTTCTTTTATGGAATACGCATCTATCCGAAACACAAAGATCTTCCTCACAAACAGGATTTCTACCTGCTTCGCTGGATTGATTAAAGATCAGTTGCTTTTCGTACAGGTTCCTTTTTAAATACAAGGGCTGTTCTTGATGGCAGATATAGATAAAGGTATAAAGGAGCATTTATGATGTTCCTTTCGGCTTTTCTAATTGAGAGGTAAACGGTATTGCTGTCAATTCTGTTGAACCCACCGAAAAGCGGATCATCCGTATCAAGAACAATCCTGAACTTGCCTTTCACGGGTATTCCATAATCAGTAAATGAGACAGATGGGTGAAAGTTAAATACAAACAGGAACTCACCTCTCATATATGCGATTACCTTATCAGCATTATTCTCATATATTCTGTTAACGGAGAAATCATCGAGCATTTTGAAATCATAGTGAAGCTTCACCATCTTCCTGTCGAATTTTGCCAGGTTGTAATATTTAAGATCTTTATTTTTTGCAAGTTGCCATTGGCGGCGTGCATATTTGTAACTCCAGTTATTTCCCTCCCGTGGAAAATCAATCCATTCCGGATGACCGAATTCATTCCCCATAAAGTTCAGGTAACCTCCCCCGGAAGTGCTAAATGTGATGAGTCGGATCATTTTATGCAGAGCAATACCCCGGTCAATTGTAATACTGTGATAGGATCTGGCCATGCCGGAATACATTTCCGCATCTATCATTCTGAAAATTAGTGTTTTGTCTCCGACAAGCGCCTGGTCATGTGATTCGCAGTATGAAATAATCTTCTCCTCAGGGCGATGCTGTGTTAATTCATGCATCAGCTTACCCATGTCCCAGTTTTCATCAAAAGTCTCTTTAACAAGTTTGATCCAGAAATCAGGAACTCCCATCGATAACCTGTAATCGAAGCCATACCCTTTTTTTTCAGTATCTGCAGCTATACCAGGCATCCCGCTCATCTCCTCAGCTATTGTCAGAGCCCCCGGCTTATAACTGTGGATCAGTTTATTGGCCAGGCAGAGATAGACAAGTGCATCTTCATCCTGATTGCCATCGAAGTAATCATCATATGATGTAAAATTCTTTTCAAGGCCATGATCATAATAAATCATGCTTGTAATGCCATCAAACCTGAATCCGTCAAATTTATACTCTTCAAGCCAGTACCGGCAGTTGGAAAGCAGGAAGTGGATTACGTTATCCTTACCATAGTCGAAACATAATGAATCCCATGCAATGTGATTTCTTCTGTTATTAGTATGAAAATACTGCCCTGGTGATCCATCAAACAGGCCAAGTCCTTCATTAACATTTTTAACTGAATGAGAGTGAACCAGATCCATAATGATCCTTATTCCTGCAATATGGGCTTTATCAACCAGCTCCTTCAGATCTTCAGGTGTCCCGAATCGTGAGGAAGCAGAAAAAAAGCTTGAAACATGGTATCCGAACGATCCGTAGAAAGGATGTTCCTGGATGGCCATCAGCTGGATGGTGTTATATCCCGATTTAATGATCACAGGGAGAACGTTTTCTGTGAATTCACGATAAGTTCCAATCTTCTCCGATGGTGTGGCCATTCCGATATGGGCTTCATAGATCACCGGAGCAGTACCGGGCGCATTAAAATCTTCAACTTTCCATTTGTACTGTTCCGATGGTTGCCAGACCTGCGCACTGAATATTTTGGTCTTATCATCCTGAACTACCCGGTTGGCATATGATGGAATGCGTTCTCCTTTACCTCCTTCCCAATTGACTGAAAGTTTGTAAAGGTCTCCATGTTTCATGGCTTCCAGAGGGAGAGTTATCTCCCAGTCTCCCTTTGGATTAACCCTTTTCATCATAAATTCCTGCTTCTCTTTCCAACCGGTAAATATTCCGGTAACAAAAATGCTTTTTGCATTAGGCGCCCACTCCCTGAAAACCCAGTTATCGTTGTTCCGGTGCAAGCCATAGTAATAATGCCCCATGGCAAAATCACTAAGTGAACCATTTCCAACCAGTTGCTTTTCCTTTGAAAGACATTTCCCGATACGTTTATCAATGACACCAGTAAAGGGCTTCAGCCATGGATCAGATATATAGAAACTGGCAGGATTCATGTAGATTGGTTTATGGGAAATCTTTCTATAAAAGTACAAAAACAAAATCATTATTTGGGTTCATTTCCATGGGCTTTACTAATTTTGCAGGCATAATCTTCTGCTATGATTATTCATGAAGGATATGAAAACCTTAATCTGGTTATTCCTGTTGTAACCCTCGGAATTTTTGACGGAGTTCACCGTGGACACAGAACTCTTCTGGATTGCCTTGTTTCACGCGCAAGAGAGGCAAAAGGAGAGTCTGTTGTAATTACTTTTTCACCACATCCCAGGCTGGTACTGGAGCAAAACCGTGTTAACCTCTCATTTCTGACAACTCTTGATGAAAAGAAGATTCTTCTTGAAAATGCAAACATTGACCATCTGATTATCATAGAATTTAATAAAGAGGTTAGTAAGATTAAGGCCTGTGATTTTATTAAACAGGTTCTTGTGGAAAAGATCGGTACGAAGCATCTTATAATAGGATATAATCATCACTTCGGGAGAAGTGGTGAAGGCGATTTTAATACAATAAAACACTGCGCAGAATCGCTTGATTTCAGGGTTGAGCAGGTGCAGGGGTTACATACTGAAGAGGGAGCGATAAGTTCATCCTTAATCCGAGATGCTTTATTAAAGGGTAGGCTCGATGAGGCAAACAGGTGGTTGGGGTATTCCTATTCTATCAGCGGAACGATTGTTGAAGGACGTAAGATTGGCCGCTCAATCGGAGTTCCAACTGCGAATATAAAGCCTGATTATGAATATAAATTGATACCTGGCAATGGCGTCTATGCGGTTGAAGTTCAGTTAGATGGATTAATATATCCGGGTATGCTGAGTATAGGTTCAAATCCGACTGTAAATAACGATGCCGGAATCAGGAGCATCGAAGTTCATATCCTGAATTTTGATAAGGATATTTATGGAAGGGCAATCTCCGTTATTTTCAGGAAAAGGCTCAGGGATGAAATAAAATTTGACAATACAGACCAGCTGGCTGAACAGATGAAGCTTGATCAACAGCAAGTCATACTGCTGTTAACATGAACTATGATAATAGAATATTTGTTATCTTTGCACTTTGAAAAATCACCTTAATTATTAATATAACAATTGATACAATGCAGTACCAGGTAAAAGATATATCCCTCGCGGATTTTGGAAGAAAAGAGATCGAAATTGCAGAAAAAGAGATGCCAGGCCTGCTGGCAATCAGGAAGAAATATTCCTCTGAGAAACCATTGAAAGGAGCACGGATTACAGGCTCCCTGCACATGACAATTCAAACAGCTGTGCTTATTGAGACTCTTGCTGAACTTGGTGCAGATGTGCGGTGGGCAAGTTGTAATATTTTCTCAACTCAGGATCATGCAGCCGCTGCTATAGCTGCCAGTGGTATTCCGGTATTTGCCTGGAAAGGTGAGACTCTGGAAGAATACTGGTGGTGTACTGCGCAGGCACTCACATTCCAGGGTGGAAAAGGCCCGAATCTTCTGGTTGATGATGGCGGCGATGCCTCACTAATGGTCCACCTGGGTTATAAAGCAGAAAAAACACCGGAGATACTCAATAAGAAACCTGACAACAGGGAGGAGGCAATCATTCTTTCAACACTTAAAGATCTTCTGGTTAAAGAGCCAGGGAAATGGCATCGTACGGTAAGTGAACTTAAGGGGATATCTGAAGAGACTACAACAGGAGTCCATAGATTATATCAGATGCTCGAAAACGGTGAATTGCTTGTACCTGCAATTAATGTGAACGATTCTGTTACAAAATCAAAATTCGACAACCTCTATGGATGTCGTGAGTCGCTTGCCGATGGCATTAAAAGGGCAACCGATGTTATGTTAGCCGGGAAAGTAGTAATTGTTTGCGGGTATGGCGATGTTGGAAAAGGATGCGCAAAATCGATGAAATCTTACGGTGCCAGGGTAATCGTTACAGAAATCGACCCGATCTGTGCACTGCAGGCATCAATGGAAGGCTTTGAAGTTAAAACAGTTGAAGATACACTTGATGAGGGGAATATTTTTGTCACAGCTACAGGCAACAAGGATATTATCACTCTTGAGCATATGATGAAAATGAAAGATCAGGCTATCGTTTGTAATATCGGTCATTTTGATAATGAGATACAGGTCGATAATCTCAACGATCTGAAGGGAATTAATAAAATCAATATAAAACCTCAGGTAGATAAGTATCTTTTTCCCGACGGACATGCAATTTTTATTCTGGCTGAGGGAAGACTTGTGAATCTTGGCTGTGCAACGGGTCATCCTTCGTTCGTAATGAGTAACTCATTCAGTAATCAGACACTTGCACAGATAGAACTCTGGAAAAAGAAATATGAAATTGGTGTTTACCGGCTTCCCAAAGATCTCGATGAGGAGGTTGCACGTTTACACCTCGATCAGCTTGGGGTGAAACTTACAAAGCTTACAAAAGACCAATCGGATTATATCGGAGTACCTGAATCCGGTCCTTACAAGCCGGATCATTACAGGTACTAAATAAATTTACCTCATCCCCCAGCCCCTTCTCCCTTGGGAGAAGGGGTGTAAGAATCAAATAAACAGGCTTTTAG
>JBAWXY010000007.1:0-35480 GCA_037143835.1 Bacteroidota bacterium
GTTCTTGAAATTATGCCCGATGGTTATGGTTTTTTAAGATCTCCCGACTACAATTATCTGAACTCTCCTGATGATATATATGTTTCACAATCACAGATAAAACTTTTCGGTCTCAAAACCGGCGATACAATCAAGGGGTCAATTCGTCCGCCTAAAGAGGGTGAAAAATATTTTCCTCTCATCAAAGTTGACGAGATAAACGGAAGAAGCCCGGATTTTATCAGAGACAGAGTTCCTTTCGACTTTCTGACTCCGCTTTTTCCTGATGAGAAATTCACATTATGCCAGCCTGGAGAAGGATCATTATCGGTAAGGGTTATAGATATGTTCACTCCTATCGGAAAAGGGCAACGCGGGTTAATTGTTGCGCAACCGAAAACAGGAAAGACTATTCTTCTTCAGGAGATTGCAAATGCAATAGCTAAATATCACCCCGAGGTATATCTGATGATTTTACTTATTGATGAACGACCTGAAGAGGTTACTGATATGGCTAGAAATGTGAAGGCTGAAGTCATCGCTTCAACATTTGATGAACCTGCTGAACGCCATTGCCGTGTTGCCAATATCGTACTTGAAAAAGCAAAACGGCTCGTTGAATGCGGTCACGATGTTGTTATTCTTCTTGACTCAATAACCAGACTTGCCAGAGCTTTTAATACAACCGCTCCTGCCTCAGGAAAAGTATTATCAGGGGGTGTTGATTCAAATGCTCTTCATAAACCAAAAAGATTTTTCGGTGCAGCACGTAACATTGAAAATGGTGGTTCTCTCACTATTCTTGCCACGGCTCTTACTGATACAGGATCAAAAATGGATGATGTCATTTTCGAGGAATTTAAAGGAACAGGTAACATGGAGCTCCAGCTCGACCGCAAACTTTCCAACAGAAGGATATTCCCGTCAATTGATATTCCTGCTTCCAGTACCCGCAGAGAAGATCTGCTTCTGAATAAGAATATTCTTCAGAAGATATGGGTTTTGCGTAATTTCCTGACCGATATGAACTCAGTTGAAGCTATGGAATTCCTTCGCGACAGGTTACTTCAGGCCAAGTCGAATGAAGAGTTTCTGATTTCAATGAATGGGGGGTAACGAACGAACATACTTTTAATCAAATATATTAATCACAATGGGAACAAAAAAATTTATAACATGCGACGGGAATCAGGCCGCAGCGCATGTTGCATATATGTTTAGCGAGGTTGCTTGCATATATCCAATTACACCTTCATCCACGATGGCAGAATTTGTTGATGAATGGGCCGCCAACGGATTAAAAAACATTTTCGGGGAACAGGTTAAAGTTGTTGAGATGCAGTCGGAAGCTGGTGCTGCAGGTGCATTACACGGAGCACTTCAGGCAGGAGCTTTATGCACTACTTATACCTGTTCACAGGGATTGCTCCTTATGATACCTAATATGTACAAGATAGCCGGGGAGCTTCTACCAGCTGTTTTCCATGTCAGTGCACGGGCAGTAGCAGCCCATGCTTTATCAATATTCGGTGACCATAGCGATATATATGCAACACGTCAGACCGGTTTTGCGATGCTGGCAAGTGGCAGTGTTCAGGAGATTATGGACCTGGCAGGTGTTGCCCACCTGTCTGCTATTAAATCACGCATTCCTTTCATGCACTTTTTTGACGGATTCCGTTCTTCACATGAAGTACAGAAGATTGAGTATCTCGAAATGGAAGATCTTAAAAAACTTATTGACATGGATGCACTGACAAAATTCCGTAATAGTGCTCTGAATCCGGAACACCCGGTTACACGGGGAACTGCTCAGAACCCGGATGTTTTCTTCCAGGCTAAAGAAGCTTCCAATATATTTTATGAGCCTCTGGCTGACATAGTTGCCTCATACATGGATGAGATAACAAAACTTACCGGCAGGTATTATAAGCCATTTACATATTACGGATCTCCAGATGCTGAGAATATTATTGTTGCAATGGGTTCAATAACAGAAACTATAAAAGAGACAATTGATTACCTCGTGGAAAAGGGTGAAAAAATCGGATTAATAAATGTTCATCTTTATCGTCCTTTCTCATCGAAGTACTTTCTTAATATTTTCCCTGCAAGTGTAAAACGTGTAACAGTACTCGACAGAACAAAAGAACCCGGAGCAGATGGAGAGCCACTCTACCTTGACATTAAGGGCATGTTCTACGATAGCAATAAGAAACCTGTTATTCTCGGTGGTCGCTTTGGTCTTAGTTCAAAAGATACTACACCTTCAATGATGATGTCGGTATTTGAGAATATGAAACTTAAGGAGCCTAAAAATCATTTTACAGTAGGAATCAATGATGATGTAACTTTCAAATCACTCCCGATCCTTCCTGAGATAAATGTTTGCTGCTCTGGAACATATTCAGCTAAATTCTATGGCCTTGGTTCTGACGGAACTGTTGGCGCAAATAAAAACTCGATAAAGATCATCGGTGATTCAACTGATAAATATTGTCAGGCCTATTTTGCATATGATTCCAAAAAATCAGGAGGTATAACGGTATCACATTTGCGTTTTGGTGACAAACCTATACGTTCTCCCTATCTTGTCAATACACCTGATTTTGTTGCATGTCATGTTCCTGCATATCTTGAAAAATATGATATGCTTAAAGGGCTGTTAAGACGTGGAACTTTTCTCCTCAATTCAATATGGGATGTTGAAGAGACAAAGCATCGTCTTCCTGATCATATGAAAAAATATCTTGCTGAGAACAAAATCAATTTTTATATTATAAATGCCACATTAATCGCAGAAGAACTAGGTCTTGGGAACCGTACTAATACTATCATGCAGGCAGCATTCTTTAAGGTAGCTAATGTTATCCCTTATGAAAAAGCTGTGAGTGAAATGAAACATGCTATCGAAAAATCCTACGGCAGAAAGGGTGAAGCTGTTGTTAATATGAACTATGCAGCTGTTGACAAAGGTGGTGAGGTGATTAAAATTGAAATTCCTGCCGAGTGGGCAAATATAAAAATTGAAGAAAAAGCCGATACCCGTGACATTCCTGCATTCATCCGTGATGTAATGGAACCTATCAACAGGATGAAGGGCGACGATCTTCCTGTAAGTGCGTTCAGCGGTAGGGAAGATGGTACTTTCCCTGCCGGTACTTCTGCTTATGAGAAACGCGGTATTGCTGTCTTTTCTCCTGAATGGCAACCAAATGAGTGTATTCAGTGTAACCAGTGTTCATACGTTTGTCCTCATGCTGCAATACGCCCTTTCCTTTTAACTGATGAAGAGGTTGCTAAAGCTCCGGAAGGAACTAAAGTTATTCAGGGCGTAGGAGGTCCACTTAAAGCTTATAAATTCAGGATTCAGTTAAGTGTATATGATTGTACAGGCTGCGGGAACTGCGCCGACGTTTGTCCTTCCAAAAACAAAGCCCTCATTATGAAGCCTTTCGAGACTCAATTGGGCGAGGCAGAACGTTGGACTTATATGCATGAAAAAGTAGGTTACAAAGATACGGTTGCTGACAAGTTTGTAAATGTCAAAAACAGCCAGTTTGCACAACCACTGTTTGAATTCTCCGGTGCATGTGCGGGTTGCGGTGAAACACCATATATCAAAGCAGTTACACAGCTGTATGGCGACAGGATGATCATTTCAAATGCCACAGGATGTTCCTCAATTTATGGTGGTTCTGCGCCTTCCACTCCCTATACCGTTAATAAAGACGGGCATGGACCGGCCTGGGCTAATTCACTGTTTGAAGATAATGCGGAATATGGCTTTGGGTTGTCAATTGGTGCAACAAAATTAAGAGACCGGATTACATTGAGAATGACCGAAAGTATGTCGAATGGATCACTGAACAGTGAAACAAAGGCTGCTTTCGAAGAATGGCTTAAAGCGAAAGATAACGGAGAAGCATCAAAAGTAGCTTCTGAAAAAGTAGTTGCCGCTTGCAGTAAAGACAAATCAGCAGTTGCAAAAGAAATCCTCAGCCTTAAACAATATCTTGTTAAAAAATCATATTGGATCTTCGGTGGAGATGGTTGGGCATATGATATAGGTTATGGTGGACTTGACCATGTTATCGCTTCAGGTGAAGATGTAAACATCCTTGTTCTCGATACAGAAGTTTATTCCAATACCGGAGGTCAGGCATCAAAATCAACACCAGCCGGAGCCGTTGCAAAATTTGCTGCATCAGGTAAAAAGATCCGTAAGAAAGACCTTGGTCAGATGGCAATGAGTTATGGCTATGTTTATGTTGCACAGGTTGCTATGGGATCAAGCAATGCTCAGTACCTGAAAACAATCAGAGAAGCAGAAGCGTTCCATGGACCATCACTTATTATAGCTTATTCTCCATGTATAAATCACGGACTTAAAAATGGTATGGGAAAAACTCAGTCACAAACCAAGGCTGCTGTTGAAGCAGGATACTGGCATAATTACAGGTATAATCCTCAACTTGAAGCAGAAGGCAAAAATCCATTCATACTCGATTCAAAAGAGCCTGATTGGACCAAATTCCAGGATTTTCTCAAGTCAGAAGTACGTTATACTTCCCTGATACAATCATTCCCCAAGGAAGCCGAGATACTCTTTAAAGCTGCCGAAGAGAATGCCAAATGGAGGTACAAATCATATCAGCGACTTGCTTCATTAATATACGAAAAAACTGTTTAACAGCAATCTATAAAAAAGCCATCACGAAGGTGGCTTTTTTTTTGGACTCACGACTCACGGCTCAGGACACACGGAAGAAAAACGAGATGATACTTTTTAGAGTGTGCCGTGCGTCTTTTGTCGTGCGTCGTGTGCCGTGTGTCATTTTTAAATAATATTCGTATTTTTGCTCCCTATAAAAAATTATGGGCAGGATACTTGCTATAGATTATGGTACGAAAAGGATAGGTCTGGCTGTTACAGATCCATTACAAATATTTGCCTCACCCTTAAATACAGTAAGCCCAAACGAGTTTGACAACTTTATTTCAGGTTATCTTAAAACCGAGGAGGTGGAGGCTTTTGTTATCGGATATCCTGTGCAGATGAACAACCAGCCAAGTGAATCTGTTAAATATATAAATCCGTTCATTAAGAAACTTAAAAAAGCTTTTCCTGAAAAGCATATCCACCTGGTCGATGAGCGATTCACATCGCAGATGGCATTAAGGACAATGATAGACGGAGGGGTGAAAAAGAGAGACAGACAGGATAAATCGATGGTTGATAAAATAAGTGCTTCGATCATTCTTCAGTCTTTTCTTGATAACAGATCAAACAGAACAGAAAATAATAAATTGAAATGATATATCCCATTGTTGTATACGGACATCCTGTATTAAGAAAGGTTGCGAAGGAGATTGCTAAAGATTATACCGGGCTGAATCAAATAATAAGTGATCTTTTTGAAACCATGTACTACTCTGAAGGTCTGGGCCTTGCGGCACCACAGATCGGGAAGTCAATAAGAATGTTTGTGATCGATGGCAAACCGGTAGCCGATGAGGAGCCTGAACTGGCTGATTTCAAAAAAGTGTTCATTAATGCTCATATTACAGAAAAGAGTGGCGACTTTCTACCAATGACTGAAGGTTGTTTAAGCATTCCAAATTTAAGAGAAGAGGTTAACCGGGAGTCACATATCCGGATCAAATATTATGATGAGAACTTGGAGTGTCATGATGAGGTCTATGATGGATATAAGGCCAGAATAATCCAGCATGAATATGATCACCTCGACGGCATACTGTTCACCGATAAAGTAAGTCCTCTCAGAAGAAGGCTTCTCAAAAGTAAACTTGCAGCCATAAGTAAAGGTAAGTTTGAGGTTGATTATAAAACAATTCTCCCCGGACAAAAGATCAGATAATTACAAATTTTATATCTTTATACAGTCTTATTAGCTGCAGACTGTGCTACATAAAGAAATTCCATTTTTACGTATCGGCCTGCCATTATGTGCCGGAGTTATTTCAGGCCTGTACACCAAACCGGATACATTTTCCCTGGTATCAGTTGCTATTGTTATTATTTCCGGGTTTTTTGTCAGCCTGTTTTACAATAAATCCCAGACCAATCTCATATTCGGTTACTCTTTGACAATATCGCTTTTCACCTGTGGTCTCCTTCTCTACACAATTGAAAAAAACAGAATATCAACCCTTAAACCAGAAGAAGCACTGTTCGCTTGTACCCTTTCTGACTTTCCCGCAGAAAAAGAGAATAGTTTCATGTTAAAGGTAAAGCTGAACAGGAAGATCACCGGTGATGGCCATGAGGCTATTGAAGGGTCCATGATACTATATAATAAGAAAGATTCATCGTTGACTTCACTCCTGCCTGGCGATCTGCTGATTATTAAATGTACACCTGTTGAAATTGCAAACAGAGGCAATCCATATGAGTTTGATTACAGGTTCTATATGGAAAACCAGGGTATCAGATATTATGCATTTACCAACAGCCGTGATATTATCAGACATACTGTTCCTGATCACAGGAAACTGGTTCACAGAGCATTGATAATAAGAGAGAAGATCATCGGGATGTATAAAGAGAGGGGCATCACCGGTGAAAGACTGGCGCTGGTGGCAGCAATAACCCTTGGGCAGAAAAATATGCTCGATCCGGAGCAGAAACAGAATTTCATTAAGGCGGGAGTAATGCACATTATGGCAGTATCGGGGCTTCATGCTGTTATTCTGAGTCTGTTTGTTTTCAATCTTCTGTTCTTTCTGAAGCGAAGATTCAACATACTGAGGATACTAATAACAATTCTGATTCTCTGGTCATTTGCATTTGTAACGGGGCTCACTCCATCTGTTCTAAGAGCGACTCTAATGTTTTCTTTCCTTCAGGCGGGCAACCTGATGCAGAGGCGGGTAAACGGAATTAACTCAGTTCTGGCGTCTGCATTTGTTCTTATTTTGATTAAGCCATCTGTAGTATTCGATGCAGGTTTCCTGCTCTCATATTCGGCCGTGATTTATATTATCTGTTTCTATCAGGACTTCTACCTTAAGCTACAGTTCAAAAACTGGCTGACGGACAAGATCTGGCAATCGGCTGTTGTAACCATTGTAGCCCAGGCAGGTACGCTTCCTCTTACAATAATGTTATTCAACAGGTTTCCTTCTTACTTCATCCTTACAAATATCATAATAGTACCACTTTCGTCATTGCTTATCATAATAGGATGCCTTGTTCCAATGATGTTTCCGATTCTTTTTCTCTCACAATTTTTTGCTTTAATTCTTAATTATCTGACAGGACTCACTGAGTTGCTTACCGCGCAGGCCTCTGCCCTGCCCTGGTCAACTATTGAAAATATAGGCATGACAACTGTCGAATGCATTCTGCTAACCTTAACTATTTTTCTTTTCAGTTATTTTATATTGAAGAAACAATCCTTTTCAATTATTTATCCCATTACGGCAATGTTTCTATTTGTCCTTTCTGGCACAGTTACAGAAATTTCGACCAGAACCAGGAATGAGGTAATAGTCTATAACTCACCTGGTTCTTCTACGATCGGAATCAAGACCGGGAAGATACTTAATCTCTATTCCGATACCTCTCTGGTTGGACCTGAGGTACTAAGACATTGTGCCACACTTGGACTTAAAATAAAAACAAATACGCTAAGCAACAATATATACTGCATAGAGACCGGCGAAAAAAAAATATTAATAGGCAACTCGCTGAACAAAAATATTTTGACGAATTTTATACCTGACATTGTGATTCTTACCGGTTTACGACCTGAAATTGAAAAAAACTTATCGTTGAGGCAATTCCCCGGAACATTGATTATTACATCTGAAGCAACTTCAGGATTTCGTTTGCCACAACAGATTGATTTTGCCGGGATAGATACAGTCCATCTGGTAAGAAAGTCAGGGGCATTTATCAAAAGGATATGACCCGTTCATAAATAAAAGTCAGAAAAAACTTGAGTATTAAGCTATTTATCTCTTATTTTGTCATGTTTTTTCAATAAAATTTTCAATGAGAATAATAATTGCCGGAGCAGGTGAAGTTGGGACACATCTTGCGAAGATGTTATCGAATGAAAATCATGAAATTATTCTTATCGACTCGGAGGAGTCCAGACTTAAACCTATTGACAGCTCTCTCGATGTTTTGACGCATGAAGGTTCTGCCACTTCTGTTAAGATTTTGCAGGACTCACTCATTAAAAAAACTGATCTGTTTATTGCAGTAACTCATTCCGAAGATACTAATATAATATCATCTATCCTTGCCAAAAGGTTTGGAGCCCTCAAAACTATAGCCCGTATTGACAATATTGACTATCTCGAGAATTCCACTTTAGAATTTTTCAAGTCAATTGGTATTGATTCCCTTATCTATCCTGAACTGATTGCTGCTCGTGAGGTGCTTGGGCTGCTTCATGAGACCGGGGCAACTGATTTTATGGAGTTTTCAGGCGGAAAACTGGCAATGTATGTTCAGAAGCTTGATGAGAAAGCTCCTATCCTGAACAAAAGTCTGCAGGAAATATCAATCAGTCGCAGAACTGATAAATACAGGGCCGTTGCAATCAAACGGGCTGGCAAAACTATCATCCCGAGAGGAAATGAGAAATTTCACCTTGGAGATGTGGTGTATGTTATTTCTACTCATGAAGGAATTGATGAGATGATGAAGACATCGGGGAAGGAGAATTTCGAAGCTAAAAGTATCATGATACTCGGGGGCAGCAGGATCGCAAAGCATGTAGCATTGTATATGCAGAAATCATGCGAAGTGAAGTTAATAGATTCAGACATTAAAAAATGTGAAGATCTTGCTGAGATTCTCGATAATACTCTCATTATTAACGGTGATGGCCGAAACGTTGATTTACTTGAACAGGAGGGTATAACAAAAATGGATGCCTTTGTAGCGGTTACCGGTAATTCTGAGACGAACATACTGTCGTGCCTTCTTGCAAAAAGGATGGGTGTAAAAAAGACAATCGCAGAGGTTGAGAACATGGAATATATTAATCTTGCTGAGAACACAGGTATTGACACAATCATAAATAAAAAAATCTCTGCTGCAAGCAGGATATTCCGTCATACGTCAAATCCAAATGTAACTCAGGTTAAATACATGACCGGGACTGATGCAGAGGTTCTCGAATTTAATGTTCCGGCAAACTCAGAAATTACGAAAGGTACACTCAGAAGCCTTGATTTTCCGAAAGATGCAATTGTGGGAGGCGGAACCAGAGATGGGGAGCCTTTCATTGCTACTGGCGACACAATTATTAAAGCAAATGACAAAGTGGTTGTTTTTACATTACCTTCAGCCTACGAGAAACTTTCGAAATATTTTACCTGACTTTTTATGATCAACTTCAGGATAATAGCCAGGATTTTCAGCCTGATGCTCATTTTTGAAGGATTGTTCATGCTGGTTTCTGCGGCTGTATCCCTTTTATACCAGGAGCATTCTGCCTCTTCCTTTTTCTATTCCGCTCTTATTACAATTGTTACCGGGGGTATCGTTTTCACACCTCTTCGTAATGTGGAGAGGACTTATGGCAATAAGGAAGGATACATTATCGTTACAGGTATATGGCTTATTTTCAGCCTTTTTGGCACCTTACCATTTCTTTTAAGTGACTCAATAAGTAGTTTTGGAGATGCCTTTTTCGAATCAATATCAGGTTTCACGACCACAGGTGCAACTATTTTTACCGATATTGAGTCTTTACCACATGGGATCCTATTCTGGAGAAGCCTTACGCAGTGGCTTGGAGGAATTGGAATAATATTTATTTCGCTGTCTGCTTTTCCGTTTTTTAAATCAATTAATATCCAGCTTACTGCAACTGAGTTTTCAGGTCAACCGGCTGATAAGATCCACCCCCGGATTAAAGACGCAGCAAAACGGCTTGTTACCATTTATGTCCTTCTGACTCTTACAGAAGTTATATTGTTGATGATCGGAGGTATGCCGGTTTTTGATGCAGTTTGCCATTCCTTCTCAACCCTATCTACTGGAGGCTTTTCGACACGAAATGATGGTATCGCAGCTTTCGCCTCACCATATACAATGATAGTAATAACTTTCTTTATGTTTATTGCAGGAACCAATCTGACATTGGTTTACTTTGGGCTGAAGGGGAATTTTAAGAAGATCTTTGGTAATAACGAATTCGTTTTTTACACACTGATTTGCCTTATTTTTGCATTGATAGGCTCCGCTGTCCTCTATTATAAAGCAGGTTTTTCTTCAGGCAATGCTATTCTTGATGGAGCTTTTCATGTTGTTTCAATAATTTCTACTACAGGGTTTTATACACACGACTATAACCTCTGGGGTAATACAATGATAATCATCCTCTTCATTCTGATGTTTACCGGGGGAACTGCCGGCTCAACAAGCGGAGGCATTAAAATTGTCAGGCTTCTTCTGATTACAAAAAATAGCCGGCAGGAATTAAAAAGATTAATTCACCCGAATGCTTTTATACCTGTACGGCTCGGTAAACATATTATTCCACAAAATATTATTTATAACCTGCTGGTGTTTATTACATTATATTTTATTGTGATGTGTTTAGGTACTTTTGTTATTTCAATTATGGGTTATGATATAATAACCTCTTTCAGCACATCTGCCTCAATGCTGGGAAATATTGGTCCGGGAATAGGAACCTTCGGTCCTTTCACGAATTATTCTTCTCTTCCGATGGCTGGAAAATGGTTTTTATCGGGATTAATGCTCCTGGGACGACTTGAACTACTTACTGTTATGATACTATTTACCAGAAATTTTTACAGGCACTAACACTCATAATTCAAGGACTCCGAGTCCCTGCCTCACAATCTCAATTTCTTCTCCGGTACAGTCAACAATTGTGGAAGCTTCGTTTTTACCAAAACCACCATCGATAACTGCGTCAGAAAATTCGCGATACTTCTCATAAATAAGTTCCGGGTCTGTAGTATATTCAATTACTTCATCCTGGTCATGTATTGATGTGGTAATGATCGGTCGTCCAAGCTCCCGGACCAGTTCAAGTACAATGTTATTGTCGGGGATTCTGATTCCGACAGTCTTTTTCTTATTCTTAAACAATTTTGGGATCTGGTTATTTGCCTGTACTATGAATGTAAAGGGTCCGGGCAGGTTTCTTTTCAATAACTTGAAAATTGTATTATCCCTGATTATAGTATATTCCGAGAGCTGGCTCATATCATGAAAGATAAGCGACAGTTCCGGATTTTTTGGGTTTAACCCCTTAAAGTTGGCTATCTTCTCAATTGAACGTGTTGCCCGGATATCGCATCCCATAGCATATACCGTATCAGTAGGATAAATGATAATGCCTCCCTCTTCAAGCAAATCAACAATCTGCCTGATCTGCTTATGATTTGGGTTCTCGTTATATATGCGTATAAGCATGAGTTGTACCGAATTCCGGCAAAGATAAAATAAAAAAGGGTAAGCTCCTTATATCGCACCGCTACAACTGCCTACCCTTGCTACCTTCCGATCCTGGGGGAGTTCAGCAGGAGCTGATCGTATAAGACTTACCCGGTACAAAAGTACAAATTTTTACAGAGCCGGCAAAATAATTATTCTATTTTAACTGAACCTCTCATTCCTATTTTTTCATTATATTTGTTGTTAATCAATTTACATGTCAAAAAAATCAAATAACTAACGTCATGGAACAAAAAGTCAATGTTTGGAAAGCCAACTTAACTAATGGCCTGATTTTAGGCCTTGCAGGAATTGTGTATTCCCTGGTCATTTATTTTCTTGACCTAACTTTCAATAAATCTTTGGGATATATTTTCTTACTCTTTACAGTTTTTCTCTTATATTACTTTATAAGATCATACAGAAATAATTTTCTGAATGGCTATATAACCTATGGTCAATCTGTGGGTGCCGGGGTAATAATATTCCTTTATTACTCAATAATTTCTGGAATATTTATGTATATTCTTTATACTGTGATAGATACAGGTCTTACAAATAAAATGCTTGCTATGGTTGAAGAGACAATGGTTAAAAGTGGTAAAGTACCCGAAGGATCTTTAGATACTGTTATGGCATTTCAGAAAAAAATCCTAAGACCGGAAATATTGGTACCTATGACTATAATAAGCAATATGTTTTTTGGAACAATTATTTCATTGCTTGTCAGTATTTTCGTCCGGAAAGAAGGTAATCCGCTGATAGATTCTCCTGCAAACTAACCTGAATAAAATTCCGATGGATCTGTCGGTTGTTATCCCTGTTTATAATGAAGAGGAATCGATTCAGGAACTGACTGAATGGATTGAGAAAGTCTGTTCTACCGGCAGACTCTCTTTTGAAATTATCTTTATTGATGATGGAAGTTCAGATTCATCATGGGAAAAGATTATGTTAATGGCGGGGAAAAATCAATTCGTAAAGGGCTTCCGTTTCAGGCGGAATCATGGAAAAGCAGCTGCCCTTCATACAGGTTTCAATGAAGCAACTGGCGATGTTGTTATCACTATGGATTCCGATCTACAGGACAGTCCCGATTAGATTCCTGAACTTGTAAAGATGATCAGGGATGAAGGATACGACATTGTATCAGGTTGGAAAAAGAAAAGATATGATCCTTTTGTCAAGCGCATCACAAGCAGGTTTTATAATGGTACAGCAAGATGGTCGTCAGGAATAAAACTTCACGATTTTAACTGCGGACTAAAAGCATACCGGCTTGAAGTTGTAAAGAGCATCGAGATTTTTGGTGAGATGCACAGATACATACCCATGCTGGCAAAAGAAGCCGGATTCAGAAAGATCGGAGAGAAGGTAGTTGAACACAGATCAAGAAAATACGGGGTCACAAAATACGGACTTGACAGGTTCATGAAAGGATATCTCGATCTTCTGACAATAGGTTTCATTACCCGTTTTGGCAAAAGTCCAATGCATCTTTTTGGATTCCTGGGAACCCTTATGTTTTTGATAGGCTTTGTTATGGCAGGTTATCTTGGTGTCAAAAAACTTGTATTTATTAATCACCATCTCAGAGCTCCTCTTGTCACCGATAGCCCATATTTCTTTATTGCTCTTACAGTTATGATAATCGGATCTTTCCTCTTCCTTACAGGCTTCCTGGGAGAACTGGTAAACCGGAATTCTTCGGAACGAAATAACTATCTGATTAAGGATAAAGTGAATATCTGAAAACCTCAACTATAGAATCCGTCATCCTGTTCCACGAGAATTTTTCTTTTTCCAGCTTCACTCCTTCTGTAAACTGTCCTTTCCTGTTATTATCAAAATAATCGATAATTGCTTCAGCAATATATATTGACTCAGGTTTTACTACATAACCACATTTTCCATCCGGCACAATCTCCCTTAGTCCGCCCACATCTGTTACCAGCATGGGCTTTTCAAAATGAAAGGCAATCTGTGTAACTCCGCTCTGAGTGGCGGTTTTATAAGGTTGAACAACAAGGTCGGCTACACTGAAAAAGAGTGATACTTCATTATCCTTAATAAAATGGTCAAAAAAGATGATGTCATTTTCGAGGTCATACTTTTTAATCAGATCCCTGTATGGAGTATCGTTCTCGTAAAATTCCCCTGCAATAATAAGCTTCAGTTTTCTGTTTCTCAATCTTTTATCAGAAAAAGCCTCAATAAGCAGGTCAAGCCCCTTATAAGCCCTGATAAATCCAAAGAATAAGAGATATGAATTATCTGCATCAAGATTTAGCGCTGATAATGCTTCCTCTCTGGAGACCAAAGTGCCATAATTATCGAACAATGGGTGAGGCGAAAGCTTCACAGGAATATTTTTCCGGAAAGTCTTAAGGTCATCAAAAACTGTCTGCGACATCACTATTGCTCCATCTATACTGCCTGTAAAATATTTTGTAAGAAATTTATCGCCCGGTCGTTTTTCGTGAGGGACCACATTATCAAAAATACAAATCACTTTAGTATGCCTGTTTGACCTTGCTATACGGGCTACTGTACCAAGGCACGGCCCCATGAACGGCAACCAGTACCTTATCAGAAGAATGTCGGGTTTTTCATTTTTTATTTTAAGTCCAGTTGCAATCCAGTTAAATGGGTTTATGGAATTAAGTTTACGTGTGATCTTAACACCCTGTGGTGCAGGACTATCTGTATATTGTGTTTTCCCCGGAAACAGTAGTCCGGGGTACTGCAAACGAAAGGTAACTATTTCAATATCATGACCTTCAGCGGAAAACTGTTGTGCCAGACGGTCATTAAATGTAGCCGGCCCACCCCTGTAAGGATATGCCGGACCAAGTGAAATTATTCTCATTTTGCATTCTCATATTTTGCCTGGAATCTTCTGTAAAGCTGTTTGTGTTTATTATCCAGACTAATATTTCTTCCGGAAATAAAGGCATATTCAATATTATTTGTCAGCATATCGAGAATATCACCTGTCGATACAACGATATTTGCATCCTTTCCGGTCTCGAGTGAACCAGTCCTGTCGTCAATACCAAGAATCTTCGCATTATTTATTGTAATGGTCTGTAATGCTTCTTCTTTCGTAAGTCCATAAGCGACTGTCTGACCAGCAACAAAAGGCAGATTAAATCCATAAGCCTGTGAAGCATAGGTTAATCCAACCAGTATCCCCTCATTTTTAAACATCGCAGCCAGCTTAAATGGGAGTCTGATATCGCTGAGTCGTGTGCCGTGAGTCGTGAGTCGCATATTTATTTCCGGAATAATGGAGATGTGAAGATACGAAATAGTCTGTAAAGTCAAAAGTCCATAAAGTCAAAAGGAAGACTTTATAGACTTTATAGACATTAAGGACTTTATAGACTTAAATTTGTATCTTTGCCGTTCATAACACCGGGGCTGACTTGGTTTTGACAGCATGAGGGGTGTTATGTAAGCATGCAGTGTGTGGTGGCGCGTCACTTTTACAGTGTCACAAAACAATAAAAGGCGAAAATAATTACGCTCTCGCAGCATAAGCGAATAACAGTAGCTTAAGCACTTCCGCCGAAAGGTGGATCTCTCAGCACATGTGTTGGGACGAGACGCTTCCCGGGCGGTCAGGCCCTGATCCAACCCGACACGGAGGCGCACGCAATCCGGGGCTAGTCTGAAGATTGTTCCGATCGGAAGGCGAAACAAACAGGAAATAAGGATCGGTTAGGTTGTTCTGCAGCTGACAGGTTCCGACAATCAAGCAGAAATAAGCATGTAGAAAGCATATGACTTCCGTGTTTGGACCGGGGTTCGACTCCCCGCAGCTCCACCTGAGCGGACAGATCTAAATATTCAGAGATTTGCCCGCTTTTTGTTTTATGTTTATCACTGTCAATCAGCAAGATAAGACGTAACACTTCGTTGATTCTTGGTGTTCGACATTTTTTTCCGTTAAAAATCAAATCTTCAGGGAAGATCGAACTCAAAATTTGCTTTTTACCGGTTAAATCAGCTCTGTCGTACATCCTATCAATGTTTGACAATACCCCTACTCCTTTCTCCAGCGATTTATTCGTATCTGATTTAATCGCCTTCAACTCGTAAATTTTCCCTTCAATTGAAGCCTTTTCTTCAGAATATCTATGTTTCATTCGGGAATAGTCCTCTATAGAAAGAGTACCGTCCACCAGTAAATCCTGTAGTCTTGTTATTCTTTCCTGCTGCTTTTCAAGTTCTTTTCCGAGGGATTGCCCTTTCTTGTTTCTCTCATTATCTGTCCCCATCATAAGCATCTTGACCATTTCTCTATAGATTTCTTTAGCTTCACTCGTGAACTGCAAATCTGACATAATCTTATGTACAACTTCATTTATCTTATCCGCTCTGTATCTTTCTTTGCCGCAATGATTACAGTGATAGTAAAAATACCTTTCCCCGTATTTACCTCTGGAAGGACTACCTGTAAGTTTATTACCGCATAACGAACATTTTAAGTTCCCTCGCAGTAATAACTCGGCTCGCCGGGTCGAAAATTTTGAAATGTTTCGCTTGACCATGTTGCCCTCAAGGATTATCTGCACCCTGCTAAACAAGTCATTGTCAATTATCCCCTCATGTATCCCTTCGATCATTCGTTCAGGTTCTTCAACACTGGCTGGTACTCTTATTTTTCCAATATAAACCGGGTTCCGGAGAATCTCCGACAAACTGCTTCTGCTTATAATATATCCTTCTTTTTTAAGCTCTGTTCTTAGTTCAATCTGCCCCCTGCCTTTTGATATCCCCTGAAATATTCGCTCTATATATGCTGCTTCAGTACCAGGTATAATTATTGGCTTATTATCTTTATCTCTGGTATTGGTGTAACCCCTTGGAGCTTTTCTGCACCATCTCCCGGCTTTTAATGCAGCCCGCATACCTCCTTTTATTTTAATTGACCTTCTTTCATTATCAATCTCCGGAATGGCAAGAAATAAAGCCAACATTGCTAAATTCTCTGGAATGGAAAGGTCAGTCTGTTGTTCTATGGCCTGAACAGTAATTCCAAGGTTTTTCAATGTTCTGATCATCATAAAAGCATCAGTAATATTCCTTGAGAATCGATCCCAGGAAGTGACAAGGAAATAGTCAATCTGTCCTTTATGCTTTTTAGCATAGTTAAGAAAACTGGTAAACTCGGGCCTGTTGAAATTCTTTGCAGAATGATCTTCTTTGAATTTCTGAAGTATCCTGATATTATTCTTTTCACAATACTTTGAAAGTGCCTCTTCCTGTATCCCAAGACTGTAACCAAGTGCCTGCTCATCAGAGCTGACCCGACTCATAATCACGGCTGTTTTCATCTGAGTTGTCTGTTTCAAGTGTCTTAATTTCCAATTGTGCCAGCGACCATAAAAAATCTCTTATGTTACTGATTTGCTCATCCGTATAATTATTGCCATTCCTATTTAGAATCTTTTTGCATTCTTCATCTGATAACATGTTAGTAAGAAAATCCCGATGCTTCTGTTTATGCAGTAAGTGCCGGCATTTCTACCCGGTCTGGTTTTTCCAGTACCTTATTCCTTTTTTTGAATCAATTGCTTTCTTTTGTTTTCACAATATACAATCTCCCCATTTTGTGTTTTTATAGTAATATCCTGGTAACCTTTTGTCATTATCATTTCAAAAAGTCTGGAAGCTTTATCTATCCTTTCCTCTTTAATCTCTTCCAATAGATTCATTTTATTATCATTGTCGAATTTAATAATAACCGATTTCAGATCATCCTGTCTAATTGCCTTAAGTACCATAGATTCTTCTTCAGTCAAGATAGCAAGTCTTTTTTTATTATTAAGATCAATATCTTTCTCTTCAATGAAATCTCTCAGGATTTCAGTAATTGAAATAGATACATAAGATTTAGTAATGAAATTTTTAAACTCCATTTTATCCGAATACAATTCGAGATATGAATATTTAATTGGAATTATCTCCCCATCAGGGTTGATTAAAATAGAATAGTAACTATAAAGTGTAAGTATATCCATGATAAAAAGCTCAATTAGATTTATGCGAGTAAGCATAATCTTCTCCTGAACTTCTTTTTCTCTCAATAAATCCCTGGCTGCTGATTCCAAATCTGAAGGAGCTATCTGAGGAATTATTTCCATCAAACTATTTTCACTCATTTTCATTAAATCATCACCAGTGATATCAATATCCAATTTATCTTTGACTGATTTTACAGTTTCCAAACTCAGGTTGAATCCCCTCATTTTAATAATCATCTTCAACCATACATATTCTATCAGATTAAACTTCCTCCATTTCCGATCTTCGTAGTTTCCTATAAGCAATCCTTTTGAATGCCAGTGGTCTATCCACCTATAATCCACACCTATGTCTTGAACGGTAAACTTTTTTTCTTTTATCCGTTTCTGCAGGGTAATTGTATCAACATACTCGCCACTTTTCTTTTGAGCCTTAATAATCCCAATTTCTTCCTGATAGAGATGATTCATAATTAATTTATAATTTCAACGTAAAGGTAGAATTTATTTTTATCATTTGCAAGTCACTTTGGATTCACAGATTTACAAATCCACAAAGGAATAGCCTTAGAAAAGCATTTCTTACCAGATTATTATGAATTATGCTTCATTTATATTTATAATTATAATAATAAAGAAGTAAGTCATTATGCTATGTATATATATATACATATAGCAAAAACAAAGAATCAACCAAAGAATAGTATATTATCCCTAAATAAGTTCTGCAAAATCCTCAACATAGTGGAAATTCACTATGTTGGTTGCGCAAATTTTAAGATTTCCCCAATGCAACTTAATTCAGGCAGTGCAGAAATTTAATAACACTCTGATATTATAAAGTGCGGAAGAAAAACCACTAATTGCGGAAAAAGTTTGTTTTTTGCACGCAAAGGAAATTGAAGATGACCAGCTTTTTGCAGAAGAAGATTGTCTGATTGCAGAATAAAATGTAGTAATTATTATAGCATGACTTATCCGTACAATCCACTGTAGATGCCAGACATAACATTCCCATCGATTATAAAGTAACAAACGAGAATGACAGCAAAGCAATGGGAAACATGATTCAAAGAGCCAAAAGCATTCTGAGAACAAATGAATTCACTGCCCTCTATGATAAAGGGTTCCATACCGGTTCAGAGCTTAAAACAGCACAGGATCTGGGAATAGAAACAATTGTTGCAATACCTGGAGTACCATCCACCAGTCAGGCTCCAAACCATGATTTTAATTTTGAGCATTTTAAATACGATCAGGAGAGTGATACTTATACATGTCCAAAGGGAGAAGCCCTCTATCATTATATATTTTTATTTAAGTTCTTCTATGCTAAGCCGGTTATTGCTGCAGGTATTCGTGCAGCACTCTCCTACCTTCTGAAATGCCTTATATCCAACTCCCGCAATCAAATGTTCAGAAAAGAACCTGTATAGACTGGTGGTGATTATGATGAAACCTGCCGTAATCTGACGACGGCAGGTTAATAATCCTGAAGGTATTATATTATGAATCAGCATATCAATTTCCAGACGTTAATACGCCCACGAATGGATAAAAACAGGACAAAAGTTTCTAGATGAAATCTTTTCGCCACTGGTTAATATTTGATAATTTGTCTAACATGCTAATAATAAGCTGATTATAAGTTTTATGTTCCCTGGTAATCATAACTTGGAAAGATTGTGGTAAATCCTTTAAGATACTGATTATCAAGGTCTTAAACTAATTTTTATTCATTTATTTTATTGAAAATCAAATATTGAGTCCACTCCGAAAAGTCGAAGCGGCCAGATTTCTTAATTAGATTTTTAATAACATCCAAATATATGTCTTTTATTTTAATTATAAACAAGTGAATATCAATAATATAATTTGTTTTTTTCGTTTATTTTCGTTATATTTGTTTCGATAAGAAAAGCATAATACATGTTTAAGAAATCAAACAAAGAAACTCAATTAAATGCTTTCAGCAGTGTTCCAACACTACTTGAAAGTTTGGCACTAAAACAGTACACCGATCAAGGGCATTGGCACAACCAATTCCGGGAACAGGTTGTCATGCGTATAGATGAGTCCATATTCAGTGTACTTTTCAATAATACCACAGGGGCGCCCAATGCCCCTGTCCGAACGCTGATTGGAATGATGATTTTAAAAGAATCCTTTGTATGGAGCGACTCACAGCTGTTTGAGCATTGTCGTTTCAACTTGTTGGTACGTAGCTCATTAGGTCTATTCAACATGAACGATCCTTTACCGGTGGAATCCACATATTACCTGTTGCGCAAACGGATTTATGATCATCAAAAACAATGTGGGGAAGACTTGATGGGAAAGGTTTTCGCTCATATTACCCGAGGGCAAATCAAGGAGTTTGATGTAAATGGCCGCAGCATACGTATGGACAGTAAACTCATTGGCAGCAACATTGCGTTATTTACCCGTTACGAGATCATCCATCAGACACTTTGCATGTTCTATAAATCATTGGATAAAGTTGCAAAATCAAGACTCCTTGCAACAGACCTGGAACAACTGGAAAAACTTGTTGAAGAAGAATCTTCGAAAACTGTTTATCGTAGTACCAGGGAAGACCTCAAGGGCCGTCTGCAACCAATCGGTATACTGATCTACAAAATACTGAAGCTTTTTGGTGAACTTCAAACCGAGTCCTGTCAACTGCTTCAGCGTGTATTTAATGAACAATACAAAGTGTCAGAAGATCAGCAGATTGAACTTCGCCCGAAAGAAGAAATTTCATCCTCAAGTGTCCAGTCCCCGCATGACCCAGATAGTGCTTACCGTAACAAAGGGGACCAGAAGGTAAAGGGTTACAGCGTGAATATTACGGAGACCTGCTCCAAAGACAATCTCAACCTTATTACCAATGTGATTGTTGAAAAAGCAAACACGCCCGACACAGCATTTGTTGAACCAGCCATTCAGTCTACCATTGAAGTTACCGGCCATTTGGTTGAAAAGGTTTACGCTGATGGAGCATACCAAAGCCCTTCCAATGATGGTTGTTGTGAAAACATCGACATGGTTTTTACCGGTATCCAAGGCGCAGAATCGAAGTATGATTTAGATATGGCTCCAGAAGGATTATTGGTCACCGACACCAAAACAGGTGAGCAAATGAAGGCTGTTTTGGTTAAAAAGCATAAAAACAGCAAGGAAGACAGGTGGAGAATAACAACTCCCACCGGTTATTATTATTTTGGTAGCCATCCGGGCTTCTCACTTGCGTCGTGAAATGAAAGGACGCGCAGTAGAGGAGCTACACAAACGAAACAATGTGGAAGCAACCATCTTTCAACTCGGGTTCCCGTTAAGAAATAACAAATCAAAATACCGGGGACTTATCAAGCAAAAAACATGGGCTTACTGTAGGTGTCTGTGGATCAACCTTATCCGAATACTTAACTTTACGAAACAAATATGTCAAAGAACGTTTAAAACAATGGAAATACCTGCCCAGAAACCCTTTTTCCCAGGCAATTTTAACTTACAAATCAAGGTACAACCGATTTTGAGCAGAAAATTTTCCATTGTACTGTTTTTGTCGATTATTACTAATTTTTACGTTTTATTATAAAACCCTTTTTCGGAGGGGACTCAACCTGTGAGCCTGAATATGAGTATTTTTGTTACTGCTCTAATCTGAACGACAAGGATGGTAAGGCATTGCATGAGCTATACAAGAAGCGTGCTGAGAGTGAAAATTGGATTGAGCAAACTAAAAATCAACTTCATGCTTCACAAACCTTGACCGATGATTTTTCGGCAAACGATATACTTTGGCAGTTATCTGTATTGGGCTACAATTTATCGGTAATGATGCGATATGAAGCAAACAGTAAAATATGGAGGCAGGAACACTTGACTTTTTTCCGTTGGTTTATCAATGTTCCGGGCAAAGTTGTCAAAACTGCCCGTAAAGTGACAGTCAAAATGTCACGGCATTATTGGTACGCTGACCAATGGCGGGATTTTGAGCAACGGCTATCAATAGCTTGCTGAAAAACTCCCAAAAAATCTCCGGAAACATTACTGTTGCAAAAATAGAATAGAAGAATTATGTAAAAGCGTTAAATTATGACTATGAATCACTTTGAAAGCGGATGAAAATCTTAATTTTGAAGCAAAAGTAGGGACTCCCTTCGCAAAAATCCACAGGGGCGAAGCAGAAGTGTAAATTTCCTGTGGTATAATTTTCAATTTAGAATTTCAGGTTAAAGTTTAACGAACCATTGGTTTATATTCAGGAATTATTAAATTTGTTAAACTAAAGATATATCTCGTATGGTCCCGGACCTTGATGATAAACTTTTTATTAATAAACTTAAACATGGAGAGGTATTATCTTTTGATAATATCTTCAAAAAATATCATAAAAAGGTTTATTACTTCGCAATAAGCTATTTAAAGAATAAAGAAGAAGCTGAGGATGTTGTTCAGGAGGTATTTATGAACCTATGGAAGTATAAAGACCAGATAAATGAATATTATGTTTTTAGCAAATATCTGTTTAAGATCACTTTTAATGCAACCTGCAAAAGATTTAGGAAACTGGCATCAGACAAGAAACACCTTGAAGAGGCATTAAAGAATATAAGCATCGAAGATAATTCAACAATACTTGATATTGAATACGATAATCTCCTGGAAACTGCCAATCGCTTGATTCAAGAACTGCCTTCCAGGCAAAGAAATATATTGATTTTAAGTATTGAGGAACATCTCAGCACAGAACAGATCGCTCAGAAAATGAAAATTTCGAAAAAAACGGTGAATAATTATCTGGCAATGGCAAAAACTTCCTTAAAGAAAACATTCGCTGACATAGGTATACTGTCTTCTCTTTTCATCTGGTTATTCTTAAAATAGATATTGTTTACAATACTACTCACTCTGTTTACTTCTCTCCTTATCGCATTTTTTTTACTTAGACAGATTATAAATTACGCTATTTTTGGGGATTCCTGTTTCCCAGATGGATAATATTAATGTAAGTGAAAATTTATACTATTGGATTGCCTTACTGGTAATTTCAATTGAGTTACAGGGTAAAAACATGATAATGCAGGATAAGGAACAAAAAATTAATAAAGAGGTATTATTCAGATATCTGAAATGCAGCGCCTCAGATGAAGATAAAAATATTTTACTGCAATGGCTGGATAATACGAAAACGGAACATGAATTAAATGAAGAATCATTCCGGTTCTGGGAAGACATAGACCCGGACATGAATATTCAAGGTTACAACGGGGATCATATACTCGACAGGATACATCACAATATAAAAATAGAAGAAGGAACGTTCCTGAATAAAACAAACTTAAGGTTTGGTCTTGTTAGGTACTTGACCAGAATTGCAGCAATTCTTTTTGTACCTGTATTTATTGCTTCTTTATTATTCTATTTTCAGAACAAATCTTTCAGGAATTCATTAGCATGGGCTGAAATCCATGCACCATACGGGACGAGAACAGATTTCTTTCTTCCTGACGGTTCTACAGGCCGGTTGAACGGAGGTTCGTCTTTGAAATTCCCGGTTCAGTTTACTGGCAACGTAAGGGGTGTTAAGCTTACGGGAGAAGCATATTTTAATGTTGTTTCAAATCATAGAAAGCCTTTTGTTGTTTCAGCCAAAAACATTGATATTAAAGCGACTGGAACATCATTTAATGTTATGGCTTATGCTGATGAACCAAACACCGAAGTAATACTTAAAAAAGGGGAAGTTGAAGTATTTGAGAAACTTAAAGAAACTATAACCAGTATGGGAGTTTTAAAACCTGAAGAGTCATTTATTTATAATTCCCTGGCAGATTCATGTAAAATACAACCAGTAAACAGTGAAGACAAGCTGTCCTGGCTTGAAGGCAAACTTACATTTAAATATGAACCGTTTGAGGAGGTGGTAAGAATGCTTAACCGCTGGTATAATGTAAATATCGTAATTAAGGATAAGCCGCTTGATTCTTATATTTATTACGGGACATTTCAAAATGAAACTCTTGATGAAGTGCTAAAGCTTCTTCAGTACACTGCACCTATAAGATACAAGGACTATGAAAGGAAGATGAAGCATGATGGGTCATTCGAAAAAAGAAGGATTGAAATTTATTGTAAAAGGTAAGATGAATGCAACTGATTCTTTCAATTTTACTGCGAAAGGAAGCAGTGATCCTCAGAATTAAGGTTTCGGTCTTAGTACCAAAAAAAAATCCTTTAATTAATTAAAAAAAACTCAAGCCTATGATGAAAACCAGAACCTAATAAAAAGGAAAGCGCGGCAACGCTTTCCTTATAATTCAGCAGTTTTTCCAATGCAACTTAAAACAATGGTATAAATCCACTAAATCATACAAATCTATGAAAAAATATTGCAGATATTCAGGAAGCTATCTGAAAAAATTATGCTCCTGTAAAACCTTTAAACTAATGAGAAACATTTTATTTATACTTTTTATCGGAGTCTTTCAGGTATATGCGAGTGACTCTTATTCTCAGAATACAAAGCTTACGTTGGACCTAAATAATGTTCTGGTATCGGATGTACTTGAGAAAATTGAAAGCTCCAGTGAATTCTACTTTCTCTATAATGCAAAACTGATTGATGTAAAAAGGGAGGTATCAATATCGGTGGAAGATAAGAAAATCTCTGATATTCTTGCATCTCTATTTTCAGGGGTAGGAGTGAATTATAAAGTATTTGATAAGCAGATCATCCTTACTCCCAGTGAAATAACAGCCCTACCTGAAACGTTGCAGCAGCAATTGAATATAACCGGAAAGATCACCGATGCCATTAAAGGAGAACCTATGCCTGGCGTAAACATTACTGTCAAGGGGATAAGTCTTGGCACTATTTCTTCCGCAGATGGAAGTTATTCTATGAATGTACAAAAGGGAGCAACATTGGTGTTTTCTTTCATAGGCATGATGACACAGGAAATTCAGGTTGGAGAATCGCCTACTATTGATGTAGCCATGAGTGAATCTCTTGGGGAGCTAGAAGAGGTTGTGATTACTGGTTATCAGACCCAAAAAAAGGTAGATTTGACAGGAGCTATTTCAGTCGTTAATGTAGATAAAATTATTGACATCCCTGGCAGTAACCTGATGCAAACGATTCAAGGACGCGTTCCCGGAGTATATGTTGAAACTTCTGGTTCACCAACCGGTGAAGCAAGAACAATCCTAATCCGTGGTAAAAATACACTTGGCAATACAGATCCGCTTTATATTATTGATGGTGTCCCCACAAAGAGGCCGGACGTAATGCAAAGTATAAATCCTACATCGATTGAATCCATTCAGGTTCTTAAAGATGCATCAGCAGCATCTATCTATGGGTCAAGAGCTTCGAACGGTGTCATTATCATTACAACTAAAGAAGGTTTTAAACGTCTGAAGGTAGAAGTTAATACAAATATAGCTGTGCAGAATTATTCCTGGTTGAACAAAGTAGATATGTGCAATACTATTGAACGAGGAGAGATCCTTTGGCAGGCAGCTATTAATGACGGGACTGATCCAGCTGTACACAAGGCACTATACAGCTATGAATATACAGGAACGGGAGCCAATGCAGTTTTAAACAAAGTAATCCCTGTTGAGTGGGTTGGAGGAAATCCTGCTGATGGAACAAGAGCTCAGGTTCCTGGTACTGATTGGCAGGATGTAGCATACAGAAACGCTGTTTTAACCAATTCAAGTGTGACCATATCAGGAGGTACCGAGAATAGTACAGCATTGTTAGGGCTGGGTTATCTTAATAATCAAGGTATTATGAAATATACAGATTTTAAGAAGCTCTCCGTCCGCATAAATACTTCTCACTCTTTCTTCGGTGGTAAAATAAAAATTGGAGAAAATTTACAGTTGACAAAAACAGCTGAAACTCCTACGGGTGGAGATCTTGGCGGTCCTTTTATGCCTCTGGGACAACCGCTAAGCGGTGGTAATATGCAATCACTGGCTGTAATGCTACAACCAATTTTACCAGTATATACGGAGGATGGAGGATGGGCAGGACCGATAGGATCTGGTTTCTCTGACAGAAATAATGTCCTTCATATGTTATATATACATAAGGACAATAAGAAAAATAAATTTTCAACTTTCGGGAATTTGTACGCAGAAATAAAACCTGTAAAAAATATGGTCTTCAGGTCAAGTTTCGGGATAGATTATGTTGATGCCTATGGTTGGTGGTTTGAAGAGAAATACGTAGAAGGTTTCTTACGCAAGGACCCAAATATTCTTGATGTCTTACAGGAACACCAAATAAACTGGACATGGTCGAATTTATTGACATACAACCTGGTTTTCGGCAAGCACACTTTTGATATGCTTGCCGGGATGGAGGCACTTCAGAATAATTACATAAACGAAGGTGCTCACAAAGAAGTTTTTGCTCTTCAGGATGTTGATTTTCGATATCTTGATGCCGGGACAGGAAGTATGACTAATAGTGGAAGAAGCACAGGCAATCAGTTGCTTTCCTATTTTGGAAAAATAAACTACTCCATGTCAGACAGATATCTTGCATCGGTAACATTGCGTTATGATGGTTCCTCAAGGTTCGGAACAGAAAATCAGTTTGGATTGTTTCCAGCAGCCAGCCTCGGATGGAGAATAAATAATGAAGAGTTTTTCAATCTTGACTTTGTATCAAATCTAAAAGTGAGGGTCGGAGTCGGTCGTGTGGGTAATCAGGAAATCGGAGATGTGGCCAGATTTGGACTGTATGCAACAAATTATGGAACACAAAGTGGAGGGGGGGCAAGAAACATAGGAACTGCTTATGATCTCAGAGGTGAAGGCAGAGGTACTTTGCCTTCCGGTTATGCTGCAGTCCAAACTGAAAATAATTCCTTGAAATGGGAAACAACCGAGGAACTGAATATTGGTACGGATTTTGGTCTGTTGGATGAAAAAATAATAGGATCTTTTGACTACTTTACACGCAGGACAAAAGATATTTTGATCAAGCCGCCTTACCCGGGTGTTGTTGGTGAAGGTGGTGGCAGGTGGGAAAACGGAGCCACAATTGAAAACAAAGGATTTGAAATTGTTCTGGGATACCGAGACACTAAAGGTGATATTAACTATAGTATTTTGGGATCTATCAGTTCGTTTCATGATAAAATTACCTTCTTACCTGAGGCAGTAGTTAGGTCATATCCCGGCAATGTTGAAAAAACCATCCTCGGACATTCCCAGACTTTAGTTTTCGGATATGTCACAGATGGCATCTTCCAGAACAAGGCAGAAGTAGACCAATCAGCAGTACAGGCGGGTAAAGGTATCGGTAGAATAAGATGGGCTGATCTAAACCATGATGGAGTAATTAATTCATTGGATCAGGACTGGCTTGGTACAACATTACCAGATTTTGAATACGGGATAAATGGGGAAATTGGATACAAAAACTTCGCTTTATCTGTTTTTGTGCAGGGAGTCAGCGGGAAAAATGTTTATAATTCTCAGAAAGGGATCTTAACTTTGACACACGCTCAAAGCGGGATGAACTATGGTACAACTGTTTTTGATGGTTGGACACCTAATTATACAGATACTGACATACCGGCGCAATCCCTTGTCAACAGTAATGATGAAACCAGATCCTCAGATTACATGTATGTTAATGGTTCATACTTTAAGTTCCGGACTTTACAACTGTCATATAGTCTCCCAGTGTTACTCACACAAAAAATACATATCAATCTGTTAAGGTTTTACCTCATTGCTGAAAACTTCTTCATGATTAAAGATACCAAAGGAAAAGATAAATACTTTGGTACTGATCCTGAAACTGCAAATTGGGAATATCCGAGACCGACTGTTATATCATTGGGATTAAATCTAACATTATAAACATAAAAACATATTACTATGAAACCTATAATATCATTAATAAGCATATTTATCCTTCTGCTGGTTATATCCTGTACTACAGACTTCCTCGATTATACACCCAGGGCTACAATCAGCACTGAACAGCTAAATACACCTGAAAGAGTGGATCAGCTTGTAACAGCGGCTTATGCCTCACTAGGCAATGATGACAGAGAAGTGGAGTTTACCCACATGTGGGCATTTGGTACTTTGCGTGCGGGAGATGCATATAAAGGTGGAGGCGGCGTTACAAACCGTACAGAGTGGCATGAGTTTGAGACCTTCAGTACTTTAAGAGTTGATAATAATTACATGAATGTAACATGGATAGCTATCTATGAGGGTATCAGCAGAGCTAATGAAGCTTTATTGAGGATGGCGCAACTTACTGATGCACAATATCCCAACAAAAGTATACGTCAGGCTGAGTGTCGTTTTATAAGAGGACATTTTCATTTCCTGCTTAAACAGATTTTCAAGTATTCGGTCTGGGTGGATGAAACGATCCCGAAATATGAATCAAAAAAACTGACTAATCGTGAGTATACAAATGACCAATTATGGGATAAAATTGCTGAAGATTTTCAGTTTGCTGTGGATAATTTGCCTGAAACTCAACCTGAGATTGGAAGGGCTAATAAAGTAGCAGCTTGGGCCTATCTGGCAAAGGTTCGACTTTACCAGGCTTACGAACAGGATGAACAGAATAATGTGGTAAAAATTAATACAAGTAAACTTCAGGAAGTTGTTAGGTTATGTGATAATGTGATCGGTAGTAAATATAAATTATTTGATGAATTTGGTAAAAACTTCCTTTGGGAATATGAAAATGGAGTCGAATCTATTTTTTCCATTCAGTATTCGGTGGATGACGGTGTAGAATATGGCAGAACGAACAGGTCAACCTGGATGAATTTTCCAATGAATCCTGAATATGGATGTTGCTGGTTCAGTGTACCTACACAGAATCTTGTTAATTCGTTTAAGACAGATGCAAATGGTCTTCCGTTGTTTGACACCTATAATAATACGGAGATGAAAAATCCCGAAGATTTCTTGACTAATAATGTCGATCCACGTCTGGATCACACTGTAGGTATTCCGACCCATCCTTATAAATATCTTCCTGATTTCATATACAAACTTTCATGGGCTAGAGTGCCAGAGGTATATGGTACTTTCTCAACGATGAAAGAAGTTGACAAACCAACTTGTCCATGCTTAAAAAAGAGAGGAGCATACGTAGGTAGTTCTAAAAATGTCGATATACTACGTTTTGATGATGTTCTTCTTATGAAAGCAGAAGCGCTTATCGAACAGGGTTTGGAAAAACAGGCTTTGCCAATAATCAACCAGATCAGGGAAAGAGCTAGGAACAGCACCAACTGGCTTAAAAATGCCAATGGCACTTTTATTTCCAACTATAAGATAGGGCAATATATAGACGGCGTTAATTGTACCTGGTCCCAGGAATTTGCTCGAAAAGCTTTACGGTGGGAAAGAAAACTGGAGTTCGCAATGGAAGGTTACCGTTTCTTCGATCTTGTTCGCTGGGGTATTGCTGCTGAAACACTCAACGCATATTTCGATGTTGAAAAAACCAGGCATACCCATCTTTCAGCTGCCCGCTTTACAAAGGGAAGGGATGAATATATGCCTATTCCACTGACACAGATAACGTTGGTCGAAGGTATCTATACTCAGAATAATGGGTGGCAATAGCCATAATCGCATGGTTTTAATATTAGGTTGGTAGGTTAGTTTGGGTTTTATTTTTCTTCCGGAGTTTTCTTAATAGGCTCCGGAAGAATTTTAAATTACGGAAAGTTGAATAATAGTTGCAATAAATTTCGGGGAGTAAATATTTGAATTCACAATATAATATATTCCGATAATTAAATAAGGTTCTTATTGTTACCTATTTATTGCCACAGAAATTATAGCTATTCGGTTTTATTCAAATAATTGTCATACAATTAACATTAAAGTTAGATTATGATGAAAAAAGAAAAACACTTAATCACAAGCATCTTCTTGACATTTGCCATAACACTTTCGGCGCAGGATCAGACAAATAATTCTACGGATCCATATCGTCTTTCATATCAGGAAGTATTTGATAATATGCATTACGACCAGATTTATCGTCCTCAGGTGCATTACACTCCAATTACAGGACAGATTGCTGATGCTACAGGTCTGATTGTATATAAAGGCGAATACCACCTCTTTTATATGTACGATGAGTGGTCTAAAAGTCGAAGGGATAATAAAAACTGGGGGCATGCTACAAGTTACGATATTATATACTGGGACCAAAAATCTCAGATACTTAATACCGTTATTGATAACCGACCGGGTAGCGGCAGTGGTATTGTTGACTGGAACAATACCCTTGGGCTTCAATCGGGTGTGGAAAAAACAATGGTAGTATTCTACACCGATTATGGACGAGGCTCCTGCATCGCATTCAGCAGGGATGCCGGAAAGACATGGATCCGGCATAAAAACAATCCTGTTATACCAATGAAAGAAGGAAGAAGAGATCGCGATCCATTAGTGTTCTGGTACAAACCTGATCAGTCATGGCGATTAGTACAATATGAAGAACCCGGTTTTACATTTTATAAGTCTGCCGACCTCCTGAAATGGGATTATTTAAGCAAAATAGATGGCTTCTATGAATGCCCAGATTTTATGCAGATATCTGTAGACGGAGATGAGAATAATAAGAAATGGGTCATTATTGGAGCTGATGGTGCATACCGAATTGGGGATTTCAATGGGACAGTGTTCAAACAGGAAATTGGTAATACAAAGGTTGACTTTGGGAACGACCTTTATGCAACTCAAACTTTCAAACAATCGTATGAGGGAGATGGCCCATTTATCCAATTAGCTTTTCTAAGAGTACAGGGTCCGCCGATTCATGACCGAATCTGGAGTCAGCAAATGAGCTTTCCTTGTGAATTAACTTTAAAATCACTTAATGGTGAAGTACGACTTTGCCGTAATCCTATTGCCGGGATCAAGCAGTTGCGTTACGATCCGCATTTTTGGAAAGATGCTTCTGTTAGGGTTGGTGAAAATCCTCTGGCAGACCTTGATGGGGATGTTATCGAAATTATTACAGAAATAGATTTGGCTAAATCCTCCGGATTAGAATTTAATCTAAGAGGAGAAAAATTGGCATACTCTGTGAAAGATCAATTGCTGACTTTTAAGGGAAATCAGGCAAAGGTGATACCTGTGGATCGAAAAATAAAATTAAGATTAATAATTGACCGTAGTTCAATAGAGGTGTTTGCCAATGAAGGAGAGGTAACTTTCTCAAATCTTTTTTATCCCGATCCGTCAAATATGAACCTTGAACTTTTCTTCACGGGCGGATCTGCCAGGATAAACTATATGGAAGCTTATCGCCTTAAATCAATTTGGCTTAAGAGAGAGCAGGAGTTAGGCTATTACAGGACATCTAATAATAAATAGACTATAATACACATCTTTATGTCACCCAAGAAATTCATTAGCCTCATCATTGTGCTTCAAACGTTGGTTTCTTTATATGCACAGGACCTTTCTAATGCTCCACCCATTGATCGTGATCCGCAACGTATCACTTATCAGGAAGTATATGAAAATATGCACTACAATCAGACATATCGTCCACAGGTGCATTATACACCAATTACCGGAGAAATTGGTGATGCCACGGGTTTAATTTGGTACAAAGGAGAATACCACCTGTTTCATATGTATGATGAATGGTCAAGACGACGTCAATATAATAAGAACTGGGGACACTCAACCAGTTACGATTGTATATTCTGGGAGCAAAAACCTCAGATACTGAATACTGTTATAGATAACCGTCCGGGTAGCGGCAGTGGCATTGTTGACTGGAATAATACCCTTGGCCTTCAGTCCGGAGTCGAGAAAACAATGGTTGTGTATTATACTGATTATGGGAGAGGTACCGGTATTGCTTTTAGCAGGGATGCAGGAAAAACATGGATACGTCATAAAGCTAATCCGGTCATACCTATGCCAAAAGGAAGGGCTGACCGTGATGCACTTGTTTTCTGGTATAAACCTGATCAGTCGTGGCGGATGGTATTATATGAGACGCCATATTTTACATTTTATAAGTCAGCTGACCTATTGCATTGGGATTACCTGAGCAAACTTGATGACTTTCACGAATGCCCCGATTTAATGGAGATCCCTGTAGATGGGGATGAAAATAATAAAAAATGGGTCATTATTAATGGCAATGGTACCTACAGGATCGGAGATTTTAACGGGATTGAATTTATCTCTAAGATGGAAAACACAAAGGTTGATTACGGATTTATTTATGCCACGCAAACATTTAAACGGTCCTATGAAGGAGACGGGCCGTTCATACAAATGGCTTTTATGGCTCCTAGAAATATCCCTGAGCTTAATCTTACCTGGAGTAAGCAACAATCATTCCCCTGTGAATTAACTTTAAAAACCATTAATGGTGAAGTCCGCCTTTGCCGTAATCCAATAACCGGTATAAAACAGCTGCGTTTCGCTTCACGTCTCTGGAAAGATGTCAGCATAAAGCCCGATGAAAATCCTCTGTCAGGTATGGAAGGTGACGTTTTTGAAATTATCGCAGAAATAGATCTGGCTGGTTCCTCTGGATTCGGATTTAACATTAGAGGTGAAAAGCTTGTATACTCTGTGAAGGAACAGCTGCTTACTTTTATGGGAAATCAGGCCCAGGTAGAACCTGAGAATAGTAAAATTAAGCTGAGGTTAATAATTGACCGCAGTTCAGTAGAGGTGTTTGCAAATAAAGGAGAGGTAACTTTTTCAACTATTTTTTATCCTGATCCGTCAAATCTTAAGCTGGAATTTTTCTCAACCGGAGGGCTCTTCAAGCTAAACAATATGGAAGCTTACCGCCTTTCATCAATCTGGCTTAAGAGAGAACAGGAATTAGGATATTCAAGGGAATCTGATAATAAGTGATAATATACTGTTAAATATTCTTATTAATTTGTAAAGAGTTAATTGATAGCTAGAGAAATGACTTAACTAAGTGAAGAATTTTTGGTTAAACCAGTCATGAAATTATTGTCAACTGAACAATTTAAAAAATAGTAATCCTATCCATTATAGTTGACATAGATTCAATATAATGATTTGTTTATGAAACATTTTTAATAAGTTATACAATAGTTTAAGAGGTGTGCAAGTAAAGTTCGGAGTCAATAAATTAATAAAAAAAATGTTTATATATGAATGATCCTTGTGATAAATGGAAAGGGAAGCCACTTACAAGAAGACAGCTAGTGTCAAAAACTACCGCAGTGGCAGCAGGATTAGCTTTATTTCCTGCAGATATAATCAAGTCAAAAAAAGATGAGAATTCCATTGATAGATCGAATGGACATTTATTGTCGGACCAGATTTACAAAAAGAGCTTTTTAGATGATGACTTTTTACTTCATAATAAAACCGCAGAACTACTCTACCATGAATATGCTAAAGACTTGCCAATTATAGACTACCATTGTCATTTGTCGTCTGAAGAGATTGCTGCAAATAAACAATTTGAAAACCTTTCAAAAATCTGGCTGGAAGGTGATCATTATAAAATGCGTGCTATGCGGGCAAATGGTGTAGATGAAAAGTATATAACCGGTAACGCTTCTGACCGCGAGAAGTTCATGAAATGGGCTGAAACTGTCCCATACACCCTTAGGAATCCATTATATCATTGGACACATTTAGAATTAAAAAGGTACTTTGGTATAGATAAACTCTTAAATTCAATCACTGCAAAGGAAATCTATGATGAAGCTACTTCCCTTCTGGTCACGGAAGATTTCAGAGCTCAGAAACTGATTAAAAAAAGCAATGTGGAGGTTATGTGCACAACTGATGATCCTGTTTCTGATCTCAGGTATCATCAGGAAATTATTAATCAGGGATATTCAGTGAAGGTACTCCCTGCCTGGAGACCCGATAAAGTCATGGCTGCAGAAAACACTGAAGAATACAACAGATATATTGATAAATTATCAGAAGTTTCAGGATTATCTATATCAAAGTATCAGGATCTTCTTCAGGCTCTCATTAAACGTCAGGAGTATTTCAATTCTATGGGATGCAAACTATCTGACCATGGGGTAGAAACCTTCTTAGCAGAGCCATATACTGAACCTGAAATAAACAATATTTTTACTAAAGTAAGATCAGGTAAACATCTTTCTGAAATAGAACTTTTAAAATTTAAATCAGCACTTCTCGTTCAGCTCTCCGAAATGGATCATCAATTTGGTTGGACACAACAATTCCATATCGGTGCACTCCGAAATAATAACACCAGGTTGTTCAAAAAAATAGGACCAGATAAAGGATTTGATTCTATTGGTGATTTTGAAATAGCGAAGTCAATGTCAAAATTCTTTGATCATCTTGAACAGAAGGAAAGACTTACAAAAACCATTGTTTACAATCTGAATCCAAGAGATAATGAAGTTATCATTACAATGATCGGAAATTTTAATGACGGAATTACTCCTGGTAAAATGCAATATGGTTCAGCCTGGTGGTTCCTTGATCAGAAAAACGGAATAGAGAGACAACTAAATACATTATCGGATATGACTTTATTAAGCAGGTTCGTTGGAATGCTGACAGATTCAAGAAGCTTCCTTTCCTATCCAAGGCATGAGTATTTCAGGAGGATATTATGTAATCTCATTGGAACTGATGTAGAAAATGGGGAGCTCCCCGCTGATATGGAATTGATAGGAAATATGGTCAAAGGAATCTGTTATTATAATGCAAAAGAGTATTTTAAGTTTAATTAAAATGAGATCTAATATGATTTAAAAGCAAAAGCTACTGATTGATTTGTAATATTAAATTTAAGGGATATTTTTATGTTCTTTACAAAAAGATTAATAAAAGAAGTTTAAAGCAGCAGTAGATTATCCGAAAGGAGCATCGGTGATTTTTTCATATTCTTTATCAGCCTGGAGATAATGCATATTAAATACTCAAACGTATATGTATACTATTAAGGATAAAATTTAAGTTTAAGCATTTAGATCTTAATAGGCTAATTGTTACCGATGTTGGTGTTTTAATGAATCTTTATAGCCACTATTTAAATTGATTAAAAGAAAAAAGCATACTATGAGACAATTTACGCATTTATTTTGCAAGTTTTTCTTGATAGTTATCCTCTCCTTTTCTATCGCATCATGTACAGACTATAAAGTTAATGATAAGCACAGCAACGTATATAGGGGAACTTCAGCTATAGTCTTTGATTCTATGGATCATAATTTTGGAACAATTGTTGAAGGGGCTAAGATCTCTCATGTATTCAAATTTAAAAATATTGGCTCAGGTTTACTTATTATTTCTTCTGTAAAAACAAGTTGTGGCTGTACTATATCAAAATTTAAAAAGAAACCTGTACCACCTGGTGGTGAGGGAAGCTTGGAAGTAATTTATAACAGTTCTGATGCGAGTGGATATCAATTAAAAACAGTTGAAGTAATATCAAATGCTTTCAGGAAAGTTTTGGTTCTGAAGATTTCAGCAGAAGTCGTTTCAAAATAATTAATATTCTACCACCTTGTTAATAATTAATTGTAATATGTCATAAGGAGCTTCTCCATTATCAATGAATATTTTAATATGTCCATCTTTAGCAAGTGCACTCCAAAAACGCCATATTACGCCCGGCCCATCTTTTTCAAAAATGACAATATCAGTTCCTTCTTTCCGGATATAACCGGTTCCATCAGCGTTTGCATCCCATTGAATATAAGTCCCGGAGATTGTATCATACTTCGACCTCCTGTCATAACTGGAAAAGTTCCCCGACTGTTCACCTTTCTGAGGTGGGGTTGCAAGATATTTCATGTCAAATAACCTTTGTACCAGAATCGGGTAGTTAATAGTATCCTGAGCTACTAAAATAGAAGCACTTAGCATCCAAAACAATAAGAAAATTGTCTTCATTTTTATAAAATTACTTTAGATGTAAATAGTCGATCCTTAAAAATGGGTTAATATGTTGATTATTAACAATTAATGTT
>JBAWXY010000008.1:0-35418 GCA_037143835.1 Bacteroidota bacterium
GTTGAATAACCGACAACGACAATCTCATCCAGAGCTGAAAGGGCTTCAGCGAGAACAATGTTAACAGTAGTCTGATTTCCTACGATTATTTCCTGAGTGACATATCCAATGAAGGAGCAACTCAAAATCGAGTTTGAAGAAGCAACAGTAAGTGAAAAATTACCATCTTCACCTGAAATAGCACCATTAATCGTGCCTTTTTCAAGAATATTTACACCAGCTAAAGCGTTACCACCTGCATCGGTGATCTTTCCTGTGACTCGTTTTTGTTGAAGATCGCTCGAGGAGACAATCCCGTCATCCAGCATGCCAGGAGCAGCAAATGCCTGAATTGTTCCGAACAATAATAGCATAGTTATAAGTTTCATGGCTATCTTCAATTTATTAAAGATTGCCAGAAATGAAACAACCAGCGTGATTTTTTTAGTCATACTTTTGAGGTTAGAAGGTTTAAATTTTTAAAAAATCATGTTTCCTAGTTAGATATTTTTAGAAAATTTTACGGACGGGAGGTAGGAATAACTCCCGTTTGGTTAGGTCAGGTAGCATTGTCCATAGGCATTATCTGTTAGTTTTCATATGGTTAATAAAAAAGTTCTAACGAAAACTTCCACTCAAATATAAAAAAAAGTTACATACAAAAATATAATTGTTAAATATTTTTAACAACCAGGCTGGCCTCAAAATTGAACCATGCCCTTAAAAACTTTGCCTGGGCTTCAAAGTGCGTAACTGTTGCAGCAGGAAGCAGACTAATTACTGGGACTGTAAGTGCTGTTGTCTTTATAAAATCGCGTCTTTTCATAGTTGTAAAATCTAAGCTACACATAAATCATATACAGGAAATTCATCATAAGCAGACAAAATTCAAAAAAATCCGATACGTAAAATGCGGTATAAATAGATAAAATGAATAGTCAATTATACAGTTTTAATCCTTCAGACACCGAATAGAAAAGCCACTTCGCTTATTTTCGCAACCCCTGTAAACATTGCTGCTACTATAGTACAGGCCACGGTTCCAAGCCAGTTCCGGATTGTTCTCTGTAGCCGACCACCAAACAGCGTAAGAGTTACCAAAAATTGGGAAGACGCCTGAATCGAGTCGCATGCCTCCCGGAAGGGCTGTAAAGCCGAATTCGTTAGTTGTATTGTTTAAGGAATTTTTCCAGTGGGTCATCCCTGCTTCTTTTAGTTTATCACCTGCCATGCTTACGTCTCCCAGAAAGCTTATCATGGTTGCCCATTCTATTACTGTTGGTACATGCCAACCTTTTGGGCATAATTTCTTTGTATTAACAGTGTACCAATTATATAAAGCTCCGTAAACGTCTTTGTTTGCAATATCATTATTAAACCAACAGTAGGCAGGTGTTTTTAATGCTTTCCATGCCTTATCATCAGTAACCAATGTTATTGTTGTACCATCATTGTATTTGGTGGTTTTTAAATTCTCTTCCATCCAAACCTGTTTTCCAATAGTGATTGAAGGATAAAGATTACCGTCGATATCTTTCACGATTTGTCCATGTAGCCCGGTTAACCTTATGCAAAACAAGGTTACTACGAATATTATTACATTTTTTTGCTGCATTTTTCCCTCTTTTTTAACTTTCATTTTCACAGGGTTAAAGTTATCAAATTTAAACTTATCCGGTGGTCTCCGATTCGTGGAGATTATTGTCTCACGATAAAATTTTATAGGTAACAAGCAAAAATTGCACTAAGTTTTTTGCCTGCTCTGAGGTGTCAGCGTTCGTTTGATCCTGGCTAATTAGTTTAGGTATTACGGAAACCGTCTTACAAATGTCTTTCCGGTTTACCTGAAAAGCTTCACTCAACTCATCGACGGCAGGCATGACTGCAGGAAATTTTTAATAATTTCATTTTAATTAATTGAATCTTTCTTTTCTTAAATCTTTCATTTGTTATATTTTTGACTGAATTCAAAAAAAACCTACAGATATGAAAAAGAGTTTCATTATAATTATCACCTTATCATTTTTGTTATCGTGCACCCATAATGATAACAAAACAGGTTCCGGAAACTCAGTCAAAAAGGAAGCAATGGATATTGCAGTCAAATATGCCAAGGGTAAATTTAAAGAGGCAAAAGAAACGGTAGCAAAGGATGGAATTGTAACTATAACTGATAGCCAGATAAATTATGTCACTATTGGTGATAACCAGATAAAATATGTAATTGACCCAGCCAAAATTGTGGTTGGACTGATTGATGATGATACAAATGAAGATGCAATAATTACTATCTCTTCATTTAAAGGGCAATATATGGAAATTCCAGAGCACCTGATTATTACTAAAACAGATGGTAAATTCATGCTAAACAGGTCAATAGAATCTGACATGAAGATTATGGGAATAAATGACAGGGTAATAATGGCCGAAATTTCAACACGTTCACGTAATTCTCCTTTGCGCGATTGTTCAGTCTGTAAAGAAATAGTAAAATATCAATTCAGAGCCGGCGACCTGATCAGAATGGAATAGCATGGGTATGTTCAAAAACAGCAACTTTTGCCCTGTTGAAACCTGCTACAACAAGTGATGTATCACCTTTAAAATACAGTAATGACTCTACCATCCCCTGTAGCAACATACCGGTTTGAGATGGCGTCAATACCTCAAAAGCGGGTTTCCCTTTTTCCTGTTTGTTACCTTTATTCAATAAGACTATTCCCTTATTCGCATCATAATATCCCGTTGGCACATCATACGAATAATCATTGCCTCCTATCAGTACATCAGGATAGTTGTCGCCATTTAAATCCTGCACAATTATTTTCTTGATTGGAGAAACCTGCAGAAGTATTGGGAGCTTCTCCCACCTGAAATTACCTTTATCATTCCATAAAATGTAATTTGAGGTTGTATTAACATCCAGTTTAAATTCTAATCTTTTCAATATATTTTCATCTAACATATCTCTAAAACCGGTAAAGCTAAAGGGTGCATAATCCTTAAATCTCGCCTGAAAGAAGCCAGACTGTGACCAGAGTTCATCGAGGTAGTTAATCGGATATTCTGTCATTTTACCATTCTTATCAGGCCAATATGCAGTTATCAGCGGATCTATTGTACCATCCATTTCCAAATCAATTACATAAAGATTTAAAGGATATTTATCACTTACGTTGAATCGGTGATTATCGCCAAGATTACCAACAATATAGTCATCATCCCCATCCTGATCAAAATCCCCGGCAACCAATGAGTACCAGATTCCGCGTTTAGCTTCCAATCCCGGAATGATTTGAGGAACAAGCTCTTTCCCATTCATATTCTTAAGAAGTATAACAGAATTATATTCCCGGGCAACCAGCAGATCTTCCCAGCCATCTTTGTCATAATCAGTCCAGACCGCATCGGTTACCATTCCAAGGTTTAAACGTGAAGCTGAATCAACTGATAGTTTGCCTTTATCATTATGAATAATCCAGGAATGGTTAGAATAAGGGAACATTCCTCTTTTTACACGTGCACCAACAAACAAATCCATTGAACCATCATGGTCATAGTCGAAAAGCCGTACGACAGAAGCAGGAAACGGTGGAACAGGAAGCGGGGTTCTTGTAAATGTACCATTACGGTTTTCATAGAGGTAGTGTATGTACTCACTTTCCTGGTTATTTTCATATCCACCCGCTACTACAACAACATCATTATCTCCATCTCCGTCTATATCAAATATCGCAAGATCGGCTTCAGAAAATTCCTTTTTTGTTGTTAATCCTTCAATGCTGGCCTCTTCAAATCCGTTGCCTTTCCTTAAAAAGACAGTAGTTGGCAATTTATTCGTAGAACCAATGATCAGATCCTCACGTCCATCATTATTAAGATCTCCTTTTGCCATACGCGGTCCGATCTGTGAAAATTTATGTGGTATTATTCTCTGTTTGAGTCCGTAATCAACATAATCTGTTTGCTCATGTACATAATTTATCACATTTTCGCGTTTATTAAATAACAAGTCATTTATCCCGGATATTCTGACAGCCTTAACTGATGGCAGGGAATTCTTTTCATTTATTTCGATAGTCTGATTAGCTACGATATTTCTCAGAATTGATGTATTATCACTAGTAGGCCAGGTCACTTTTATTGAATCAATGGAAACGTCCTGTGACAAGCCAAAGTGAATGATAGGATCAACAGAAGAGGCATATCCTCTTGTCAAAAAATGTTCTGAAAACTGATATTTCCCTTTGTTCCATAATTCTACCTTTGCACCGATGGCCATCGTATTGCCTGCTTTTCCTGCCAACCTGATCTTTATAAAATTGGATTTTTTCTTAGACTTTTCTACTGTGGTATTCCTGAGAATAAAAGCTTCGTCATTAATATTATTCACTACATAGTCAAGATCACCATCGTTATCGAGATCGGCAAAAGAAGCTCCATAGGAATAAGAAGGAACCTGGGGTAACCAATCAGTTCTTTTAACGAAACGGAGATCGCCCGTGTTTTCAAATGCAATATTAGGTATTTTTACTACCGGGGCCATGTCCATAAGGAGTTCATCGGAAGCAAAATTTCCTTCTGCCTTCACTTTGAAACGGGTCCAGTCTTTGTCGGTCATATCTTTGGGAAAACCATTTGTAATGATAAGGTCTTTATCCCCGTCATTGTCATAATCGGCAAATAAGGGCGACCAGCTCCAATCGGTCTGATAGATGCCCATCATCTGACCTACTTCACTAAAGGGAAGCATTTCACCATTCAAAAATCCATTATGCAGATGGAGCATATTCCTTAAATACTGGTGTTCATAACCATATTTTTCATCATTTAAATAGAAGATATAGCTGAAACCATTGATCGTTTGCTTTTTTTTGTAATAATTTTCGGACATCATATCGAGTGTAAAAATATCAGGATTTCCATCATTGTTCAAATCAGCCATATCATTACCCATCGAAGATTTTGACTGGTACGACATGTATTTTTTTATTTCATTTTTGAAGGTTCCGTCACCCTGATTTATGTATAATAAGTCATTGGACATGAAATCATTTGAAACATAGATATCCGGGTATCCGTCCTTGTTAACATCACCCACAGCAAGACCCAGACCATATCCTTCATAAACAATTCCTGCCTGTTTTGTCACATCACTGAAAGTTCCGTTCCCATTATTATGATAAAGTTTGTCATTATTTGGAGCACTCCCGTCAACCGTTTTCTGACGATAGTTGGTGATCATCCTTTGAGTTACAGTATTATTCAAAACATAAAGGTCAAGGTTTCCGTCCAGATCATAATCAAAAAATGCCGCATTGGTGGTATGACTTGTATCGGCAATTTCATACTTTTCAGCCATCTCCGTAAAAGCAGGATCCACTCCATTTTTTGCTCCATTGTTAACCCATAACCTGTTTTTACGTTTTTGAGGATTGTCGTTGGTCGTAGCAGTGAGATAAACATCCGGCCATCCGTCGCTGTTGATATCCACGATTGTCACACTGCTGAACCACTGATTATTTGTAAGCCCTTCAAAATTTGAAGTGATATCCTTAAATTTAAAATTGCCCTGATTTAAATAGACCCTTGGAGAAACCTGGTTGCCGGCAAAAACAATGTCCTGTAATCCATCGTTGTTCAGATCCGCAATGCCCACACCTGCACCATTATAAATGTATTCATACTTCATTACATTAAAACTGTCAGTCTCAGTTATTGTGTTCTTAAAATCAATACCTGTTCGCTTTGAATTCAATAATTGGAACTTAGGTGAATTAGAACAGGAGATTAATAATATGGTACAAAAAAGCAATAAATATTTACTCATACTATATAATAATAATTACAATTATTTTTTATTAACCCTGTAAATGTATAAAAAAGTGGACTACCGGTACAGGTAGTCCACTTCAGAATTAATTAAATTAAAAATATTATCTGTTCTGGGTCAATTTCCCGTTACTAAGGTCAAGTTGACGTTGTGGTACCGGGAAAGTTACATCTTCAGCTCCAACCACTGCGCTGCCGTACAAATTAGCACCCCATGGCATTGTTTTCTCATAGGTAAGAACTCTGTTTAGTTCGGTCACGGTAATTCCCCACCTGTTCAGATCAAAGTACCTGTGGCCTTCCATCCCGAATTCAAGTTTTCTTTCCATTCTGAGCGCTTTTTGTGCAGCAGCTTTATCAGCGAATGGAGTAGTGTACTGTGAGATTACATAATTACCTGCATTGGTACCATCCGGCATCTTCACCCAACCTGCTGCATTTGCAGCTCTTGCCCGTATCAGGTTAATATTGGTACGACCCAGGTCTGCAACACCGGTTTCGATCTGACATTCTGCTTCCAATAAGAGAATATCAGCGTAACGGATCATGCGGTAACCATTGGCTGTATAACCTGAGGTCCAACTGCTATGATCTGTATATTGATCAGTCTGTGATTTTTTGTAAACTGCTTTCTTAGGACTAAAGGGTCCTGAATAGGTCTGGTCGCGGATCCAGTCTGATCCGGTATGTAGTCCCCAATCCCAGTAAGGAATTCCCCTTCTGCCAACGGTCCAGTCAAGTCTGGGATCAAGCGGTTTTGCATCTGGCACGAAAGCAGCAGTTAGAGCAACTCCCTGGTCATTCTTAACCGGATCAAGATTATAGGAATTGTCAAGCAATGGTAATCCGCCTGATGTTCTGAACGAATTCACAAACTCCTGGGTCGGATCGAAGAATCCGCAGCATCCTCCGGGAGAGCCACCGCTCTTATATGGAAAATTCAATACCTCACCAGTTGAGGAATTCCATGCTCCCGAACCATCATTTACAGAATACTGAACTGTATAAACGGATTCAATGCCATTACGGTTTGCGATATCAAAGATCTCACCAAAAGTTGGAGCAAGCCCTATAGCTGCACCATCTGGTTTGGTACCCGTTTTAGCAACCGTAAGCAGTGCCAGCGCCCCGGCATAGTCATGCTTCGTTTGCATCAATACCTTTGCGAGTATCACTTTACATACGGTTCCGTTGATTCTGCCTATTGCCCCCATATTATTTGGCAAATCTTTTCCTGTCGTAAGGTCGGCAATGATTTTGTCACTGATATCTGCTGTGTTCGTAGCGGTAGCCGGATCTGCTTTTTCATCCATATAGGGTACCTTTGCCCACATTCTCCATGCTTCAAAATGGTACCATCCGCGAAGTACCCTGGCTTGTGTAATGTAACTATCAGCTTGTGCCTGAGTAATTTTGTTTGCAGCTAAAGCCTGAGTGGCGGTATTAATAACGCTATTACATCTGGAAACAGCCTCATATACCTCTCTCCATTTAAGATTCAGGTAAGGATTTGTAGCAGTCTCTGAAAAAGTCATCATGGGGTTTATGTCGGGCTGGTCGCCCCCATCCGTTCCTTTGTTCGCTTCCATACCCCGTATAGAGCCGAATACCCAGTTGCTGGCAGTTGTTTCCCAACCGGACATACCCATTTGATTAGAGAAACCGTCAATCATCGAATAAGCGCCGACCAAAAGGGCATCAAGCCCTTTAGTGGTTTGCAATAACGACTGATCCAAACTACCTGTCGGAGCGACAGTAAGAAAATCATTCTTGCATGAACTCCATGTTCCGAGTACAGCAAGGATTAAGATTAATATAATATACTTCTTTTTCATATTATAACATTATTATAAATTAAAAACTAAGGTTGAGTCCGAAAATGTACTGCCTTACAAGCGGATAGTTGCCAGTATCAGAACCATAAGCCCGGTCGTCACCACCAAGTTCCGGATCAAGTCCGGTGTATTTGGTAACCGTGAAAAGATTCACTCCCTGCACATATAATCTGAGAGATTTAACATTGATCTTACTCATAACGCTTTCAGGGATCGTATAACCTAACTGCAGGTTTTTCATCCTGAGATATGATCCGTCTTCAAGATAATAGCTGCAAATCTGTGTATTTGTTGAGAAATTGGACTTGCCCGATGCTTTTGGCACAGTTGTGTTTGTATTTGTCGTTGTCCAGCTCTTGTACAAAAGGTCCGTACTCTTCTGTCCCTGGAATGATGGCCAGAAATCAACCCAAAATCTGTTCCAGTTAAAGATATCATTTCCCTGCGAACCATAGAGGAAGGCGGTCAGATCAAAATTCTTATAGGTAAATGCCAGGTTAAATCCATATGTGAATTTAGGGTTAGGATCTCCTATAAATTGCCTGTCAGCGGGAGTAATTGCGTTGTCACCATCGGTGTCAGCAAATTTGAAAAATCCTGCTTCAGCGCCGTCTTGCTTGGGAGAAGAGGTAACATCAGCTGCACTCTGGAATAAACCAATTACCTTGTACCCGTAGAATGCAGACATCGGATGTCCTACCATGTTCCTGTTGCCCGCCCCTATCCTGGTGGTGGCACCTCCATAGTCAAAGAAGTTAACACCTTCGGCAATTTTGTCTATATTATTTTTGACGGTAGTTAAAACGGCACTTCCGTCAAAGCCAAAATCACCCCATTTATCCCTGAATGAAAATTCCATATCTAACCCAGTATTCGACATGGCCGCGATATTAATGTATGGCGCATCTGCTGCACCTGCGGTTCCAGGTAATTCAGGAGCAAACAACAAATCCTTTGTTTTCTTGGAGTACCAGTCAAATTTGATCCCGATTTTACTGTTCAACAGAGCAGCTTCAAACCCGATGTCGGTACTTTCGTTGGTTTCCCACTTGGCATTTGGATTACCAATACGTGTCGGACGGAATCCCTGGACTGAAGAAGTAAATGTTCCGTTTACGTCATAAAAAGATGTTGAAGGTGAGCCTCCGTAGCTGTAGAACTGGTTCTGTGGAGAAACGGCAAGCTGGTTACCCATCAGACCCCACGATCCCCTTATTTTCATGTCATTTATAAAACTGATTCCCTTAAAAAAATCTTCATCGCTGATACGCCAACCTGCAGAAAATGAAGGGAAAATACCATAACGGTTATCTACGCCAAACCTTGAGGAACCATCGCGTCGTACTGTGGCGCTTAACATGTATTTGCCCATCAGTTGATAATCAGCTCTCAGGAATTGTGATCCCAGAGTGGTGGGTGTATCGTAAGAGGAATTCGCGCTTTGAATTAAGGCTCCATTACTTAATGTACGATAATTCGGATCATCAGTGAAGTACCCTCCACGGGCGGCATCCATAGCACGTCTAATGCCATACTTTACAGCTTCATAACCGGCAACGGCAAGGATCTTATGCTGTCCGAATGTCTTATCGAAGGTGAGTAAGTTTGTCCATACCCAGTCGCCACCGTAGTATGAATCAAGTCCCAAACTATTAGTAAGTACGTTTTCTGAATTTTCATATGTAGCAAAGTTGTAGCCTTGGCCAAATCCATTGTAGAAAGTGCCTCCCACGGTGGATTTTAAGTTCAAACCCTGCAAGATCTTTATATCAATATATGTACTCCCGATCATACGGAAGTTCCAATAAATATTGTCCTTAGCCCTTGTAAGGTTTGCCACCGGGTTGGTAGCATTACCCAACCTTGCAGCAATTCCAGTTCCACCCCAATCGCCGGCGATATATTTATGGGATAATCCGTCAAAATCGGCGCCTGTCCATGTAACAGGAATTATGGGTTGTTGCCTGTAAACTCCCATCGAGATGGGGCTGCCTTCGCCCAGGTTATCAACTCCAAGGCTCCTACTATAAGTCGCAGTGAAGTTCTCTCCCACTTTCACCCGGTCTTTTAAGAAGCTGAATTCGGAATTGAATCGAATAGTATATTTATCAGCATTCGTGTGAATCACAATACCATCCTGCTTGCGAACACCTATCCCTGCAAAGAATTTAGCATAATCACTACCTCCTGAAAGAGAAAGATCATGATTCATAATTGGGGCAGGAGAAGTGATTGCCTGGTACCAATTAGTATTTGCAGCCCAGGAAGGTAACGTAGGCGTAGCATTTGCAGTATTCCCGTAGATCGGATGAATTTCCGGTGCTAATGCGTCATTTTTGTTAACAAGCCACTGAAGGTTTGCATATTCCTGCGCATTTAACATGTTATCAGGACCTTTACCAGGATCTTGGGTACCGTAGAACATGCTGTAGTTTACTTTTGTACCCTTACTACCTTTTTTGGTAGTAACGATGATAACACCATTTGATGCCCTGGACCCGTAAATAGAAGCAGCGCCGGCATCTTTAAGAACGGAAATTGATTCAACGTCATTTGGGTTCATTGAAGCAATGTCCTGGGTTGGAACTCCATCAACTACATAAAGAGGATCATTGTTCTCAAATGAACTGAATCCTCTGATCCTTACCTTGGATGTAGACCCCGGCTCCCCGTCCCCTATAACTGTAACACCAGATGTACGTCCCTGCAACGCGTTACTCACGTTTCCTGTAGGTACAGCGATTAGTTTGGCAGATTCAACAGTTCCAATAGCACCGGTCAATTCCCTTCTCCGTTGAGAGGTGTAACCAGTGACTACCACTTCCGATAGTGCAGTCACATCCGATTCAAGAATCATGTCGATCACGGACTGTGCACCTATGGCAGCCTGTTTAGTTGAATAACCAATAGATGAAAAAACAAGAACTGCTGACGGTCCCGGCACTCTGATTGAGTAGGCGCCATTAAAGTCGGTGATAGCTCCGATCACCGTCCCCTGGACTGTAACGTTTACACCAGGTAAAGGTCCCTCGCCTGCAGCAGAAACCTTCCCGGTAATGGTTTTTTCCTGAGCAAACATTATGCCCGAGGAAAGTACCATGCTGAGAAAAAACAGCGCAATGCGCCGTACATTGGTAAAAATTTGCATAGTGGGTCGTTTTTTTAACATGTTAGTTAGATAATAGGATTAATTATATAAAACAAGGATACACTTGATTCACATAAAGGTAAAGGGAAATGATGTTGAATATGGTCTAAGGTTGTGATATTAAATTCAGGTTAAGGTTTAGTAAATGCAATATTAGAACAAAAAAACACAACTACAATAAAAAAAATGATTTTTTTACTACATATCCTGTAAAGTAATCAATAATAACTGACAAAACATTGTATGTGAGTTGTTTACATAATATATACCGTTTAAAGGTTTAATTATGATACCTGATTTGAGCCCAACCACGATGGGGACAACCGGGAGCAATTATAGAATCTCTCTACATATAATAAGGTATATTGCAGATTCTCATCGGAAATGATTATTAATTGTTCTAAGATTATTTAATGGGAATATTTCTTATATTGCTGAATAGAGAATAAATTAGAAGGTATATATTTTTTTTACAATTGAACTCAATGAAGATATTGATTGTCGAAGATGAACCGAAGGTAGCTTCATTTATCAAAAAGGGACTTGAAGAAAGCAATTATGATGCTGAAATAGCTTATGACGGATTGTCTGCAGAAAAGCTTGCTCAGCTTTATAAATATGACCTTTTCATACTTGATATTGTAATTCCCGGAATAAGCGGTCTGGATTTATGTAAGAAGCTTAAGAACCTAAATTCAAATGTACCGGTTTTGATACTTACTGCACTGGGCACAACTGATGATAAAATTATCGGATTTGATGCCGGAGCGGATGATTATCTTGTCAAACCATTTGAATTCAGAGAGCTTCTTGCCAGAGTTAAGGTTTTACTTAAGAAAGCTAATCAATCACATGACACAGTAAAAAGGCTTATTGTCAGTGACCTGGAACTTGATCTTGATAAGAAAGTTGCCACCAGGGGAAGTTCACATATTGATCTGACTGCCAAAGAATTTTCTTTACTTGAATACTTCATGAGGAATAGCGGACGTGTATTGTCACGAAACGATATTGCTGAAAAGGTTTGGGATGCCAGGTTTGATTTCGGTACAAATGTTGTAGATGTTTATGTTAACTTCTTACGAAAGAAAATTGATAAAGGATATGATAAAAAACTGATCCATACAAGGGTTGGTTTTGGCTATGTTTTTGGAGAATTTTAGAATGCAGATCAGAACCAGATTAGCACTGCAGTTTCTCCTTTTAGGAGGAATAATTATGATAATTGCATCAGTTGCAATTTATTTTTCTTCAGCCAGTTTCCGGAAGGATGACTTTTATAACCGCCTATGGAATAAAGCCAGGAGCACAGCTAATTTACTATTTAATGCATCTAAAGTTGATGCAAATCGTGTCCTGGGAATCGAAAAGAATAATCCTGTCAACCTGCAAAATGAAAAGATAATAATTATCAATTTTAATAATGATATTGTTTACAGTTCAGATGAAAACAAGGAGATAGAAATAAGGAATAATATCCTCGAAAGGGTAAGATTAGGTTATAAAGTAACCTATAAGCAGTATCCATTTGAAGTTATTGGGACATTATATTTTACGAATTATGACCGGTTTGTGATTATTGCTGCAGCTACAGATAATGAGGGATTGTTACACCTGGAAAAATTAAAGATTATATTAACAATTGTCTGTCTGATCAGCCTCCTGTTGTTTTTTATTGCCGGATGGTTCTATTCGGGGAGAGCACTTAAACCTATATCCGATGTGGTAAAAAAGGTCGAAGATATTTCTATTACCAGCCTGAATTTAAGAGTTTTTGAAGGTAATGGAACTGATGAGATCGGCAGACTGGCAAAAACTTTTAATAAAATGCTTGAACGTCTTGAGACATCATTTGCTATGCAGAAGGATTTTATTGCGAACGCATCGCATGAACTAAGAACGCCGCTTACTTCTATAAATGGACAATTGGAGGTTTTGATGATGAAAGACCGGTCAACTACAGAATACAAGTCTGCACTTGGATCTGTACTTGATGACATTAAATCTTTGATTGACCTCTCAAACAGGTTACTTTTGATAGCCCGCACCAGCGCCGAGGGTCCGGTGAATTTAAACAATAAGATCAGGATTGATGAAATTCTCTGGCAGGCTCAGGAGGAGATGAAAAGGTTCAATAACGATTACCATATTAATATTTCCATAGATAATTCATTAACCGATTCTGACCAGATGATTGTAGTTGGAGATGAGTCTTTGCTAAAGGTTGCCGTTTCAAACATTATAGATAATGCATGCAAATACTCTCCTGACCATACAGTTGATATAAAGTTTCAGCACACCGAAAAATGGATTGAGTTGGTATTTGAAGACAGAGGTATAGGTATTTCAGAGGAGGATCTCCAAAAGATTTTTGAACCTTTTTATCGTGGTGCCAATGCCATTTCCATTTCGGGTAGTGGGATAGGACTTCCTCTTGTTAATCAGATAATTAAAAATCATAACGGGACAATAAAACTTTCCTCACAAATTGGTAAAGGTACGAGTGTTGTTGTTTTGCTTCCCACAATCTCATAAAATTATCATGCTCCGGTTAAAATTCTTTTTTTTAAAACCTACTGGTCAAATGACGACCATGAAATTTAATCCTTTTTTAATCCTATTTTAATCCTTGTTTAATAGCCAGGGATTAACATTGTTAAGGCAGGTTTATAAAAGATGATTCGCACTATGTTTATAAAAAAGAATTATTGCAGCAATTCAAATGAATACACATGTTTTATTTTCCTTTTAATCTTTTTGCTGATCCTGTCCGGATGTCAATCCAATAATAAACCTTCCTCTAAAAAACAGAAACAATCTGTTTCAACAGTTCCACCTGCTAATGATGATTATTTCCAGGAGATCGGCAAGGAGATCGGATTGGATTTTATTCAATCCATCGGTGACGATGAATTGACCAATATAGTTGAATCAAGCGGCGGCGGCGCAGCGTTTCTCGATTATGATCAGGATGGGTACATTGATTTATATATCTGCAGCGGTACCTGGGTTGAAGGTTTAAGTGGCGATGAAAAACCAGCTAAATTGCCTGAGAACCATCTTTATTGGAACCGTCATGATGGCACTTTTGAAGATGTTACTAAAAAAGCAGGTGTGGGCGGTCCGTGGTATAGCATGGGAATAACAGTCGGTGATTACAATAATGATGGTTATCCCGATTTATATGTAAGTAATTACGGAGCAAATGTACTGTATAAAAATAACGGCAACGGGACTTTTACTGATGTTACTAAACGTGCCAAAGTGGGAGGAAATGAATTTAGTGTAGGAGCTGCCTGGCTGGATTATGATAATGATGGCCTGCTTGATCTGTACGTTGGGAATTACGTCAATTTTGATCCGCAATATAAGTATTTTTATGCTCCTGACGGTTTTCCCGGCCCGATGGCATATGACAGCCAGCAGGATGTATTGTATCACAACAAAGGGAATGGAATATTTGAGGATGTAACAAAAAGCATGGGAATAATTGACATTGATGGAAGAGCAATGGGTGTAGGGGCTGCAGATTATGATGATGATGGTTTCGTGGACATTTATGTGGCCAATGACCATACAGTGAATTATCTGTGGCACAATGACAGCGGAAAAGGCTTCACTGATAAGGGCACTATGTCCGGAACAGCATTCAGTCAGGCAGGGGAAGCAACAGTAAGCATGTCTGTGGATTTTGCTGATTATAATGGAGACGGATTGCTTGATATTTTTCTTTCAGATGATAAATACTGTTCACTTTATGAAAACCTTGGAAACGGGGTCTTTAATGATAAATCATATCCTTCCGGGATTGCGATGCCTGCCGGACAATTTGTTGGTTGGTCCTCATCTTTTATTGATTATGACAATGATGGCGATGTTGATATTTATAAAACCAATGGTGCATTAAAACATCTGTATGGACAGGAAGATCAATTATTTGAGAATACGGGAGATGGAAAATTCAAGGATGTTTCCACAGAACGGGGTAAGTACTTTGAGAAAGAACTTGTTGGACGTGGGGCATGTTTTGGTGATTATGATAATGATGGCGATATTGATGCCTATATTGTTAATCTTAATGACCGTGGCGTATTTCTAAGAAACAATAAAGGGAATCAAAATAACTGGCTGATTATTAATCTTATCGGACAGACAAGCAACCGCGATGGAATAGGCTCAAGAGTAAAAGTGGTTTCCGGAGGCAAGGTACAGACAGCTCAGAAAAAAAGTACAACAGGTTACCTTTCACAGAATGACCCCCGGATGCATTTTGGCCTTGCAAAGAATGAGACGGTTGAAAGAATTGAAATTAGGTGGCCTTCAGGCAAATTACAGGTTCTGGAGAATATCAAAGCCAATCAGATTCTTACTGTCAAAGAACCCTAAATATCTTTTTAATGAATAGACTCAGAGCGCCCATAATCCTTTCTGTCATAATAGCATTTGGCTCTTCCGGAATCTTTTTTTCATCCTGCAGGAATAAGTCCATGGAGGGCATGATCATCTTTATACAGGTTAGCGGGAAGGGGCATGATAATAATAATGTATCCCGAGAGTCATGGCGATATATCGCTAAGGCACGTATCGTTGCCATGAACCCTTATAAATCAGGAGGCTCGCTGAAGGTACTTACAGAAGATTACTATTCGGCTCAGTCTCCCGAAATTTCCTATGACGGCAAACATCTGCTGTTTTCTGCACAGCAAAAGCTAAACGATACATGGCAGATTTGGGAAATGAATTTAGAGGATTCAACAATCAGGCAGATTACCTCTTCTTTGGAAAACTGTACCGATCCTTCATATCTGCCAGGTGGTCGTTTGGTATTTAGCAAATTAGCCATGGATGATTCGTTGAAAACAGGGCATTCACTTTACACTTGTAATCTCGATGGAACTAATATTCAACGTATTACTTTTAATCCTGATACATATTCTGCTTCAACAGTTTTGAAAGACGGACGTGTTTTAACAATCAGCAGACAGCTTAATCCTGATCAGAGAGATGCGGTATTTATGGTTCTCCGACCGGATGGTACAAAGGCTGAGCTATTTTATAAAGGTTCAGAGGGTAGTAAATTGTCAGGCCGTGGATGGGAAACAATGAATGGTAAAATAGTATTTATAGAATCAGAAAAAGGCAGTCAGGAAGGAGGAAATGTAGTTTCCATCAATTATAACCGGCCTTTGCATACATGGGTTAATCTCACATCTGAAATAAAAGGTAATTTTCAGTCTGTTTTCCCGCTGCAATCAGGCAGGCTGCTTGTCTCCTACCGTAAGTCTGAAGCTGACCGGTATGCTCTTTATGAGTTTGATCCGGAAAATAAGACCCTTGGCCAGGCTATCTATAATAATAATGACTTTGATATAATAGAAGCAGTTGTTGTTGAAAAACATGACAATCCGAAAAAACTGCCAAGCGAGGTGGATATGGGTGTGAAAACCGGATTACTCCTTTGTCAGGATATCAATGTCATTGAAATGCAATCATCAGGTAATCCCTTCACCTTGCCTAAAGCATCCAGAATTCAGGTAATTGGAAGAGACTCAACGCTTGGAGTGGTTCAGGTCGAGGAAGATGGTTCTTTTTATTTGAAGGTTATCGCTGATACACCTTTTCAAATACAGACCATTGATGAGAATGGTCGCGTTTTACAAGATCCATGTGGCTGGATATGGCTGCGTCCTAATGAGCGGCGCGGATGCGTAGGTTGTCACGAAGACCCTGAGATGGTTCCTGGGAACAGAGTACCCATATCAGTAAAAAAGCCCCCGGTTAATATACCGGTTCATATAAGTAAAGTCGTTGAAAAAAAGGTTTCACTGGAATAGTTATGAAGAGATCATATAAATTACTCTTGATATTCGGAGTTCTCATTTCGTTGGGATTGGTTGCACATTTTCCCGGACGCAAACTGGCCAGGGCACATGTTAATTCCAAGACAGCTGTTGATGATCATCCGCTTCTATGTATCTCATGCCATCTTTATACATCAAAGAACAAACTGGTTTCCAAACTGATAAATGCAGATTATTACTCACCATTTAATATGGCTGTTTCTAAAAATGGAAGCCTTTTGTATGTTGTAGCACAGGAGAGCAATGATTTACTTGTAGTAGATACCGAAAATCGTAAGGTATTAAATAAAATCAAGGTTGGACAGTACCCTCATAGCGTGGTTCTTGATGATGGAGGTAAAATGGCTTACGTCAGTAACCAATGGTCTGATAATGTATCTGTTATAGATTTAGCCGCGTCAAAAGTGGTTGACACTTTGAAAACAGGCAATGGCCCTGCCGGACTTTCATTAAGTGCTGACGGAAGATTTCTGTATGTTGTCAATTCATTTTCATCAAATATTTCTGTCTTTGATCTCAGTACCGGAGAAGAACGAAAAAGGTTTAACGCAGGAAATAATCCTACCGGGACACAATTGTCTCCCGACGGAAAAACTTTATATGTGACCAGCAGACGTGCCCTTATTGCTCCTTATGGAGAAACACTCAGGAGCGAACTCACAGTAGTGGATGAAAGCAGACAAAGAATCAGCGAACGACGTAACATAGAATCAGCCTATATGATGGAAAATGTTGCCTTTACTCCCACCGGAGATATGGCATTGGTGACGATGATCAGGCCCAAGAACCTGGTCCCATCCATTCAGGTTGAACAGGGTTGGATGATGACCTATGGAATCGGGATCATTGAGCAGAAGGAAAACGGCAGGGTTATTCAGCTGTTGCTCGATGAACCAAATGCATATTATTCCGATCCGTTTGATATTGTAATCTCACCGGATGGGAAAAAAGCTTTTGTTTCAAATTCAGGTGTGAATTGCATTTCTGTGGTTAATATTGACTCTATCAGGAGCTTAATTGCTGAGGCATCTCCTGAAATGCTCAGTACCTGGTCCAATCACCTGGGAATCAGCAGCCGCTATGTTATTAAGCGTATTTACACAGGGGCAGATCCAAAAGGATTAGCACTCTCCCCTGACGGAAAATTCCTGTATGTTGCCGAGCAACTGGAGGACAGGATTGCTGTAATAAATACTGAAAGTCTGAATACAATTAATACTATCGACCTTGGTGGGCCCCGTAGGATTACAGTAGCCCGGCAGGGACGCCGGCTTTTCAACAATTCAGGACACACATTTCAGAATCAGTTCGCCTGTTATACATGTCATCCAGACATGCATGAGGATGGCCTGGTATATAATATGGCATCCAAGGATATGGGACGTAATCTTACAAATACTCAGTCTTTACGCGATATTCGGGATACTCCTCCATTTAAATGGAACGGTAAAAACCAGACTGTATATAAGCAAGACGGGATGCGTTTTTCTACTGTTCTGACAAGGACTGAACAGTTTAGTTATAAGGATCTTGATGCAATTACTGTCTATATATTAACAGGAATACAATATCCACCTAATCTTCAGTATAATCCAGACGGGGTACTGACCGAATCGCAGCTTCGTGGTAAAGCTATTTTTGAACGTACAAAGGATAATTCTGGAAAGATTATCCCCGAAAATAATCGTTGCATTACCTGTCATACACCACCATATTATACAAACTTAAAACTGGCCAGTGTGGGAACTCTCGCCATATCAGACGATTCCATTCAGTTTGACACTCCCCACCTGAATAATATATATGCTTCACCTCCGTATTTACATGACGGACGCGCTGCTACACTCGAAGAGATATGGACATTATATGGCAAAGAAGATAAACACGGATTAGCCAATGACATGACGAAAAATCAGCTTAACGACCTGGTCGAATATCTCAAATCTCTCAGAGCTCCTGTGTACGAGCAAAATACTTCAAAGATAAATCATGCTTCATTTAAATCGAATTAAGACAGGAAATCATGAAAATAATAAAAAGAAATTATTTTAAATATGCAGCATTGGCGGTAGTCATTACGGGTGTCTTTTCTCTGGGATTCATATTGAGGGATAACCAATTAACAGGGTTGAATTTTCTCACGAATGATAGACCGGCAACAGGTGAAAATGCGCAGGTGATACCTGAAAAAAACCCTGACAAGTCAGGTATTAAAGAGGATATAAAACCAATGCCCGTGTATGGTCATTGGCGAAATTTTACCACTAAAGACGGATTACCTTCCGACAAAGCTTATTGTGTTCGAATTGATGGCGACCGGGTCTTGGTTGGAACTCATGATGGTCTTGCGGTTTATGAAAAGGGAAAATGGACCACATATACCACAAAAGATGGACTGGCACACAATGGAATTGTTTCTATTGATGTAAGCGAACTGACCGGCGATGTATGGATTGGAACTCTTGGAGGATTAAGTCGTTGGTCAGGGGGCAAATTTGAAAACTTCACCCAGTTCAACAGTGGCATGCCAAATGATCTGGTTTACTGCGTTATTTGTGACGGGAAAGACGTATGGGTTGCCACAGGCGGCGGTGCCGGTCATTATGATACTTATACAAAAGAATGGGAAATATTCACAGAAAAGAATGCTCCAATGCATGAACCATGGACATATGGTGTTTCTGCGGGGGACGGAAAGATATTTATTGCTGCCTGGGGAGGCGGAGTGATCGAATATACTAACAAAACCAAAAAATTCAGGGACTACACAGACCCGGATGGTGAAATGGAGATTGACCTGCTCCCGGATGATGGCTTAGTCCATGATATAACAACCGGAACTACCTACGCAGATGGTATTTTATGGGTATCGACATACTTTGGTTTAAGCCGTTATGATGGCTCACACTGGAAGGGGTACTTTGACCACGATAGTGGATTAGCCAGTAATTTTATCAACTTTGTCAGAGCAGAAGGACCGGTCGTGTTTATATGCAGCGATAAAGGTTTAAGCAGCACTGATGGGAAATCCTGGGTAACATATAAGAAAAATGACAATAGCAGCGATGGAGTAGCTATTATAACAAACGGCACTGAAAAAAAAGAGATTGCCTTATCACCATCCATTTCTCATAATTTTATTATTGGCGTTGATGCTGAGAATGATGTGATATGGGTTGCTACTTCACAGGGAGTCAGTCGTGGAGAGTTGTTGAAATAGGGGGTAATAATAAATTTAAAGCCGGCATAATAATGGTCTGTAAAAAATTATAACATTTGAAAATATGGGTAATAAACAGTTATTGATTGATCTGTCAATACTTACTGATGGAGAGCGTATTGAAATGAAAAAACTCGGGATCTTATCTGATGAAAATAAAATTACTGAATCGGTCTTTCCATTAATACATAATGAACGTCCTCCGATATTAAAACATATTGTGCATGCTCCCCAGGTTATCAATGAAGCATATAATTATCAGAAACCATCTTCTTTTTCAAGAGCGATTCGCCTTGATCTTGGTGATTATAAGGTATTACTGATCTCAGGTACAGCAAGTGTTAATGAAGAAGGCAAAGCCGAGCACATAGGTGATTTTAAGGCACAGCTATGGAGAACTTACCGCAATATCACTACACTTCTTGCAGCTGAAGAGATGACCTGGCACGATGTAGTCAGAACAACAAATTATCTGAGGGATATTGAAAGGGATTATACCGAATTCAACAAAATCCGGACCACCTTTTATCAGTGGATGAATCTTGATCCTTTGCCTGCCAGTACAGGTATTCAGGCAAGATTGTGCTGGGAAACCCTTCTGGTTGAAATTGAAGCATATGCAATTTGTAAAGCAAAATAATAACAAGATGATGAGACTTAAAAATTTGGTTTTAACAATTATTGCCCTGTTTGTAATTCTCCAGAATTCAGATATAGCAGGACAGGAAAAAAGCCAGAACTATGGCAAAGCGCCAGATGAGATTTTCCCATATCAGAAATATACGAAAGCCTACAAATACCATTTTCTTGTACCCCTCCAGTTTTATGGGGCAGGGCGTGAGAAGCTGGCTCCCCCGAATCTTAAAGAAGTCAGAATAGGTTTTCTTGGGCCATTAAGTGGTTCAGTTATGGTTCCCCAGGGTTTACAAATGTTACAGGGAGCTACCCTGGCGATGGAAGAAGCAAATAAAAGAGGAGGTTACCGTGGTCTTCCATTCGTAATAATGCCACATAATGATGCCGGTTTGTGGGGTGCTGCTGCAAATGAGGTTGTAAAGATGGACGATGAAAAAGTCTGGGCTTTTCTGGGCTCAATTGACGATATTGTCTCCCATGTTGCCCTACGTGCTGCTTTAAAACTGGAGATCTTCATGGTATGTACCGGTGATCCTGATCCTACATATACAGAGACAAACATCCCCTGGACAATCCGCGTTATCAGCGATGACCGGGCAAGCAGTTATGCCCTGCTGAACTATATTCATGAAAAGAAGGGACATACACGCGTAGCAGTTATAAGACCTAACAACCGGTATGGAAGGGTGGGGATCAAGGAATACACCGATGCTGCAGTACGTGTTGGTCATCCTGTAGTTATTGAAGAACGGTTCCTTGATGGAGAAACAGATTTTAAAACACAGTGCGAGAGAATATTAGTAACTTCACCGGATGCTATACTTATCTGGGGAAATGCAAAAGAATCAGCACTGATTTTGCAACAGATACGTGCCATGGGTTTAAAGCAACCGGTCTATGGCTCTGACAGGATGGTTTCTCCGGAGTTTCTCAAAATTGCAGGTAATCTGGCAGAAGGTGTAGTTACTACCAGTCAGTATAACCCTAATGCAGATAACACTAAATTAAAGGCATTTCAAGCCAGTTATCAAAAGAGATTTGGGCAGGTACCGGATGTGTTCGCAGCGCATGCTTATGATGGTATGAATATTATCATTGAAGCTATAGGTAAAGTGGGACTTAACCGGGTTCTGATACGTGATGTGCTTACTGATTTCAAAACTTTTCAGAATTATCCGGGAGTCACCGGCAAAATTGTACTAGATGGAAGCTGGAATGATATAGGTGACATATTTATGGTTGAAGTCCGCAATGGCAAGTTCGAATTTTCTCCGGCTCCGCCTATGGATCTGAAGAAGAAAGTAAGCAGTAAAACCGGAAGTTATTAATCTGAAAAGAAAATAGATGATGGAAACAAATACATGCAATAATCCGGTGAATGTAGGATTTTCCATTCCGTCAAAGGTGAGTCGCAAGACACAGTCGGATGCTACGTTCGTAAATATTTGCGGAGTTCAGGTAGGCGGTTCTGAAATTGTTGTTATTGCAGGACCCTGTGCTGTGGAGAGCCGGGAACAACTATTTGAAACCGCCAGGGCAGTAAAGGCAAGTGGGGCAAGGATATTAAGGGGCGGCGCTTTCAAACCACGCTCTTCACCCTACAACTTTCAGGGTTTGGGAGAAGAAGGATTGAAACTGCTCGCTAATATCAGAAAGGAAACAGGTATGCCGGTGGTAACAGAAGTGATGGATACCCGACAGGTTGACCTGGTAGCCTCGTATGCCGATATGATACAGATTGGCTCAAGGAATATGCAAAACTACCCTCTTTTAAAGGAAGCAGGGATGTGCCGGAAGCCTGTTTTGCTAAAGCGGGGTATGATGGCAACCATTGAAGAGTACTTATTGGCGGCCGAATATATACTTAATCAGGGCAATGAACAGGTAATACTCTGCGAACGTGGAATCCGTACTTTTGAAACTACCACCAGAAATACTCTCGACCTGAGTGCCGTTCCAATGTTAAAACGGCTTACTCATCTTCCGGTAATTGTTGATCCAAGTCACGGGACAGGTCTCAGGTGGATGGTGCCTTCAATGGCAAAAGCGGCGGTGGCTGTAGGAGCCGATGGCCTCATAATCGAAGTCCATTATAAACCTGAAGAAGCAATATGTGATGGTTATCAATCGCTCAGCCCGAATGAATTTGCCCAATTGATGACTGATTTGAAGAAAATAGCCCAGGCTTTGGGTAGGGAAATTTCATTACCGAAACCTTCCGTGGGTTGAAGGTTCAATGAGATCATTAAATGAGAATATTGAAATTATTATTTCGGGCTTGCCTAATATTCACCATGCTGGCTCTTTTTGTCCCAAATGTGCAGGCCTCGAAAAATCCGGAAGGGCCGGATAAGACTGTAAAAATTGGACTTTTAATCCATGATAATAAATCCGTGGCAGCCAAACATGGCGCTGAAATGGCCGTTCGGAAAGCAAACGAAAAGGGAGGTTTTAATGGCCGGCCTTTCCAATTGGTAGTGCATTCAATGGAAGGACCCTGGGGAACAGGTTCAAAAGAAGCAGTCAACCTGATTTTTGAAGAAGAGGTCTGGGCCATCATGGGTTCTCACGATGGAAGAAATGCTCACCTTGTTGAACAGGTTACTACCAAAGCCCGTATAGTTTTTTTATCCGCTTGGGCAAGTGATCCAACGCTGTCTCAGGCTTTTGTCCCCTGGTATTTTAGTTGTGTGCCAAACGATCTTCAGCAGGCTGCTGCATTTATTGAAGAAATATATAATAAGAGAAAAATTACTAAAATAGCGGCAGTTGCTGATAATGGTTATGATTCAAAATTGGCCTTAGACAGCTTTTTGAAAGAAACGAAAATAGCTGGCAAAGCGGACCCATTACAGTTTTTTTATGAGAATTCCAGTCAGAATTTTAATGTTTTGCTTGATCAGATTTATAAAGCAGATGTCAATTGTATTATTCTGTTTGGACAACCTTCAGCTTCCCTGAAAATAATTCAGCAGATTCGGCAAAGAAAAATGACCCAACCCGTTTTTGGTTCATTATCTGTGCTGGGTGAAAATGAATTATCAGGTCAGGAATGGAAAAATTTTGAAGGTGTTGTGCTGGTATCTTCTGGCCATTTGTTGAGGTCACAAGGGTTAGACTTCCGGCAGGAGTTTCAAAGAACTTATGGCAATATACCGGGTGCAGAAGCAGCATATGCCTTTGATGGCATGAATTTAATTATTGAAGCTATTAGAAATGCCGGTCTTGATCGTGATAAGATTCAAAAATCTTTAGCAAAAATACATTATAATGGTGTCACCGGGGAAATTCGCTTTGACGACAAAGGAAACCGGGTTGGTACTGCCGAACTGATGAAAATAAAAAACGGAATTCCGGTTGCTGTTGGAGGAGATTAATCATTTAGTATTACTTGTTATGAGCTATTTCAATACATATAGGAAGACATTCATTATGAATCCTGATAACCCCGACTTTGGTTCTTTTTATTTCTTAATTTTGGTGTTATGAAAAAGACAAATTTACTATTATTGATAGTGCTCTGTTCCTTCATCCTGTTCAGCTGTAAGAATACTGCAGAAAATAACAAGCAAAAATCGCTGGATCTTATGACCATTAAAACCTTGGGACTTGCCTATCTGGAAGAGTTTAAACTTGACGAGGCGGAAAAGGAATTTCTAAAGTTTATCGACCTGGCACCAAAAGAAAAACTGGGATATGCAAATCTGGGATTGGCATATTTAAGAATGGGCAAGTATCCGGAAGCTGAAAAACAACTCTTAAAAGCGATAAAAATTGATTCAAAAGATCCTGATATAAGGTTGATATTGGCTACAGTTTACCAGATGAATGATGAACGCGATCGTTCGATTTCGGAACTTAAAGAAGCGCTTACATTTGCGCCTGACCATATTAAAATACTTTATGATCTCTCTGAATTATATTCGGCAGGGTCAGATAATGAATCTCAAAAGCAACGTGAGAATTACATACTAAAGCTTGTTGAGAAAGCTCCCGGGAATATAGTCCCGCAGCTTAACCTGATCGAGATTTATATCCGTAAAGGAGACACTGATAAGGCAATAGAACAAATGGAAATAATCCATAAACAATTTCCTGAATTTCCAAAGGAAGCCATTAATTATTATGATAAAACAATTTCATCCCTGAAAAAAACTGATAAGGAAAATGCGATTATACAATTTACTATTTTCCATAATTATTTAAAGGTAACCTCTCCATATCAGGCAGGCATTATGGATTTGAAAGGTCCGGGAGGTTCACTGATAGGATTTCCCCTGATTACTTTTGCCCAGAAATCTTCATCACTGCTAATTGAAAATGAATCTCTTCTGGATGTGATTAAATATACAGATATAACTTCATCCGCAGGTCTGAGTATTGTTCCGGCCTTTGCTGACGGAGAGAATACTGAATTCAGAAATTCCACACATGTGACAGCAGCTGATTATGATGGCGATGGCGACATAGATCTTTATGTGGGCAGCTATGATCCGGCAAGTTCATCCTATAGACACTATCTTTTCAATAATGAAATGGGGCGGTTCAGTGATGTTTCAGCCGAGGCAGGTATCAGACATTCAGGAAAGGAATCCGCAGCCAGATTTGCCGATTATGACAATGACGGATTTCTTGATCTATATATAGTCAGGGAAGGTGGCGATATTTTATACAGGAACACCGCAAAGGGAAAGTTTGAAGATGTTACGGCCAATGCTGATATTGGAAATAAAACCGGAGGAAATATGGCTTTGTTCTTTGACATGGATCATGACGGTGATCTTGATTTATTTGAAGCCAGGTCAAATACAAACCTGCTGTTTCAGAATAATTCAGATGGTACATTTCAGGATCAGTCGGTAAAATTGGGTTTATCAGGGGGTGATGTTGTTAGTCGCGATGCAGCTTTTGGCGATTTTGATGAAGATGGAGACATCGATTTTATTGTTGTGAATGAGAAAGCCAGTAATATTTTGTATTCTAATCAAAGACAGGGTGTTTTTAAGGATATCACAGAGAAAAGTGGTTTGAGTAGTAACGGAGGCTCAAGTGCAGTAGCAGTTGGAGATTATAATAATGACGGATATTTGGACATGTTCATTACTTCAGTTAACGGAGGTAATCATGAATTATTCAGGAATCTGCGCAATGGCAGTTTTGAACGGGAAAAAAACACAAAGGAAATGTTCCTTTCTCTTAAGAATGTAAAAGCTTATGATGCCTCCTTTTTAGATTTTGACAATGATGGATTTCTCGATCTTTTTATTGCCGGAGAATCTGTTGAAAAAGACGGACGAGGGCTATTCCTTTATCATAATGACGGAAAAGGGAATTTTACCGATGTTTCTAAATTGTTACCTGAAGAACCGAAATCCGGAAAACAAATAGCTGTATTTGATTATAATGAGGACGGTGATCTCGATGTGGTTATTGCCGGTTTAAATGGTGGAGTATTCCTCTTGCGAAATGATGGTGGAAATATTAACCATTTTATCAGGATGAAACTTGTAGGCTTAAGAGCTGGCAGCGCTAAGAATAATCATTTTGGGATTGGGGCAAAAGTGGAAATGCGCTCAGGTGATCTTTACCAGACTATGATAGTAACCGATCCCAATGTCCATTTTGGTATGGGAAATCGTTCAAAAGCTGATGTGATAAGAATTACATGGACAAATGGTGTACCTCAGAACATATTTTTCCCAGAAACCGATCAGTCGCTGATTGAGGCACAGACCCTGAAAGGTTCTTGTCCTTTTCTCTATACCTGGAATGGTGAAGATTATGTATTTAACAAAGATATCTTGTGGAGAAGTGCACTGGGAATGCCCCTGGGTATAATGGGTGGCACAACTGCCTACGCTTTTCCTGATGCATCGGATGATTATTTAAAAATTCCGGGTGAATTATTAAAGCCAAAGGAAGGGGTGTATTCGATTAAGGTGACATCAGAACTATGGGAGACTATATATTTTGACAAAGTACAGTTGGTTGCAGTTGATCATCCCGATTCAGTGGACGTTTTCGTTCCTGAACAGTTTTCTCCACCACCTTTCCCTGGCTTGCGGATTTTGCAGGTTAAGGAAAAGCATATCCCCATTTCGGCAAAAGATTCGAATGGGGACAATGTGCTTCCTTATATTGCTGAAAAAGATGACAGGTACTTGTCCGATTTCAAACCTGATAAATATCAGGGTGTTACAGAGATGAAGGACCTGATTCTTGATCTTGGTGAATTAGATCAAACCAGTAATTTGTACCTTTTCCTGAATGGATGGATATTTCCTACAGATGCAAGTATTAATGTAGCCATCTCACAATCCCAAAGCATGAAAGTATTTCCTCCAATCATTCAGGTTATTAATAAGAATGGTGAATGGGAGACAGTAATTGATAACCTGGGCTTTCCGATGGGAAAGGATAAAACAGTAATTGCCGATCTTTCCGGTAAAATTCTTTCAAAAGACCATCGGATCAGGATCAGAACAAATATGGAAATATACTGGGATTATATATTCTTTTCAGATTGTCTTTCTGGCGCTCCGATCAATTCAACATTGATGAACCCCGTTTTCGCTGACCTGCATTACAGGGGTTTTTCCCGCAGCTTTAGAAAAGGCGGCCGATATGGTCCTCACTGGTTTGATTATTCAAATGTAGAAAAAGAAAGTAAATGGAGAGATTTACCAGGCAACTATACCCGCTATGGTAATGTATTGCCTCTCCTTACTGAGTCAGATAACAAATATATTATTTCTAATGCCGGCGATGAAACTTCAATTGATTTTGATGCCAAAGAGTTACCGGAATTAAAGAGAGGATGGAAAAGGGATTTCCTTATTAATAGTGTCGGTTGGGTAAAGGATGGGGATATAAACACTGCATTTGGTAATACGGTATTACCACTCCCCTTTCATGGCATGACCAGTTATCCTCCCTCTGAAAAGGATTCATATCCAAAAGATCCTGAACTTGAAAAATATAATAGGGAATTCAACACAAGAGTTGTCTCATCAGCTACTTATATCAATGCCCTTAAATAAAAAGATGAAAAAGAATTTTACCTGTTACTTAATATTCCTTTTTCTGATATGCATTCCGGCCGTATTGTCAGCACAGAAAAAAGGAGTCATGTTTACTGACATAACCAGGCAGTCCGGAATTAATTTCAAATATACTTTTGGTGACTATTCCTATAAGAATATCCTGGAAAGCAGCGGGTCGGGGATTACTGTGTTTGATTACAACAACGATCAATTGATGGATATTTACCTGATGAACGGAACTTACCTTGAAGGCATTTCTGATCCGGATGGGAAGATGTTTAAGAATACAAATAACAAGTTATATAAGAACAACGGTAACGGAACTTTTTCAGAAGTTTCTGAAGTTGCCGGTGTGGATGACCGTCACTGGAGCATGGCTGCCGGCGCTATCGATTTTGACAACGATGGGGATCAGGATCTTTATTTACTGAATTATGGTCCTAATGTTTTCTACCGGAACAATGGCAACAGTACCTTCAGTGATATTACTGCTTCAACAGGTCTTGGGGGACCGGATAAGTTAAACGGCTTTACAAAATGGAGCATAGGGGTTGCATTTTGGGATTACAATCGTGACGGGAGGCTTGATGCCATGGTTGGTAACTTTCTGGCCTTTGACCCGGCTTATGTCTCGCCTGCAACACTTGGTATGATGCCAAGTCCAACTGAATATAATGGTCAGGCATCGATGCTATACGAGCAGCAACCAGATGGGAAATTTGTTGATATTACCCGGAAAAACAACCTTTATTTTCCTGATTCAAAATGTATGGGATTGACCGTTTTTGATTATGATGATGATGGTGATCTTGATATCTTTCAGGCCAATGACCATCAGTTAAATTTCCTGTTCAGAAATGATAACGGGGTATATAAGGAAGTTGGCGTGGCAAGCGGCGTGGCTGCTAACAGTAATGGAAAACCAACAGGTTCAATGCATGGGTCGATTGGTGATGTTGATGGTGATGGATTAATCGATATCCTCGTTACGGATCTCGATTACGGAGCCCTTTATAAAAATATTAGGAATGGTCTATTTGTTGACATAACTGAGGCAAGTGGTGTTGCGGGAGCTATGGCTGGTAAAAGTAGCTGGGGTGCACAACTTTTTGATTATGACAATGACGGTGACCTTGATATAGTAGCTGCAAATGGAACAGCAGAAGAACTTGTTCTGCAATATCCATTGTTGCTGGAGAATGACGGGAAAGGACATTTTAAGAATGTTGGACAAGAGCACGGTTCCTATTTTTTAACCAAACGTTCCGGCCGGAGTTTGGCCGTCTGTGATTTTGATAATGACGGAGACCTGGATATTATTATTTCTCATGTTGACCAGCAGGCAACTGCCGCATTGCTAAGAAACGACGGGGGCAACACTAATCATTGGCTGGGATTGACACTGAAAGGCAAAGATGGACCGGCCTCATCAATAGGGGCAAAAGTGACTGTAACTTCGGGTGGGAAGAAACAGGTTCTGGTCTATCAATGGGCAACAAGCTACCTTTCAAATAATGATCCTCGTCTTCATATCGGACTGGGCCAGCAAAAGCAGATCGACCTGCTGGAGATTTCCTGGTCAGATGGGAAAAAGGAGGTATATAAGAACATTGCTCCCGACCGTTATCTCACTATTCTACAAGGTAAGGGAATAATAACAAAATAATTGCCGGGCATTAGCCACGGAAATTAAATAATTAATAACAGTAAAAAAAACCAAAAATATGAATAGTCAATATGTAAGTAATGTAGTGGATCTCACCAATCCCGGGAAGAATGTCATTTATAATATGACGCACGAAGAAGCAGTTAATATCGTCAGATCAGGGGATGTTGAAGCTGTTCGCAAGATTGACGGACAGTTTTCTCTTATTTCTGTCGACGGCAAAACCATCCGGATGGCAAGATCAATTGGCCGTCCGATCCGTTATTTTATTGCGAAACGTCCGGCTGGTCCCAACCTTATTATTGCTGAACGTATTGATGTCATTTTTGATTATCTTAAAAAGGAAGGCCTTGATGACCAATTCCATCCCTCCTATACAAGGATGGCTCCGGCCCACTATATTACAAAAATTGAACTGTTGGGTTGCCCTGATCCAAATCCTGTTTATAGTCGGTTTTTCACTCCTGAACGCAACAAATTTACCCATGAGAATCCGGCGCAAATAGGTGAAAATTATATCGCGGTATTGTACAAGGAAATAAAAAAGTGGCTGCAGTTCCATGCAAAAGCAGGCCCTATCGGAGTTACTTTTTCTGCCGGAATTGACAGTGGTTCTGTTTTTTTACTTACCTACCATGCACTGAAAGAACTTGGTGAAAGCCCTTCAAGACTGAAAGCCTTTACACTCTCGATTGACGGAGACGGAGCTGATTTAATCCAAGCTAGGAAATTTCTGGAAGCACTGAATCTGGAAATATTTCTGGAACCCATTGAAGTGGATTATTCAGCATTGGATTGGAAGAAGGCTGTGAAAGTTGTCGAAGACTATAAACCTCTTGATATACAATCCGCAACAATGAATTTGTCCCTTCTGCAAGGAATCCGGTCGCGTTATCCCGATTGGAAATACATAATTGACGGAGACGGGGGTGATGAAAATTTAAAAGATTATCCGATTGAAGAAAACCCTGAACTGACCATACGCAGTGTCCTCAATAACCTGATGCTTTATCATGAAGGCTGGGGCGTAGAGTCAATTAAACATTCATTAACCTATTCAGGAGGATTGAGCAGGGGATACATGCGAACCTATGCTACTATGGATATGCTTGGTTTTAAAGGATTCAGTCCTTATACCTTGCCCAATGTGATCGAAATTTCTGAAGGTATTCCTTATATTGATATGACCAATTGGGATCATCAAAAACTTTACGATCTGAAGGGACAAATTGTTTCTCAAGGAATTAAGTCTATTATAGGAATGGAGATGCCTGTTTTCCCGAAAAGACGCTTTCAGCATGGCGCGACCTCTCCCCAGGACTTTAAAAGGCTTTTCCCTGTTAAAGAAATGGCTTACAGAAAGGAGTTTCTTTCAATATATGAATGAAAATCCTGATCTCGTGCTCAATGACCGGTGGATAGTGTCCAACCGTGGAAGGAAAAATTCTGTTGATCCGCAAAAGCCCTATGCATGGCTGGTTGAAAAAGAACGCACCATTTCGGGAGAAATTGAAGATATTGCGATCATTTTTCTGACGAATCGGGAATGCCCTTTTCGTTGTCTGATGTGTGATCTGTGGAAAAACACGACCGATGTACCTGTTCCGGTTGGTGCTATCCCAAACCAGATTGAATGGGCTTTGAATCACCTGCCTGAAGTTAAACATCTGAAACTCTATAATAGTGGAAGTTTCTTTGATGGAAGGGCTATTCCTGAAGAAGACTATAAAAGAATTGCATCACTGGTAAGTAGTTTCGAAACAGTTATCGTTGAAAGTCATCCCAGGCTGATCAATGAAAAATGTCTGCTTTTCAGGGATATGCTTAAGCCTGATTTACAAATTGCACTTGGTCTGGAAACTGTACATCCTGAGATACTCAGGAAACTCAATAAGCAAATGACGTTGGGGGATTTCAGGAATTCGGTCAGCTATCTTACCCAACATGGAATCCTGTCAAGGGCATTTATTCTGCTCAGGCCTCCCTTTCTCTCGGAATCAGAAGGAATATATTGGGCTGAACGGTCACTCGACTTTGCCTTCAGTACTGGTGTTGAATGTTGCACTGTTATTCCCGTTAGGGCAGGCAATGGGGCAATGGATCTGTTATTGGGAAAAGGTGACTTTGCGCCACCGGATATCCACTCCCTGGAAATAGTTTTGGAATATGGTATTAAACTAAATGCAGGACGTGTATTTGCCGATGTATGGGATTTAGTCCTGTTTTCCAGCTGTAGAAAATGCATTGATCAAAGAACTAACCGGTTAATTGCAATGAACCTGAGCCAGAATATAATCAGCCGGATCGAATGTACCTGCGATTAAAATAAGGCTACAGGCTACAGGAATTCGTAATTCGTAATTCGTAATTCGTAATTCGTAATTAGAAATTTATGATAGGCTTTGTCTGATAGCTGATCTCTTCCTTTTTATAATATACCTTCTCGAGAAACAACCCGCTTGGCGGAGCTGTAAGTTTTGCCGGAATATCTGACTTGAGTCTGAAAAATGAAGCAACATCAGCGGGTGACAGTTTGCCACGTCCTACCTCAACCAGTACTCCCGTCATACGTCTTATCTGCTTCCACAGGAAATGTGAACCTACAACATGAAAGACAAGCATGTCACCAAAATCATTCACCTTTGCATGAAGTATCTCTACCTTCGTGGATGATTGTTCCTGTGCTTCGTCGGTGAAGTACCTGTAATCTTTGAGTCCGGGAAAATTTTTTGCAGCTTCATTCATCAGATTAATATCAAGCTGGTCTTTTATCCACCATACATACTTTTTCCCGAAGGCAGTACGTCTTCTGCTTATCTGGTAAATATAACTACGGGCATTTGCATCGTGCCGGGCATGAAACTTCGGATGGGCCTCTTCAACATTTATTACACAGATATCCGGTGGAAGACGGTCGTTGATCCCATATTTTATCTTCAACGGTGCCAGATCTGTTTCAACACCGAGATGCGCAACCTGACCCGATGCATGAACGCCCCCATCAGTTCGTCCTGCTCCGAAAATATCAACCTCTTCACCTTTAAATACCTCCCTGCATGCCTCCAGTATCTCTCCCTGAATTGTTTTTCCGCCCTTCTGCATCTGCCAGCCCGAATAGCGGGTACCATCGTATTCAATTGTCAGCTTGAATCTGCCCATCGTAGTAGTATTATTATTTTATAAAGGTATGATAAAAAATGACAACAGCGAAGGGCAAGGAACAAGGGACCGGGGGTGAGTTCATACAGCAACTCAATCTGATTATATCGGGCAAATCCTTGACATTCACACATTTTCTCTTAAATTTGTATAATATGCTATAAACTAAAAAATACAGTTTTCAATATCTTTAAAAGGAGGTCGTATGGTTGACTCAAAAATGGTTCTGACAGGACAGACACTGGCATATACACCCTATTGTGTTGTCATAATTCTTCTGATAGTATGGTTCAGTTTTAAGGTTGCCGGGAAGGGTAAAGGCCTTGCTGTAAAACCGGCATTTTTTTACACTTTTGTCGGTTTCCTCACTGTTATTGGTGTTTCACTTCACCTGATCACCTACAACACCATCCCATGGGCAGAGATGGATCTGAACAGGTCGGATTATAAACCCGACAAAACATTTGTTATTACAGTAAAAGATCATCAGTTTATTTTGCCATCTGAAAAACTGATAATTAATGTTAATGACAAGGTTCTTTTCGATGTCAAGTCGGAAGACCTCACCTATGGTTTCGGGCTGTTCAGGAGCGATAACAGTATGATGTTTCAGATGCAGGTTGTACCGGGGCACCGGAATGATCTGTTATGGCACTTCGACCGGGAAGGCGTTTATACAATACGATCAACTGAGTATTCAGGGCCAAAAGGGGTCTTTATGATCAAGAAAGATGCCGTTCAGGTTATCCCGGCCAACGCAACAAATTAATATTTAGCTATTTACAAATCTCAAATTTTACCGATATGAGTTTCATTAATACATTTATAAATGGTGAGGAGGGACTTTTCAAGTCTGAAACACTTACCCCTATACAGAAACTAACACTCCGCTTTGTTGTTGTTGGTCTGATCTATTTCGGATTTGTTGTAATAGAAGGAATGCTGATGAGGCTTTATGAAGTCAGACCTCTCCCATTCATTTCGGAACCACAGTTCTTTGCAATTCTGACAGCCCATCCACTGGTCGGAATTTTCGGTTCAACTTACTCGATAGTCTTCGGGGCATTTCTGTTCCTGGTGCCATTCTTAATGAAGAAACCCTTATGGAGCATTAAGCTTGGAAACTGGACATTCATACTTGTCACGGCCGGGACGTTTATCTTCTGGTTTGCCGGCTTCATCAGCCATTATGCCCCGCTTTACACTCTCTACTGGCCTCTGCCTGCTGATTTCTCTCAGTTCAGTGTCTGGGGCGGGACCTTTTTTATTATCGGGATAGCCATTGTAATGGTTGGTACTGCTCTATTTATCATAAACATTTTCAAGACAATAGCTTACACTCCGGAGGGGTGGGAGAAACAACCCTCAAAGGCATTGCTTGCTTCTGCACTGGGCCTCACCGGATTCAGGAACCTCTTTACAAAAAATAAAAAGGAACATCTTGTTCCCCTGCCTGTAGCCGCTGTGGCACGGGGTAGCGTTGATATGGCTCTAAATACAGCAACGATACTCTTTACAGGAGTGCTGATCCTTGTATATATGGTAGCGGCTATTTTAGGATTTGACCTTAAGGAAACAGCTATTGACGCTCTTTTATATAAAAACTGGTTCTGGTGGGGTCTAGATCTGATTGCTGACGGACTTGTACTGATATTCGTTGCAGGAACATGGTATCTATTGGCTACGATGATAAGCGGCAAACCGCTTTTTATGCAGAACATTGCAAGGGCTGCCTTGCTGGTTGAGTTGATTGTATCTTGGACTGTTTGGTCGCATCACCTCCTCTCTGACCAGGCACAGCCAAACACACTTAAAGTCCTGTCGGGTGAGATGGTAACTGCATTCGAACTTATTACACAGGGTCTTGCTTTTTTCATCACCCTTGCAACCCTCTGGAGTGCCAGACCTCTTAAGATGACTAATCCATTGAAGTTCCTGATCGGCGGGTTGCTTGGTTTTGCTCTCGCTGTACCGGCCGGCATTATGCAGGCTGATGTTGGATTGAACAGGATCCTTCACAACACTCAGTGGGTAGTTGGTCCGCATGTTCATGTTGCTATTCTTGTCGGATTAACAATGACGCTCTACTCAGCTATATATATTTTATTCCCAATTGTAACCAATGGCGCAAAAATGTATAGCCAAAAACTTGTAAATGTTCATTTCTGGTGTCATCTGACAGGTGGTATCGGTATGGGAGCATTTATGGGTATGGCCGGACTCAATGGCATGCTCAGGCGTTCGCTATATATCAATGGGGAATTCAATCTGTATATGATACTTGCTGCAATATGCGGAACATTGCTGCTAATCGGCTTTCTCGCTTTCTTTTATAATATTGTAATGAGTGTAGGTATAAAAGGAATAATAGGAATATTCACCCCGACAAAACTAAAAACTAATGACTTATTACCAGAGAGTTAGATTTTTATAACAGTGTTATTATAAACATAGTGTATAATTAATTGTTTTACACTTAATATTATTTTACATATCATGAAGAGCAGGTACATGAATCCGTACATAGCCGGTACCATGTTGGGGATAGTACTATTACTGGCGATGTTCCTCTCAGGTCGCGGCCTGGGTGCCAGCGGTGGTCTCAAATACTGTGTTGTCTCGATTGTCGGAGCAGTTGATCGTCAGCATGCTGAAGAATCAATCTACTACAGCAAATATTTCGAAGACGGGAAAAAACCTTTAAAAAACTGGCTTACACTCGAAATACTCGGAGTCGTAGCCGGTGGATTCTTATCAGGAGCAATTTCAAAGAGACTGAAATTTAAAATTGAAAAGTCTCCGAAAATATCAAATACCAGGCGATTGATCTTTGCATTTCTGGGTGGTGTGTTCTTTGTTTATGGTGCTCAGCTTGCCCGGGGATGTACCAGTGGCGCTGCTCTATCAGGAATGGCCGTATTATCTGTTGCCGGTTTTGTCACAATGATTGCAATTTTCGGTTCAGCATATATTTTCGCCTGGTTTTTCAGGAAAAACTGGATATAATATGGCATAACGGCGTAAGGGCAAAGGGCACGG